>NZ_JANLNX010000091.1:0-416147 GCF_025466015.1 Pseudomonas sp. 5P_5.1_Bac1 | reverse complement strand
CAACCACATGCTGAAAATCGATTCCCTGCACCAGTACTACGGCGGCAGCCACATCCTGCGCGGCCTGTCTTTCGAGGCGAAGGTCGGCGAAGTCACGTGCCTGCTGGGCCGCAACGGCGTGGGCAAGACCACGCTGCTGCGTTGCCTGATGGGCCTGATCCCGTCCCGCGAGGGCAGCGTGTCCTGGGAAGGCCAGGCCATCACCCAGCTCAAGCCGCATCAGCGGGTCCACGCCGGTATCGCCTATGTACCGCAAGGCCGCGAGATCTTCCCGCGCCTGACCGTCGAGGAAAACCTGCTGATGGGCCTGTCGCGCTTCAGCGCCAAAGAGGCCAAGAGCGTCCCGGAATTCATCTATGAGCTGTTCCCGGTGCTGCTGCAGATGAAACACCGCCGTGGCGGCGACCTGTCCGGCGGCCAGCAGCAACAACTGGCCATCGGCCGCGCTTTGGCCAGCCGTCCGCGGCTGCTGATCCTCGACGAACCCACCGAAGGCATCCAGCCCTCGGTGATCAAGGAAATCGGCGTGGTAATCAGCAAACTGGCGGCCCGCGGCGATATGGCGATCCTGCTGGTGGAACAGTTCTACGACTTCGCCGCGGAACTGGCCGACCAGTACCTGGTGATGTCCCGTGGCGAAATCGTCCAGCAAGGACGCGGCGAAAACATGGAGGCCGAGGGTGTACGCGGGCTGGTAACCATTTAATCTGACCGCCTGCTCAATCCCGGAACCTTGCCATGACAGACCTGATCCGCGATGCCGTGCCCGATGACCTGCCGGGCATTCGCGACATCTACAACGACGCCGTGCTCAACACCACGGCGATCTGGAACGAACAACCGGTGGAACTGGCCAACCGCCAGGCCTGGTTCGACGCACGCCAGGCACAGAAATACCCGATCCTGGTGGCGGTGGATGCCGCGGGCGAGGTGGTCGGTTATGCCTCGTTCGGCGACTGGCGGCCATTCGAAGGCTTTCGCCATACCGTCGAGCACTCGGTGTACATCCGCGCCGACCAGCGCGGCAACGGCCTGGGGCCGAAGCTGATGCTGGCCCTGGTCGAACGGGCGCGAGGCTGTGGAAAACACGTGATGGTGGCCGCGATCGAGAGCGGTAATGCCGCGTCAATCCGCCTGCATGAGCGGCTGGGTTTCACCCTGAACGGGCAGATGCCGCAGGTGGGGGTGAAATTCGGCAAGTGGCTGGATTTGACGTTTATGCAGTTGGTGTTGAATCCGGGGGCATTGCCGCCGGGGTGATGGTGTAATTCAGGGCCTCATCGCTACGGTTCGGCCCTGAATAACACAGAACAATCACTGCACAAACCGCCCCAACCGCTGCCGCAGCATGTCGTTCTCGCTGCGCAGTTGCCGCACTTCCTCCAGCAACTGCAGCGCCAGCGCCACGCCTTCCCACTCCAGTTCCAGCTCCTGGTGCAGGCGCGCCGCGCGCTTGGCCAGCACCGGCGCCTGGGCGTCGAACAGCCAGTCCTCCGGTGTTCGCCCCAATGGTTCAACAATGCCGTGTTCGACGATTTCGATCACGCAGTCCACCGGCAACTCGGCTTCCTGACAAAACGTGCGCATATCCAGCTGAACGATCAGGGTGCTGCTCATGGTCACTTACTCCATTGAGTTCGCGGGTTGAACCCGGCCTTCTCCGACAGTTTGCTCCACAATTCACGCGTCGCCGCATCCGACTGTGGCGGCATCACCACCTTCAGTTGCGCGTACAGGTCGCCACGTTCGCCCTGCTTGTTCGACAGGCCCATGCCCTTGATGCGCAGGCGCTGACCGCTCTGGCTGTCGGGACGAATGGTCAGATTGACCTTGCCGGTAAGGGTCGGCATTTCCACCTTGGTGCCCAACGCGGCTTCCCACGGCGCCAGCGGCACAGTGATGATCAGGTCATGACCTTCGACATCGAACAGCGGATGCGGTGCGAAGCGGATGATCAGGTACAGATCGCCGTTCGCCCCACCGCCAACACCCGGTGCGCCCTGGCCCTTGAGGCGGATGCGCTCGCCGTCGGTCACCCCGGCGGGGATCTTGACGTTGAGGGTCTTGGTGGTATCGCCTGTGCGCTGGCCCTGGGCGTTGTGCTGCGGAATCTGGAAGCTGATCTTCTTCGATTCGTTGGCCAGGGTTTCCTCGAGGAACACTGCCAGTTCCATTTCCACGTCCTGCCCTCGCCGACCGGTACTGCGCTGTTGCTGGCCACGGCCAAACGGATTGCCGTTGCCGCGCCCGGCCGACCCGAAGATCGAGCTGAAGAAGTCCGAGAAATCGCCACCGTTGCCGAAGCCACCCGCGTCGCCACCACCACGGCTCTCCCAGCCGGGAGGCCCCTGGAAGGGCCGGCCATGCTGGCCGTACTTGCGAATTTCGTCGTACTCAGCGCGCTTTTCAGGGCTGCTCAGCACTTCGTAGGCCTCGTTGGCCTCCTTGAATTTGTCTTCGGCGCCACGCTCTTTGCTGACGTCCGGATGATACTTGCGCGCCAGCTTGCGGTAGGCGGTCTTGATCGCCTTTTCGTCCGCCGTGGGCTCTACGCCGAGTATCTTGTAATAGTCTTTGAAATCCATCTAAGGAATCACCATCGGTTATCAAATTCACTGCGTGTGAAGATTGGGGTCAAGCATAGCCTTTCAAGGCCGGGCCAGGTTTGTCACGGAGCAGATAATCGGTCTTGATTCTGTCAGCGGCTGGCATACACTGCGCGGCCGTTTTTACTCCGGAACCGCTTCCATGAATCACGCATCCCCGGCCCGTGCCTGTGGTATCGACTTCGGCACGTCAAACTCCACCGTCGGCTGGCACCGCCCCGGCGAGGAGACCTTGATCGTCCTCGAAGACGGCAAGATCACCCTGCCTTCGGTGGTGTTCTTCAATATCGAGGAGCGCCGTCCGGTGTATGGCCGCCTGGCGCTGAGCGAATACCTGGAAGGCTACGAAGGCCGCCTGATGCGCTCGCTCAAGAGCCTGCTGGGCTCCAAGCTGATCAAGCACGACACCAGCGTCCTGGGTACCGCCCTGCCGTTCAAGGACCTGCTCGGCATGTTCATCGGCGAATTGAAGAAGCGCGCCGAGGCCGACGCCGGCCGGGCATTCGATGAAGTGGTGCTGGGTCGTCCGGTGCATTTCGTCGATGACGACCAGGCCGCCGACCAGGAAGCCGAAGACACCCTGGCCGATGTCGCGAAAAAAATCGGCTTCAAGGACGTCTCTTTCCAGTTCGAGCCCATCGCTGCGGCCTACGACTACGAGTCGGGCATCGACCGTGAAGAGCTGGTACTGATCGTCGACATCGGCGGCGGTACGTCGGACTTCTCGCTGATCCGCCTCGCGCCTGAACGGCACATGCTCGATGACCGCCAGGACGACATCCTCGCCACCGGCGGCGTGCACATCGGCGGAACCGACTTCGACAAGCAACTGAGCCTGCAGGGTGTCATGCCGCTGTTCGGCTATGGCAGCCGGATGAAAAGCCAGGCGCTGATGCCCACCAGCCATCACATGAGCCTCGCCACCTGGCACACCATCAACTCGGTGTACTCGCAGAAATCCCAGTTGGCGCTGGGCAGCATGCGCTACGACATCGAAGACACCCTCGGCATCGACCGCCTGTTCAAGCTGATCGACCAACGCGCCGGGCACTGGCTGGCGATGGAAGTGGAAGCGACCAAGATCGAGCTGACCCACGCGGAAAACCGCCTGGTGGACCTTGGCCGGATCGAGAAGGGTCTTGAAGTGGACCTGAGCCGGGCGCTGTTCGAGGCGGCGATCGACAACCTGCTGGAGCGCGTGCGCGGCAGCGTCGATGAGCTGCTGCTCAAGGCTGGCGTCGGTGTCGAGCAAGTGGATACGGTGTTCTTCACCGGTGGTTCGAGCGGCATCCCGGCCTTGCGCCAGAGCGTCGCGGCGATGTTGCCGAATGCTCGGCATGTCGAAGGCAACATCTTCGGCAGCATCGGCAGCGGGCTGGCGATCGAGGCGCGCAAGCGCTACGGCTGACCGGCGCCCCGACAAGCTCGCACCTACCCTGTAGGAGCGAGCTTGCTCGCGAAGGGCACACTTACAGACTCAAACCAGCTCCGCCCGCCTCAACTCGCTCTTCAGGTACGCGTAATAAATCGGCCCCGCCACCACACCAGGCAGCCCGAACGCGGCTTCGAACACCAGCATCGCCAACAACAATTCCCACGACTTGGCACTGATCTGCCCGCCAACGATCCGCGCGTTTAGGAAATACTCGACCTTGTGGATAACGATCAGGTAGCCCAGCGCCGCCATCGCCACCCAGATCGACAGCGACAAGCCGACGATGGTGATCAGGGTGTTGGACATCAGGTTGCCGATCACCGGTAACAGGCCCAGCAGGAAGGTCAACACGATCAGCGTCTTGGTCAGCGGCAGGTGCACGCCGAACAGCGGCAGCACCACGGCGAGGAAGATCCCGGTGAACGCGGTGTTGAGCAGGGAAATCTTGATCTGCGCGAAAACGATGTTGCGAAACGCCTGCACCAGCAGCGACAGGCGCTCGAACAGCGCCGCAGCCAGCGGCTTGCGCCGTGAGATGTCGGGGATCCGCTGCAACGCGACGATGGCGCCGAGGATCATGCCGATCAGCAGCGTGACGAACATGTGCGCCGCGCCCTTGCCCACCAGTTGCAACTCGCCCAGGTGAGTCTTCAGCCATTCACCAATGGCCACCTTGAACTCGGCAGCGCTGGCCGGCAGGTAGGCGTCGACGAACGGCGGCAACTGCCCGCGCGCCTGGTCCACCAGCAGCATGAACTTGTCCAGCGAGGCGCCGGGGTTTTCCGCTTCGTGCAGCAGGAAGCTGATGGCACCGGCAAAAACCAGTGTCAGCGTGCTGACCACCAGGGTGCCAAGCAGGGCTACCGCCAGCCAGCGCGCTCGCGGCCCGGCGATCACATGCTGCAGTTTCGGCGTGAGCATATTGACCAGCTCGAACACCAGCAACCCGGCCAGGAGGCTCGGCAGCAACTTGAGCGGCAAGACCAGCAACAAGCCGGTGAATATGATGATCCAACTCGCCAGCACAATCTGACGCTGGGTAAAAGTCATACAACCTCAGACAGCCACGACGACAAAGCCGGCAGTCTGCCAGCCTTCTGCGGGCAGGCATAGGGGCGCGGGGCACAGGACGACGCGCCATTGCTCCAGGGCAATGGCGCATCCGGGGAAATGGCTATTTTTTCTTCAGGCAGTCGCTCATGAACGCCTTGCGTTCATCGCCCTTGAGCGCCTTGGTGCCGGCGTCGGCGTTGCAGGTCTTCATCTTGTCCTGCTGGGTGGCGGGCTTGGCTTTCAGGCAGGTGCTCATGAACGCCTTGCGCTCGTCGCCCTTGAGTGTCTTGGCGGTGGCGTCGGCGTTGCAGGTTTTCATCTTTTCCTGCTGCGCGGTGGCGGCGAAGCCTTGTGAAGCCATCAGCACTCCCAGCAACAGCAATGGCAAACGCATCATCTTCATGGCAAATCTCCTGGTCGCCGCGTCGGACGTGCAGCGGTCACAGGAGTTTAGACAAGATTTCTTACATCCCCGGTTCAGATCAACAGCCAGCGGCCTTGAGCCGCGCGGCGTGTTCGGTGAACAGCTTCACCGGCTGCGCGCCCTTGCCCACCGCGCCCAGCGACTGGTTGACGATGTCCAGGTGGTCCAGCGGATAGTCATCGCCAATCACCTGGCCCAAGTGCGAGCTGTAGCGCCCGACCATGCCGTCACAGTGCCCCGCCTCGCGCACGAAACTGCGGGCGAACAGGCGACAGAAGCGGTTGCTGCCATCGAGGCGGTTGAGGCCGCGGTCGGTGATGCCCGGCTTGAGCACCCCGGACCAGGAGTAATAACGCACACCGTTGACCTCGGCCGGCCCTTCGCCGCCCCAGATTTCCGGCAGGCCCTGTGGATAACGTTGGTTGAACAGCGCCACGCCGGCACACGTCAGTGACTGGTGCGAGGCATGCACGTCAATCGCTAGCGCCGGGCCCTTCCAGCCGGTTTCCAGCCAGCCCATCAGGCGCCCGAGGCCGTGGAGGATGGCCTTGAGCACACGTCCGCGGGGCGAATCGCCGGGGTATTGGCGCTCAAGATAGTCGGCCAGTTCCGAGCCATGGTTCGGCCCGGCGATGGACGTCACCGAGGCGACCCATTCCGGGCGCTTGGCCGCCGCGTAGCGGGCGGTCAGCGCGCCCTGGCTGTGGCCGAGCAGGTTGACCTTGTCGGCGCCGGTGCGCTGGAGGATGTCTTCGATGATGCGCAGCAACTGCTCGCCGCGCACTTCAGTGCTGTTCAGCGGCGACACCTGCACCGGATAGACCTGCGCCCCGCCCCGGCGCAGGGCCGCGACGATGCCGAACCAGTACGGGTAGAGCAGCAGGCGAACGAAACCGAGCATGCCCGGCACCAGAACCAGCGGGTAACGGGTGGCAAGTGCTTGCGACATGGCGATCCCCGATCCATGGACATTTCGCCCACCCTACAGGCGAAATCATGGCAATCGCAATCGAACTCCCGTCGTCGCCCGCGGTTCCAAACTGATACCGGGCCATGACGGCCCATTTCGAGGGAGTACGACCATGTACAAACACGCCCTGGCAGCACTTCTGGTCAGCGCCACCCTGGTCGGCTGCGGCAGCCGCCCGGAAAACCCGGTGGATTACGTCACCTACCGCGAAGAACCACTGGTCAAGCAGGTCGAGAATGGCATGACCATGCAGCGCGTCATCGCCATCGGCGGCAGCCCGTCCACCGTGATCGACCTGCCCCACGGCGGCACCTGCAACAACTACATCCTCAACCGCGACGGTCATCAGCAAGCCTATTACGTGCGCTTCGATGCCACCGGGCATGTCGACGCCAAAGGCTTCAAGACCTGCGAACAGCGCGAGAAAGACGAGCAGGCTGTGAAGAGCTGATAAAACTTTCCGCCCGCCTCAGCACTCGTACCTGATGTAGCGACCGCGCCAGCAGAGCGCGGCGCATCCGCTTTTCCAGCCTGGAGAAAACCATGAGCACCGTAGAACTGACTGATGTAAACACCCTCCGCGAGCGCGCCCGCCAGCACGTCGAGCAAGGCGCGGTGACCGAAGGCTACAGCGCCGACCGCCAGACCATCCTGCGTCTGCTCAATGAATCGCTGGCCACCGAATGGGTCTGCGCCCTGCGTTACAAGCGCCACTACTACATGGCCAGCGGTATCAAGGCCAGCGTCGCCGCGGAAGAGTTTCTCGAACATGCGACCCAGGAACTGGAGCACGCCGACCGCCTGGCCGAGCGCATCGTGCAACTGGGCGGCGAGCCGGACCTGAACCCGGACAACCTGAGCAAGAACTCCCACGCGCAGTACGTCGCCGGACGCAACCTGAAGGAAATGGTGCTGGAAGACCTGGTCGCCGAGCGGATCGCCATCGACAGCTACCGCGAGATCATCCAGTTCATCGGCGAAAGCGACCCGACCACCCGGCGCATCTTCGAAGACATCCTGGCTCAGGAAGAAGAGCACGCGGATGATATGGCGGATCTGTTGAAGGGCCTGTAGCCCGCCCCATTCGTCCATTGTCCCTTGTAGGAGCGAGCTTGCTCGCAATGGGGTCCGACCACAGGACCGCAATCGCGAGCAAGCTCGCTCCTACAGGTTAAAAAAGGGGCTGCAACAATCAGGATTACTTCACCGTCTTCGGCGCTTTCCCCGCCTTCATCTGTTCCAGCAACGGCGTACAACGATTCGGCTCCTCCCCGCTGCTCGGCGCGATCAACGCCAGCAATCCCGCCGCCGGCCCCGCGGCAATGCCCAGCGCCACCATCCCCGCCCCACGCAGCGCCAGCGGTACAGCCTGGACGCCCGCCGATGGCTTGGCGAACGAACCCCGCACATACAACGGCGAACGCAGGGAGAACAGCCGCAGCCCCTTGGACTCAGGGTTGATCTTCAGGTCCAGTTGCTCGGTCGCGAAGTTGGCCGTGCCTTCCACATAGATCACCGCATTTTCCGTATCGAACACAAACAGCCGGGTGGTCGCCAGGCCATTCTTGATGCCGACATCGGTGGCCGCGCAGTTGATCTTCACTTCTTTGTCGCCGAACAGCTTGCCGACCACGTAGTTGCCGACGTTGAGCCCGGCAATCTCCATCAGGCTGCGGCTGACCGCGCCATCGTTGATCAGCAACTTCAAATCGCCGTTGGAGGTGCCCAGCAAGGCCGCCACCGAGTTGCCGCGGCCGCTGATATCGGCGTCGCCATTGAGCGCGCCAAAGCTGGTTTTCATCGGTTCGAAGGTGGGGAAAAGCTGTTTCAGCTTCAGGTCCCGCGCGGTCAGCCGCGCCCGGCCCTGCATCGGCGCGCTGCGACCGTCGAGGCGCACCTGCATGTCCAGCTTGCCGCCGGCCACGCCGAACGACAGCGGTTCCAGGCTCAACACGCCGTCGTCCAGCACCACATGGCTGTTGAGGTCGGTGAAGGGCAGTTCCTCGGTCTGCACGATGCGCTTGCCGCTGAAACTGACGTCGGCGTCCATCGCGCGCCAGCGCTCGGTACGGAATTCCTCCACCGGCAGCACCTTGTCGCCCGGCTGCTTCGCCGCGCCGCCGCGGGCTTTCTGCTGGGCGTTGGAGTCAGCGCCGATCAGCGGCGCGAGGTCCTTGAACAGCAACTGGTTGGAAACCAGCTTGCCGCTCAACTTGGGCCGCGGCTGACTGGAAACGAAGGCGAGGTCGCCATGAATGTCGCTGTCGCCGATACGACCGTTGAAGCCCTCATAGCGGAACAGCGCGCCGCCGGGCTCATGCAACTTGGCGATGAGGTGACCGTCGGTCTGGTAAGGCGGGGTGTCGGGGAGGGTGACGCCGGTGAGCGGATAGAGGTTGGCCAGGCTGGCGCCGGACAGACGCAGGCGCAGGTCGAGGGTGCCGAGGTTGCGCGGGTCGGTCAGGGTCCCGGCGATGATCGCGCGGGTCTTGGCGATACGGACATCCGCCTGCACCGGGAACGGCTGGCTGGCGTCCTGCAGCGCCAACAGCCCGCCGATCTTGCCGTCGCCGGAGAGCGCCTGGTCCTTGTAGGTGCCTTTGACCTTCAGCCCGAAGGCGTAGTCTTGCGGCTTCGCCCCTTGTTTTTCGGCCTTTTCAGCCGTCGCCTTGCCGACGATATCGCTGAACGGCAGCGGTTTGCCCAGCGGGTCGATCTGCACGTCGAGGCGGGTTTTCAGGGTCTGGTCATCGAAGGCCACCTGCCCCTTGTCGAAACCGATGGCGCCGATATCCATCACCCATTTGGACGGCTCGGCCTGCTCATCCTTGGGCCCGAAATCGAAAGTCCAGTTGGCCCGGCCGTCGGCCAGGCGCGTGAGGCTGGCGGTCGGCAACTTGAGGTCGATGCGCGGAATGACGATGCGCTGCGCCAGCAACGGCAGCGGCGAAAGGCGGAAATCCACCTGCTGCAGGCCGACCATCTGCGGCTCTTTCAGCCAGTCCGGGTTGCCCAGGGTCAGGTCTTCGGCGGTGAAATGCGGCCACGGCACCCACGCCCGCCAACCACCCTCCTCGGCTTCGCGACGCCAGTGCACGGCAAGGTTGCCGTTGATGGCGAAGGGGCGATGCAGGGCTTCGGAAACCTTTTCATTGAGAAAAGGCTTGGCCCGGTTCCAGTCGAAGGTCGCGATGAAGATCACCAGAAGCACCAGTACCAGCAGCAGGCTGGCGAGGGTCCAGGTGATGATTTTGGCGGGGCGCGTCATTGCACGGTTCTCCAGTGACAGCAAAGGCAGACAGCGTGCGTATGACACGCACGTGTACTTGGGACTGACGAAACGCCAAGGGGTTTTACTCGAAATGGCGGATCGACCGGATTTTTCCTGACCTTGCTGCCAGATTTCGCCCACATCAATCAGGCGAAATTCATCGGGCGAGGTACTCAATCCCTACTAAAGCACTCAGGAAAGGCCCGCGCTAGAGCCCTCGCCGGAAAGTATCAATCCTGTTGATTGTTACCATTACCTTTATGAACTTTTCTATCGGATTTCCAAGAGTAGCATTGGCTTCGTACCCACTTAGTCGCCCTCCCCCAGGAGAACCGAAATCATGAAACGCCAATTACTGCTCAGCCTTTCCCTGTCCATTCTGGCCGCCAACGCCTTCGCCGTGCCTGCCGCAGACCAGCACCTGTCCGCTGAAGCGCGCTCCGGCTCGGTCATCCTGTCGCAACCGCTGGACCCGCTGGCAGAAGGCGGTTCTGACCGTTTGATCGAACGTCGTGAAAACCGTGTAGCCGAAGGTGGTTCCGACCGTCTGATCGAACGTCGTGAGAATCGTGTGGCCGAAGGCGGTTCTGATCGTCTGATCGAACGCCGCGAAAACCGTGTAGCCGAAGGCGGTTCTGATCGTCTGATCGAACGCCGCGAAAATCGTGTAGCCGAAGGCGGTTCTGATCGTCTGATTGAACGCCGTGAAAACCGTGTAGCCGAAGGCGGTTCCGATCGTCTGATCGAACAACGTGCCAACCGCGTCGCCGAAGGTGGCTCGGATCGTCTGATCGAGCGCAACAACCGGGTGAGCTGATGCCTATGCGCCGGAACAATAGATACCCGCGCACAGACTCCTCGCCTCCAGGCCCGGTCAAATTGACCGGGCTTTGTTTTTCCGGCCCCGGCTATTAGAGTGCAGGCCTGTTTCACACTGAACCGTATTCGCCATGCTGCCGCGCGCCGAACAGAAGCAACAGACCCGCCACGCCCTGCTGGATGCAGCCCGCCAACTGATGGAAAGCGGCCGCGGCTTCGGCAGCATCAGCCTGCGTGAAGTGGCCCGCTGCGCAGGGATCGTTCCCACCGGTTTCTACCGACACTTCGACGACATGGACCAACTGGGCCTGGCGCTGGTCAAGGAAGTCAACGAAACCTTCCGCCAGACCATCCGCATGGTCCGCCACAACGAAATCGAAATGGGCGGCATCACCGATGCCTCGGTGCGGATCTTCCTCGATGTGGTGGCAGCCAACCGGGCGCAGTTCCTGTTCCTCGCCCGCGAGCAATATGGCGGCTCGCAACCGGTGCGCCAGGCCATCGCCCGTTTGCGCGAAGGCATCAGCTCGGACCTCGCCGCCGACCTGGCGAGCATGCCGCGCTGGCAACATCTGGACGCCACGGCACTGGGGGTGATTGCCGATCTGGTGGTCAAGACCGTGTTCGCCACCCTGCCGGAACTGATCGACGCCCCCGACGACGTGGAGCCCGGCCAGTTGAGCGGGCAGGCCAAGATCATCCAACAATTGCGCTTCATCTTCGTTGGCGCGCGACACTGGCAGGGCCTCGGCAGCCCGCTCTGATCGCGGCGCCACGGCGATATTTCCTGCTACCATGCGCGCAAACGCCCCGACGTCGACGAACTCTTTCCATGTCCGAAATTCACGCTGCCCCGTCCTCCCTGCTCGCTGAAGTCCAGCAACACTTCGACCAGCGCATCGTGCCGCTATGGGAAGCGCCCGGCTGGAACGCGGACATGGCCCTGCCCTTCGAAGCCCTCGACGCCGAACACCAGCCGCTGCCAGTGCAGCGCTACCGCGCCATGGCCTGCGCCCGCCAGCTCTACCTGTTCAGCAGCCGCATCGACCAGCCCGGCGCCAGCGAACGCGCCGCCGCGCTGTTCCGCTCGCTGCAACGGCACTTCCACGATGCTGAACACGGCGGCTGGTTCTACAGCATCGACGCCCAGGGCAAACCGCTGGACCGGCGCAAAGACCTCTACACCCACGCCTTCATCATCTTCGCCTGCGCCCATTACTGGGCGAACGTGCGCGACAGCCTGGTGGAATCGACCCTCAACGCCGCCCTCAGCGTGGTGATCGAGCGCTTCGGCAATGACGATGGCCTGTACGAGGCGAGTCTCGGTGAAAACTGGTCGGACCTTGGCAGCGGCCCGCTGCAAAACCCGTTGATGCACCTGGCCGAAGCCTTCCTCGCGACCCTCGCCGTGCGCGAAGACGCCGAGGTGGAAGCCGCCCTGCTGGCACTGACCGAGGCCATGCAGACGCACTTCATCGACCCCGAGCACGGCGTGATGCTGGAGAAACCGCGTGGGGCTGTGGATAACTGGTTCGAGCCGGGGCATCAGTTCGAATGGTTCTTCCTGCTGGACACCTCACCGCTGCTGCGCGACGGCGCCCTGCATGCATCGCTGGACCGCGCCTTCGGCTTTGCCGAGGCCACGGGGGTAAAGGACGGTGCTGTGCTGGCGATGCTCAGCCCGCAAGGCGAAGTGCGCGACGCCACCCAGCGGATCTGGGCCCAGGCCGAATACCTGCGGGCGCTGACCCTGCGCCCGGATGGCGCGGAGAAGGTGGCGAAGCAGCTTGAAGTGCTGCGTCAGCGGTTTCTGCATGACGGGGGTTGGTATGAGTGTCGGGACGCTGCAGGCGTGGTGAGCCGGCATGATATGCCGTCGACTACGCCGTATCATCTGGCGACCTGTCTGGAAGGGCTTCAGCGTCTGAGATGATTGTGTAGCGCTTGTCAGAAGACCGAGTAGCGGCCACCAGGCGCATGTCGGAAGTTTTTCAGCGCTCTCAAGATCGAGCGCCGCCCGCGCGGCGCATCGCGAGCGAGCTCGCTCCTACATTCGTTGAAACGTGCCATGGCCTGTCAGAGAGGTGTTGCCCGCCCTTGGCGTTTGGCGATGGGACAGACATAGGTACGTCGCAACCACTGTAGGAGCGAGCTTGCTCGCGATGCGCCGCGCGGGCGGCGCTCGATCTCAAGGACCCTGGAAAACTAGTGACATGCGCCTGCTAGCCATTACTCGGCCTTTTGCCAAGCGCCTTCCTGCCACCACATGACCGAAGAATGCGCAGCCCCGCACGCTCATCGCTGAGCCTCAGCCCTTGCCGCCCGACCGCTCGATCGAGAACCCGGCCCAGTCCTGGCTCACCGGCATCAGCTCCAGGCTGTTGATGTTGATGTGCGCCGGCTGGTTGAGGATCCAGAAGATGGTCTCGGCAATGTCCTGCGGCTGGATCGGCTCGGCGCCGGCATAGGTGGCGTCGTAGCGCGACTGGTCGCCGCCGAAACGCACCAGCGAGAACTCGCTTTCACACAGGCCTGGCTCGATATTGCTGACCCGCACCCCCGTGCCGCGCAGGTCGCAACGCAGGCTGAGGGAGAACTGGCCGACGAAGGCCTTGGTGCCGCCATACACATGGCTGCCCGGATATGGGTAGTTGCCCGCCACCGAACCGACGTTGAGGATGGTCGCGCCACGGCCATGGGCGATCAGGCGCGGCAACAGCAAGCGGGTGGTGTACAACAATCCCTTGATGTTGGTGTCGACCATGGTGTCCCAGTCGTCCAGGTCGCATTTCTGCGCAGGATCAGTGCCCAGGGCCAGGCCGGCGTTGTTGATCAGCCCGCGCAGCTTGGCGAAGGCTGGCGGCAGGTTGCCGAGCGCCTGCTCCATGGCCTTGCGATCGCGCACATCCAGCACCAGGCCGTGGACTTCGGTCTGTTTCGACAGCTCGGCGCACAGGGCGTCCAGGCGGTCCTGGCGGCGACCGGTCAGCACCAGCGACCAACCCGCCTCGGCGAAACGCCGCGCACAGGCTTCGCCAAACCCGGAGGTCGCGCCGGTAATGAATACAGTGGAAGTCATGGGATTCTCCTCGAGAGGGCTTGCACAAGAGATCGGCAGGGTTTGCAGCATGCCCGGCGGCAGGCGTCACTTCAAGCCGTTTGCCGCCTGTATGAAAAACGATCAATACCGTCAAAGCCTTGCTGCATAAGGCTCGCAGCCGGCTATGCGCACCTTATCCACAGGCCCTTCCACATAGATTGGGGGCAACTGTATAAATTCGTGGAATAACGTTAGCCAAGTAATCCACAGCCCTGAGCGCGTTTTCTCTGCAAACACGCTGGAAATGAGGCTGCCAGCCCTTTCAGTGAAAAACCGGGTAATGGCGCAAAGCCTGTAACGACGCCGGTCCCATCACTCTTTCCAAGGCTTTCCCACAGACTTATCCACAGGCAAAACATACTGTTTGAAACAGCGTTATGGCTAGGAGCTATAACTTGACAAACGGTTCTACCACTAATCCAAAAGTTATTGGTCAAAATTTGATCGCCTTCCTGAAAGCCTTTAGATACGTGGCTTGCAGGCACATACCACCATGTTACCCACAGTCACCTCCACATGAACCGTGGACAACTTCAAGCGCATTGAAAACAACTGCTTACAAGGACTTTCTGCGGTGTCACACGCAAGGCCGGCGCTATCTTTTCCACAATCCTGTGGACAACCCCGTGGATGAAAAAACGCCGCTTGCCCGTCAGGGCGAAGCGGCGTTCGCAAACCAGCAGTGTGGTCATTGCACCTTGCGGTTGGTGTCCTCAAGGCGGCGTTGCAGCTCGCCGATCTGCCGGGTCTGCTCATCGACCAAGCGGCGCAGTTCCAGCAGGTCGCTGGCGTTCTGGTTGAGGGTGTCGCGCATTTTCTTCAGCTCGGCCACGCTGACCCCGGAGTCGTGCAGGGTGTGGCTCATGCCGGACTCGCGGTGGATGGCCGCGAGGTTGTCCGAGGACGCGGCGGAGGAGTCGATCTGAACCTTGGCCGCCTCCTCGGCCTGCACCGTCAGGCTGCCGAATAACAGGCTGCAGGCGAGGATTGCGGGGGTGAACAGGAAGCGGGTTGGCATCACGGGGCTCCTTGTGCGGGGTCGGACGGTATAACCGGTACGACTCTGCGGGTTTCCAGTGAGTTCCCGTGAAAGGGGGGACCGCTTCGCGAGCAAGCTCGCTCCTACAGACACTGGAGCGGGCTTGCTTGCGGTGTATCAGTGCCCGCCGAGGTAAGCGTTCCGCACCTCCTCGTTCACCAACAACTCCTGCCCCGTCCCGGTCATGCGGATCTGGCCGTTGACCATCACATAAGCCCGGTCCGACAGTTTCAGCGCATGGTTGGCGTTCTGTTCCACCAGGAAGATGGTCATGCCGCTCTTGGCCAGCTCCCGCAGGGTGGCGAAGATCTGTTTGACCACGATCGGTGCCAGCCCCAACGAAGGTTCATCCAGCAGCAACAGCTTGGGCCGGCTCATCAGCGCGCGGGCAATGGCGAGCATTTGCTGCTCGCCACCGGACATGGTCATGGCGCGCTGGTTGCGCCGTTCCTTGAGCCGCGGGAACAGTTCGTACATGCGCTGCATGTCTTCGTCGGCATGTTTGTCGCCGATGGGGATGGTGCCCATCATCAGGTTTTCCTCGACGCTCATGTCGGGGAATACCCGCCGCCCTTCCGGCGACTGGGCAATGCCGTTGGAGGCGATGTAGTGCGAGGACTTGTGGGTAATGTCGGTGCCGCGATAGATGATCTGCCCGGACGCCGCCCGCGGCTGGCCGAAGATCGACATCAGCAGGGTCGACTTGCCGGCGCCGTTGGAGCCGATCAGGCTGACCGTCTCGCCCTCGTTGATGTGCATCGAGACTTTCTTCAAGGCCTGGATCGGGCCGTAGAACACGTCCAGGTCCTTCAGTTCGAGAATGGGTGCGCTCATACCAGTTCCTCTTCGTCAGCACCCAGGTAGGCGGCGATCACAGTCGGGTTGTTGCGGATGTCCTGCGGCTTGCCTTCGGCGATCACGTTGCCGTGGTCGAGGACCACGATATGGTCGGAGATGCTCATGACCATGCCCATGTCGTGCTCGATCAGCACCACGGTGATGTCGTGCTCGTCGCGCAGCACGCGGATCATCCGGCTCAGGGCTTCGGTTTCCTGCGGGTTGAGGCCCGCAGCCGGTTCGTCGAGGCAGATGATCTTCGGCCGCGTGCACATGGCCCGGGCGATTTCCAGGCGGCGCTGCTGGCCGTAGGAAAGTTCGCCAGCGAGGCGGTTGGCGCAGTCCACCAGGTCCACCACTTCCAGCCAGTAGAAGGCGTGGTCCAGCGCGTCGCTTTCGGCCTTGCGGTAGCCCTTGGTGTTGAGCACGCCGGCCAGCAAGTTGCGGTTGACCCACATGTGCTGGGCCACCAGCAGGTTCTCCACCACGGACATTTCCTTGAACAGGCGAATGTTCTGGAAGGTCCGCGCCAACCCGGCGCGGTTCACCAGGTGGGTGCCGCCGAACATCTTGTAGTGCACGCGATTGATGAAGCGCTTGGGCGAAACGAAATCGCCCGGCTCGAAGCGCTCGCCGAGCAACTGGATCACGTTGGTCTTCGAGCCGCGCACGTTCAGTTCGATCTTGCCGCCGCTGGCCTTGTAGAACCCGGTGAGGCAGTTGAACACGGTGGTCTTGCCCGCGCCGTTGGGGCCGATCAGGGCGAAGATTTCGTTGCGCTTGACCTTCAGGCTGACGTCGCTCAGCGCCTTGATCCCGCCGAACTGCATCATCAGGTTGTCGACCGAGAGGATTACTTCGTCGCTCATGGCGCCACTCCTTTACGCGGGACTACACCGGTACGGCTGATGCGAATCAGGCCGCGCGGTCGCCAGATCATCATCAACACCATCAACACGCCGAACAGCAGGACCCGGTATTCGGAGAAGCTGCGCAGCAGCTCCGGGGCCACGGTCAGGACGAACGCGGCGATCACCACGCCGACGGTCGAGCCCATGCCGCCGAGCACGACGATGGCGAGGATCAGCGCTGACTCGAAGAAGGTGAACGAGGACGGGTTGACGAAGCCCTGGTAGGTGGCGAAGAACACCCCGGCCAGGCCCGCGGTGGAGGCACCGAGGGTGAACGCCGAGAGCTTGACCAGCACGTGGTTCAGGCCCATGGAGCGGCAGGCGATTTCATCTTCGCGCAGCGCTTCCCAGGCGCGGCCAACGGGCATGCGGGTCAGTCGGTGCTTGATGTAGAGCACCGCCAGCACGACGAGGAACAGCACGATGTAGATGAACAGGAATTTCAGGTTGGGGTTGTAGTCGATGCCGAAGAACTCGTGGAACGGTACGCCGCCGTCTTTGGCGCGACGACCGAACTCCAGACCGAAGAAGGTCGGCGACGGTGCCGGCATGCCGTTCGGGCCACCGGTGAACGACAGCCAGTTGTTCAGCACCAGGCGGATGATTTCACCGAAGCCCAGGGTCACGATCGCCAGGTAGTCGCCGTGCATGCGCAACACCGGGAAGCCGAGTATGCACCCCGCCAGCGCCGCGGCGATGGCCGCCAGCGGCAGCACGCTCCAGAACCCGAGGCCCAGGTACTGGTAGCCCAGCGCCAGGCCATAGGCGCCGATGGCATAGAACGCCACGTAACCCAGGTCGAGCAGACCGGCCAGGCCGACCACGATGTTCAGGCCCAGGCCCAGCAACACGTAGATCAGGCCGAGGATGACCACGGTCAGCAGGTACTTGTTGGCGAAGATCGGGAAGATGATGGCGATGACGATCAGCGCCGGGATGATGTAGCGCAGCCGCGACTTGTAGTCCGGCGCCAGTACATGCACGCCCGAGCCACCGCTGTCGAAGCCCTCAAGCATGCGCTTGCCCGTGGCACTCTGGAAGAACACGCTGAGCACGAAGCGCCCCACCATCACCCCGCCGACCAGCCAGGCCACCCGGGCCGGCTGGGCGTTGAAGCTATAGCCATCGAGGACCACGCCGACCACCGGGCCGAACACGATCAGGGCCAGCAGGCCGGCAACAATGGTTTCCAGCAGGCTGCGTTTGATATCGAAACCGGAAGAAGCAGTTTTGGCAGTGGACATGTTCACACCTTAGCCACGAGCGGGCGACCCAACAGGCCTTGCGGACGGAAGATGAGGATCAGTACCAGCAGCGAGAAGCTGAACACGTCCTTGTAGTCGGAGTTGATCAGGCCGGCGAACAGCGACTCGGAAATACCGAGGATGATCCCGCCGAGCATCGCGCCAGGCAGCGAGCCAATCCCGCCGAGCACCGCAGCGGTGAACGCCTTGATGCCGATGATGAAGCCGGCATAGAAGTCGAAAGTGCCGTAGTTCATGGTGATCAGCACGCCGGCCAGGGCGGCCATCACCGCACCGATGATGAACACATAGGAAATCACCCGGTCGGTGTTGATCCCCAGGATCGAGGCCATCTTGCGGTCTTGCTGGGTTGCGCGGCACATGCGGCCGAGCTTGGTGTACTTGATCACATAGGTGAGCAGGCCCATGCCGGCGAACGCAGCGATCAGGATGAAGATCTTGGTGTAGGTCAGTTGGACGAAGCCGGTACCGATGTCGACGCGCCAGGCGCCTTCGAGCAGGGTCGGCACGCCTTGCTGGCGGGCGCCCTGGCTGATCTGGGCATAGTTCTGCAGGATCAGGGAGATACCGATGGCACTGATCAGCGGTGCCAGGCGGGTGGAGTTACGCAGGGGTTTGTAGGCGATGCGTTCGATGGTGAAGCCATAGACGCCAGTGACGACAACCGTGAACAACAAGGTTCCCAACATCAGCAGCGGAAAGGATTCGACGCCGAAATAGGCCAGCAATGCCAGGCTGATTGCCGCCAGGTAAGCGGAAATCATATACACCTCGCCGTGCGCGAAGTTGATCATGCCGATGATGCCATAGACCATTGTGTAGCCGATGGCGATCAGACCATAGACAGACCCGAGGGTCAGTCCATTGATCAGTTGCTGCAGGAAAATTCCATCCATAACGCAATCTCACGTATTTGAGATTGCACAAGCGCCGACTACGGCGGGCCCCGGATGAAGGGACCCTCGCAGCGCAGGGTTGTGCAGATCTACGAGAAAAGACAGGTACGGCAACCGGGCAACGGCCCGGGACACGAACGTCCCGGGCCGAGTGCCGTTGTTATTTTTGTTTTTCGAGCTGGTGGTATTTGCCGCTGGCGTCCCACTGGTAGACCACGTAGTCGGAGACGGTCAGGTCGCCCTTGCTGTCCCACTTCTTCTCGCCCATGACGGTTTTCACCGGGTTGGCCTTGAGCCACTTGGCGGCGTCCTCGCCTTTGTTCGACTTGGAGCCGTTGAACGCGGCAGCCAGCGCCTGGACCGAAGCGTAGGCGTACAGGGTGTAGCCTTCAGGCTCGGTGCCGCCCTTGCGGAACTCTTCCACCACGGCCTTGCTGTCTGGCAGCAGGCGCGGGTCGGCGCCGAAGGTCATGTACACGCCGTCGACGAACTGCGCACCGCCTGCGGTGGACACCAGTTCGTCGGTAACGATGCCGTCGTCGGACATGAACTTCACATCTTTCAGGCCGGCTTCACGCAGTTGGCGAACCAGTGGACCGGCTTCCGGGTGCAGGCCGCCGAAGTAGACGACATCGGCGCCCGCGCCGCGAATCTTGGTGACCACGGCGCTGAAGTCTTTCTCGCCACGGGTAAGGCCTTCGTACAGCACCGGCTTCACGCCGCGTTTTTCCAGTTGTGCCTTGGTCGCGTCTGCCAGGCCCTGACCGTAGGTGTCCTTGTCGTGCAGCACCACGACCTTCTTGCCCTTGAGCACGTCGACGATGTAGTCGCCGGCGACGATGCCTTGCTGGTCGTCACGGCCGCACATGCGGAACATGGCGCTCAGGCCGCGTTCGGTGACCTGCGGGTTGGTGGAGCCCGGGGTGATGGCGATCACGCCGGCTTCGTCGTAGACCTCGGAAGCAGGGATGGTGTTGGAGGAGCAGAAGTGACCCACCACGCCGGCCACCTTGTCCTGGTCGACCAGACGGTTGGCCACGGCTACAGCCTGCTTGGGCTCGCAGGCGTCATCGCCTTTGACCAGGACGATCTTCTCGCCGTTGATCCCGCCCTCGGCGTTGATCTTGTCGGCCGCCGCCTGGGCACCTTTCATGTATTGCTCGCCAAACGCTGCGTTGGCACCCGTCATGGGGCCCGCGACGCCGATCTTCACATCGGCCTGTACATACGAAGAAATGCCCAGCGCCGTTGCCACGGCCAAGGCAAGAAAGCCTTTCTTGTAAAACGTCTGCGACATGTGTTGGTGCTCCTGATGTTTTTTTGGGTTGGCACTACAACTTTCAGCAACTTGTATCTGCGTCTTGCTCAGAGCAAGCGCCGTGCCATCGGTTTTTTATTCGAAAGAAACTCGTGCTCAGGTTCACCGGCAAGCGGTCGCGGGCTTTCTTTATGGGTCGTGCAACCCTCTGCAACACAGAAAGTTACACCCGAGGCCATAAATAGGCGCAACCACTCAATGCCATCATTGCAACCCTCGCGCGTGTTTACGTGCAACCGTCCTGTAACAGCATGCGTAACGGAAGTGCACATCCGTGGTGCGCGACTGCTACAGCAAGCACCATAAGAGGCTAGTCTGGGTTGGAGAAATCGCCGCTAAAGGTAGGCTGCTACCGAATGACCCGGCAGACGCCGGCTTCGCCCAACGGCAAAGACTGGCACAATGAGCAGCTCTGATGGCACACGCCTGGACTGGAGCCTTATATGAGCGAAAGCGCCTTCGCCGATCGCATCGTGCAGAGCCTGCTGGACACCGATTTCTACAAGCTGACGATGATGCAGGCGGTGCTGCACAACTACCCCAACGTCGACGTCGAGTGGGAGTTCCGCTGCCGCAATGGTGAGGACCTGCGCCCCTGGCTGGGGCAGATCGGTGAACAGATCGAGCGCCTGAGCGAGATGTGCATCAGCACCGAGCAACTGGCCTTCCTTGAGCAGATCAGCTTCATGAAGCCGGACTTCCTGCGCTTCCTCGGCCTGTTCCGCTTCAACCTGCGCTACCTCAAACTGGGCATCGAGAACGACCAGCTTTTCCTCCGCCTGCGCGGCCCGTGGCTGCACGTGATCCTCTTCGAAGTCCCGCTGCTGGCGATCATCAGCGAGGTGCGCAACCGCAACCGTTATCCACAGGTGCGCCTGGAACAGGCCCGCGAACAACTGCACCGCAAGTTCGACTGGCTGCGCGCCAACGCCAGCGCCGAGGAACTGTCCGAGTTGCAAGTCGCCGATTTCGGCACCCGCCGGCGCTTCTCCTACGGCGTTCAGGAAGAAGTAGTGAAGGTGCTCAAGGCCGACTTCCCCGCGCGCTTCGTCGGCACCAGTAACGTGCACCTGGCATGGAAACTGGATATCAAGCCACTGGGCACCATGGCCCACGAATGGATCATGGCCCACCAGCAACTCGGCCCGCGGCTGATCGACAGCCAGATTGCCGCCCTCGACTGCTGGGTGCGCGAGTACCGCGGCCTGCTAGGCATCGCCCTGACCGACTGCATCACCATGGATGCCTTCCTGCAGGACTTCGACCTGTACTTCGCCAAGCTTTTCGATGGCCTGCGGCATGACTCGGGCGAACCGGTGGCCTGGGCGGAAAAAGCCATCGAGCACTACCGCAAGCTCGGCATCGACCCGATGACCAAGACCCTGGTGTTTTCCGACGGCTTGAACCTGACCCGTTCGCTGGAAATCTTCCGGGCCCTGCGCGGGCGGATCAATGTCAGCTTCGGCATCGGCACCAACCTCACCTGCGACATCCCCGGAGTGGCGCCGATGAGCATCGTGCTTAAAATGACCGACTGTAATGACCAGCCCGTGGCCAAGATTTCCGATGAGGCCGCCAAGACCCAGTGTCGCGACCCCAACTTCGTTTCCTACCTGCGTCACGTTTTCAAAGTTCCCAGCGAGGAGTAACCCATGCAAGCCGTCCAGCGAGAGATCGCGCAGCAGCTCAAGGTCCAGCCGCCGTTCGCCGACCAGGCCGCGCTCGAGGCCGAAGTGGCCCGGCGCGTCGCCTTCATCCAGCAGTGCCTGAAAAACGCCGGGCTCAAGACCCTGGTGCTGGGCATCAGCGGCGGCGTCGATTCGCTGACCGCGGCGCTGCTGGCCCAGCGCGCGATCAACGACCTGCGCCAGCAGAGCGGTGACGAGCACTACCGTTTCATCGCCGTGCGCCTGCCGTACCACGTGCAACACGACGAACACGATGCCCAGGCCTGCATCGACTTCATCCAGCCGGACGAACTGCACACGGTGAACATCGCCCCGGCGGTGCGCGCCCTCGCCACCGAGGTCAAGGCGCTGGAAGGCGGCCAGCCGAGCCTGGTGGATTTCGTGGTCGGCAACACCAAGGCGCGCATGCGCATGGTGGCCCAGTACACCATCGCCGGTGCCCGCGCGGGCCTGGTGATCGGCACTGACCATGCGGCGGAAGCAGTGATGGGGTTCTTCACCAAGTTCGGTGATGGTGCCTGCGACCTGGCACCGCTGAGCGGGCTGGTGAAAAACCAGGTGCGTTCGATCGCACGCAGCTTTGGCGCGCCGGAGTCACTGGTAGAGAAAGTGCCGACCGCCGACCTGGAAGACCTTGCACCGGGCAAGCCGGACGAAGCGTCACATGGCGTGACTTACGCGCAGATCGACGCCTTCCTGCACGGCGAGCCGGTGAGCGAGGAAGCGTTCGGGATCATCAAGCGGACGTATGAAAAGACGCATCACAAGCGGGAAATGCCGTTCGCGCCTTGAGGCATCGCGAGCAAGCTCGCTCCTACACAGCCCGGCATGTGCCGAACCCGTAGGAGCGAGCTTGCTCGCGAAAGGGACTTTTACTTCAGAACGATGGTGCCTTTCATCATCGAGATGTGGCCCGGGAAGGAGCAGAAGAAGCCGTAGCTTTCGCCAGCGGCCAGCTTCGAAACGTCGAAGGTGACGGCGTCTTTCTCACCAGCGCCGATCACTTTAGTGTGCGCGATCACGCGGGTATCACCCTCTTTCAGGTAATCCTTGTCGATACCGGCGCTCAGGCCGTCGGTAGCGATTGGCTGCATGTCAGCGGCTTTGCTGATCACTAGGTTGTGGCCCATGACGTTCTTCGGCAGGTTGCCGGAGTGGGTCAGTTCGACGGTGAACTGCTTGCAGCTCTTGTCGATGGCGATTTCCTTGGTGTTGAAGGACATCTGGTCGGTGGAGTCGACGGTGACCTTGCAATCAGCGGCCATTACCTGGGCACTGGCAACGGTCAGCAGGGACACGGCAACGAACTTGGCAAACATTGTGAATCTCCATGGCAGGTTTTTTATCGAAATCAGACTGCCCTATCCAGCGCTCTGCGCTGCTGATATGGGTCAAACGTGGGACCATATCCGGGCGGTGAAATTCTTCTATGGTGTCCATCAAGACAATCAACGTGCCCATCATGCCCGTATGACGGACGATGCGACAACCTCTCAATTAGGAGTAGTCCTACATGTCCATCAGCACTTTCATGCAAAGCATGCTCGCCGCCTACGCCTGCGCCAACGCCGGCAACGTGTACGAGTTCTCCCGCCCGGAATAACACAACGCTTGGAAGACCTGCCCATGGCCCTTACTCTGTGGCGATTTTCGACCCGGAGAAAACCATGTCTCTACGTTCCGTCTGTGTATTCTGCGGCGCCAGCACCGGCGCCAATCCGGCCTACCGCGAAGCCGCGGTGGCGCTCGGCGAGGCCATCGCCCGTCGCGGTCTGACCCTGGTCTACGGCGGTGGCGCCGTGGGCCTGATGGGCATCGTCGCCGACGCGGCCATGGCGGCCGGCGGTGAGGTGATCGGCATCATCCCGGTCAGCCTGCAACGCGCCGAAATCGCCCACCCCGGCCTCACCCGCCTTGAAGTCGTAGACGGCATGCACGCCCGCAAGGCGCGCATGGCCGAACTGAGCGATGCCTTCATCGCCCTGCCCGGTGGCCTCGGCACCCTGGAAGAACTGTTCGAAGTCTGGACCTGGGGCCAGCTCGGCTACCACGGCAAGCCACTGGGGCTGCTGGAGGTCAACGGCTTCTACGAGAAACTCAGCGGCTTCCTCGATCATGTGGTCGAGGAAGGTTTCGTCCGCCCGCAACACCGCTCGATGCTGCAGCTCAATCCCGAGCCCGACGCCCTGCTCGACGCACTGGACGCCTGGAAGCCGGTGGTCGCGCCGAAGTGGGTCGATCAGCCGCCCGCTTGAGCCGGCTCATCATCGAGTGGCAGCACCGTCACCCGCACGTCCGGGTCGTGGCTGCCACCGCCGAGAATCACCCCGCGCAGCGGTGACACATCGGAAAAGTCCCGGCCCCAACCGAGGGTGATGTGTTCCAGCGCCGGCAGCAGGTTGTTGGTGGGATCGAAATCCACCCAACCCTGCCGCGGGGAGAACACCGAGACCCAGGCATGCGAGGCATCGGCGCCGATCAGCCGGGCTTGCCCGGGCGGCGGCCGGGTCAACAGGTAACCGCTGACATAACGCGCCGCCAGGCCGCGAGAGCGCAGGCAGGCGAGCATCAGGTGGGCGAAGTCCTGGCAGACGCCGCGACGTCGCGCCAGCACCTCCACCAAGGGTGTAGCGACCTGGGTCGCACCGGCATCGAAGGTGAATTCGCGAAAGATCTTTTCCATCAGCGCCCGCACCGCCACCAGCAGCGGCACGCCGGCACCGAAGCACGGCTCGGAGAACTCCACGAAACGCTTTTTCAGGCGGACATACGGCGACTCGAAACGGTAACGGCAGGCATCCAGGACCTCCGCCGACAGCGCCTGTCGCGAATAGCCAAGGGCGTTGCGCGCAAGTTCCCAAGGCGGTGAATCCGTCAGGCAGGGCGCAGGCCGGGGCAGCACCTCGACACGCACCCGGGTGCTGACCCGCAGCTCATCGTGCTGGTATTCCAGGGCCAGCCGGGTCAGCGGGTTGCCGAACACATCCAGCGCATCACGCCGTCGCGTCGGCGTGGGCGTCACGTCCAGTTGCCGCGCTTCGCAGCGCTGCCACGGGCAATCCCGCGGCCACAGGTGCACCAGTTGCTGGGCCAGCGACACCGGGCTGGCGTAGCGGTAATGGGTGTCGTGAAGAATCTGGTAACGAACGCTCATCAGGCGGACACCGTCTGCTGGCTGATATCGATATGGGCGAAGTGACGCAGGGCCAGGCGGTCCGATACCGCCTCGCTGGCCTCGGCGATTTCCGTGAGCAGCGCCGCCAGACCGTCGAGCACCGCGCGCACGCTGGTTTCGCCGAACAACGGGTTTTCCAGGCTGTGCAGGTCGAAACGCTGCAGGCGGACAGCAAGCTGCGCCAGATCCACCTCCGGCGGGCTGCCAAAGGATTCTTGCAGACGCCCCAACGAGCGCAGCAGCGCCTTGAGCTGGAACAACACCGCGTGGGGGTTTTGCTCATCCAGCAGGAGCAGGTCCAGCACCGGCACCCGCTGCGCCACCGCCAGGTAACGCGAGCGATAAGTGATGCTGCTGTTGGCCAGTTCCAGCAGCCACTCCAGCCCCACCTGATCGGCGTCTCCCGGCCCGCGCAGGAAACTCGCCAGGCTGCTGCTCAAGGCGTAGACGCGCTCGATGCGCCGCCCCGTCATCAGGAAGCGCCAGCCTTCGTCGCGGGTCATGTCATCCAGGGCGAAACCGGACAGCGCCGCCAGCGCGAGAATCAGGCGGTTGAGGAAGTCCAGCAGCTCGGCGAAATCCGCTGACAGATCATCGAGGCTTTGGGCTTCCCGTTGCAGCTCCACCAGCGCCTGCCAGTTCTCCCGCGAAAGCTTGCCGCGCACCTGCCCTGCCGCCCATTGCAGACGCTGAAGGTTGGCCCGCAGGCTGAAACCCCACGCCGGATCGAGCAATGCCGTGCGCAAACGCGCGTCCAGCGTGCCCTCGGCGGGCAACAGCGAAAGCTCCTCGGCCAGGGTCACGGCGGCATCCAGCGCTTGCGGCGAGTCGCCGTCAAGATAACCGCTCAGGAGAATTCGCAGCAGCCGCGCGCTGGCATCGCAACGTTCGCAGTAGCGGCCGAACCAGAACAGGTTCTCCACCACCCGCGAGGGCAGATACGGGTCCTGGCGGATCAGGTCGGCCACGCCGAGGCTGCGACTGGCCTGCCATTGCTCGCCTTGAGCGGCGACCTCGCCGAGCACCCAGGTGTCCTTGCTCGCCCCGCCGCGCTGCATCGAGACCACCTCGGCATCCGCCTGCGCCGCCACCCGGGTCAATCCGCCCGGCAGCACCCGGTAGCCATCGGCACTGGCCACGGCATAGACGCGCATGCCCACCGGGCGCGCCTGCAAGTGATCGGCCTGCCATACCGGCGCCTGGGAAAGTTGCGCCAGTTCCTGGGCGACGTAAGCGTAAGGGCGCGCCCGCAGGCGCCCGACCAGGGCCTGACGCTCGGCGTCATCCAGATCCCGCCCCAGCAGCGGCTGGAAGCTCTGCGAAGGAAACGCCGGCTTGAACAGCAGTTCTGGCAATTTTTCCACCGCCTGCTCCAGCGCCGCCGGCTCGCCGCACCACCAGGTGGCGATGGACGGCAGGCTCAGTTCTTCGCCGAACAGGCGCTGACTGATGGCCGGCAGGAAGCCAAGCAAACCGGGCGACTCCAGCACCCCGCTGCCCAAGGCATTCGCCACCAGCACCCGCCCCTGGCGTACCGCGTCCAGCAGGCCCGGCACACCCAGGGCCGAGTCGGTGCGCAGTTCCAGTGGGTCGCAGAAGTCGTCATCGAGCCGGCGCATGATCGCGTGGACCCGCCGCAGGCCGCTCAGCGTCTTGAGGAAGACCGTACCGTCGCGCACGGTCAGGTCGCTGCCTTCCACCAGCGGATAGCCAAGCTGGCGGGCCAGGTAAAGGTGTTCGAAATAGCTTTCGTTGAAGCGCCCCGGCGTCAGCAGCACCACCAGCGGCGTTTCCCGCTCGCTGGGCGCCAGTCGCGCCAGGCTCTGCTGCAGCGTGCGGAAAAAGCCGGCCAGGTGCTGCACATGAAGGTCGCGGTACAGCTCGGGAAAGGCACGCGACACCACAGTGCGATTTTCCAGCGCATAGCCGGCACCGGACGGCGCTTGAGTGCGATCCGCCGTGACCCACCAACGGCCATCGGGGCCACGCGCCAGATCCGCGGCATAGACATGCAGGAAGGTCTGCTCCGGCACCGAAATGCCCTGGCACGGCCAGAGAAAATTATTGTGCCCATGCACCAGCTCGGCGGGCAGCAGGCCTTCGCCAATCAGCTGTTGCGGGCCATAGATATCCGCCAGCACCGCGTTGAGCAGGCGAGCACGCTGCGCCACGCCCTGGCCAATCGCCTGCCACTCGGCGGCGGGAATGACCTGCGGCAACAGGTCCAGCTCCCACGGCCGGTCGGCGCCGTCGGGGTCAGCGTAGATGTTGTAGGTGACACCGTTTTCCCGCAGTTGCCGGTTCAGCAGCGCCTGGCGCTGGGCCAGTTGCGCCGGGCTGCTGCGCTGCACATGGGCGTACAGCGCCTGCCAGTGCGGACGCACCGCGCCATCGGCGGCAAGCATCTCGTGATAGGTCGCGGCGCTCGGCGAAGAACGATCCGGCAGGTCAGCCATGGCAGTGCTCATTTACGGGCAGGGTGTCTCGGCGTCGTGCGCCAAGTGTTTTTGCACAGAAACGCGGCAAGAGTTATGCCACCGGGGCTTGCGCCGAGCATTCATTGAACATGAACAAAGGCCGGCGCACCAGGCGCCGGCCTTATGAAAGACAATGCACTGAACCAGTGCCTTGCAACGCCTCATGGCGGGGCATGTCATCGACAGGCCCCACCATGGACATCAGCGCGGCACAGCCGGCTGGCGAGGCTTGCGCGGGCCTTTGCCTTTGGCGGCGTCTTTGCGCGCCTTGGCGGCTTCCTGGTTGCGGGCGAAGGCGGCAGCTTTGGCTTCCTCGCGCTTGTCCCACGGTTTGCCGCCGTCGCTGGCACGCGGTGGCAGGCCGGTGTGCTGGGTCAGGATCTTCTGTTCCTTGCCCACCTTGTGGCTGCCCGCCGGGGTGGAGTTCTTGCGTCGGGCGCTCTGGTAGCTGTCGGTCGCCGGCTGGTGGGCCGGGATCAACTGATTCTTGCCCGAGCCGATCAGATCGGCGCGGCCCATGCGCTCCAGCGCCTCGCGCAGCATCGGCCAGCCCTTCGGATCGTGATAGCGCAGGAACGCCTTGTGCAGGCGGCGCTGTTCATCGCTCTTGACGATGGTCACGCCTTCGCTCTTGTACGTGACCTTGCGCAGCGGGTTCTTGCCCGAGTGGTACATGGCGGTGGCCGAGGCCATCGGCGACGGGTAGAACGCCTGCACCTGGTCAGCGCGGAAGCCATTGCCCTTGAGCCACAGGGCCAGGTTCATCATGTCTTCGTCGGTGGTGCCCGGGTGCGCGGCGATGAAGTACGGGATCAGGTACTGCTCCTTGCCCGCCTCTTTCGAGAACTTCTCGAACATGCGCTTGAAGCGGTCGTAGCTGCCGATACCAGGCTTCATCATCTGGTTCAGCGGGCCTTCCTCGGTGTGCTCCGGGGCGATCTTCAGGTAGCCGCCGACGTGGTGCGTCACCAGCTCGCGCACGTACTCCGGAGATTCCACCGCCAGGTCGTAGCGCAGGCCCGAGGCGATCAGGATCTTCTTCACGCCCGGCAAGGCACGAGCACTGCGGTAAAGCTTGATCAGCGCCGAGTGGTCGGTGTTCAGGTTCGGGCAGATACCCGGGAACACGCAGGACGGCTTGCGGCAGTGGGTTTCGATCTCGGTGCTCTTGCAGGCGATGCGATACATGTTCGCGGTCGGCCCGCCGAGGTCGGAGATGACGCCGGTAAAGCCGGGTACCTTGTCACGAATCTCTTCGATCTCGCGGATGATCGATTCGTGGGAGCGGTTCTGGATGATCCGGCCTTCGTGCTCGGTGATCGAGCAGAAGGTACAGCCGCCGAAGCAGCCACGCATGATGTTCACCGAGAAACGGATCATTTCGTACGCGGGAATGCGCTCCTTGCCGTAGGCCGGGTGCGGGACCCGCGCGTAAGGCATGCCGAAGACGTAGTCCATTTCTTCGGTGGTCATCGGAATGGGCGGCGGGTTGAACCAGACGTCCACTTCACCATGCTTCTGCACCATCGCCCGGGCGTTGCCGGGGTTGGTTTCCAGGTGCAACACGCGGTTGGCGTGGGCATAAAGGACGGCGTCGTTGCGCACTTTTTCGAAGGACGGCAGACGGATCACGGTCTTGTCCCGGGTCATCCGCGGGCTGTCCAGCAACTGGACCACCTTCGCTTCGTTCGGGTCTTCGACCTCGCCCTTCTCCTGCTCGATGGCGCAGGCCTGGGTGTCCTGGGTGTTGACGTACGGGTTGATGATCTTGTCGACCTTGCCCGGACGGTCAATGCGGGTCGAGTCGAACTCGTACCAGCCTTTCGGCGTGTCACGACGAATGAACGCGGTGCCGCGCACGTCAGTGATGGTCTCGATCGACTCGCCAAACGACAGGCGCTGGGCCACTTCGACGATCGCGCGCTCGGCGTTGCCGTAGAGCAGGATGTCGGCGCTGGCGTCGATCAGGATCGAATGACGAACCTTGTCCTGCCAGTAGTCGTAGTGAGCGATGCGGCGCAGCGACGCCTCGATGCCACCCAGAACGATCGGCACGTTCTTGTAGGCTTCCTTGCAGCGCTGGCTGTAAACCAGGCTGGCGCGGTCAGGACGCTTGCCGGCCATGCCGCCCGGGGTGTAGGCGTCGTCCGAACGAATTTTCTTGTCGGCGGTGTAGCGGTTGATCATCGAGTCCATGTTGCCGGCGGCGACGCCGAAGAACAGGTTCGGCTCGCCGAGCTTCATGAAGTCGTCTTTCGACTGCCAGTTCGGCTGGGCGATGATCCCGACGCGGAAGCCCTGGGCCTCCAGCAGCCGGCCGATGATCGCCATGCCGAACGACGGATGGTCGACGTAGGCATCGCCGGTCACGATGATGATGTCGCAGGAGTCCCAGCCGAGCTGATCCATCTCCTCCCTGCTCATTGGCAGGAATGGCGCTGGTCCGAAGCATTCGGCCCAGTACTTGGGATAGTCGAAGAGTGGTTTGGCTGCTTGCATGTCAGTGACCGGTTTTTTTGGATGCAGGAAAAATCGCGGGCGCGGAATATAGCACAAAAATTGACCAATTCCGACGCTGCAGGTCGGAATTGATCAGGGGACGATTTTATTCGTCGTCGTCGAAGTTGTAGCTGCCTGGCGCAAGGTTCTCGAAGCGGGTGTACTTACCAATGAACGCGAGGCGGATAAAGCCGATCGGGCCGTTCCGCTGCTTGCCGATGATGATCTCGGCAATGCCCTTGTGCTCGGTTTCCGGGTGATAGACCTCGTCCCGGTAGACGAACATGATCACGTCGGCGTCCTGCTCGATCGCTCCGGATTCCCGCAAGTCGGAGTTCACCGGGCGTTTGTTCGGGCGTTGCTCCAGGGAGCGGTTGAGCTGCGACAGGGCAATGACCGGGCAGTTGAATTCCTTGGCCAGGGCCTTGAGCGAGCGGGAGATTTCGGAAATCTCGTTGGTCCGGTTGTCGCCGCTGGAACCCGGGATCTGCATCAACTGCAGGTAGTCGATCATGATCATGCCGACCTCGCCGTGCTCACGGACCAGACGCCGGGTTCGCGCGCGCATCTCCGACGGACTGATGCCGGCGGTGTCGTCGATGAACAGCTTGCGGTCGTTGAGCAGGTTGACCGCCGAGGTCAGCCGCGGCCAGTCGTCGTCGTCCAGTTGGCCGGAGCGCACCTTGGTCTGGTCGATGCGGCCGAGGGACGAAAGCATACGCATGATCAGCGATTCGCCTGGCATCTCCAAGGAGTACACCAGCACCGCTTTGTCGCTGCGCAACACGGCGTTTTCCACCAGGTTCATGGCGAAGGTAGTCTTACCCATCGATGGACGACCGGCGACGATGATCAGGTCAGCCGGCTGCAGGCCGCTGGTCTTCTCGTCCAGGTCGGTGTAGCCGGTGGACAGGCCGGTGATGTCGCTGTCGGAGTTGAACAGCGTATCGATGCGGTCGATGGCCTTGGTCAACAGGTCGTTGACTCCCACCGGGCCACCGGTCTTGGGCCGCGCCTCGGCGATCTGGAAGATCTGCCGCTCGGCTTCATCGAGGATTTCTGCGGCGTTGCGCCCTTGCGGGTTGAAGGCGCTGTCGGCGATGTCGTTGCTGATGCTGATCAGTTGGCGCAGCGTCGAGCGCTCGCGAATGATCTGCGCGTAGGCCTTGATGTTGGCCACCGACGGGGTGTTCTTCGCTAGCTCGCCGAGATAGCCCAGGCCGCCGATTTGCGAGCTGAGGCCCTCTTTGTCGAGCTGCTCGTGCAGCGTCACGACGTCGAAGGGGACGTTCTGGTCGACCAGCTTGTGGATCGCCCGGAAGATCAGGCGGTGGTCATGGCGGTAGAAGTCGCCATCGGAGACTTGATCGAGCACTCGCTCCCAGGAGTTGTTGTCCAGCATCAAGCCACCGAGCACGGCCTGTTCGGCCTCGATGGAATGCGGCGGAACCTTCAGGGCGGAGGTTTGCAGATCATATTGCTCTGGGGCGGTTATCTCGTTCATGGCCACCTGGAAATCTGGGTGTTGAAAAAGACAAAGGGCACGACCTGCAATGCAGGATCGTGCCCGATGTTAACCGGCTGACCCCGAGGGAGCCAGCAGGTCGATACAGCTTAGGCTGCGACGACGACCACGCGAACGGTGGCTTCAACGTCGCTGTGCAGGTGCACGGCAACGTCGTATTCGCCGACGTTACGGATGGTGCCGTTTGGCAGACGAACTTCAGCTTTGGCCACTTCAACGCCGGAGGCGGTCAGGGCGTCAGCGATGTCGTGGGTGCCGATCGAACCGAACAGCTTGCCTTCGTCGCCAGCGGTGGCAGTGATGGTCACTTCCAGCTCGGCCAGTTGGGCAGCGCGGGTTTCAGCCGAAGCTTTCTTGTCAGCAGCAGCTTTTTCCAGCTCGGCGCGACGTTCTTCGAACGCGGCCAGGTTGGTAGCGGTAGCGGCGACAGCCTTGCCGAATGGCAGCAGGAAGTTACGGCCGTAACCCGACTTAACTTTAACTTTGTCGCCCAGGTTGCCCAGGTTGGCGACTTTTTCCAGCAGGATCAGTTCCATTTGGTAATAACCTCTTAACTTTTAACCTTCACCGTTCGCGGAGCCGTTGTCGGCGTCACTTGGGGACGCCCCGCGTCCGCGAAAATCAATCAGGCTGTCGACAATGGCCAGGACCACGAGCAACGGATAAATCAGCTGCATGAACAGCAGCAGTGTCACGTACAACCCGACCAGCCAGAACTTCGCCAGTCGTTTCTGCGCCACCAGGCCATGAATCACGGCCAGTCCGGCGAAGAGCAGCGGGATGGTGCAAAGCGGTGTCAACATCGCCAGTTCGGTACCGAAATTCGGCCCCACCAGAATGATCACCAGCAGCCCCAACGCCACCGCCAGCGGCAGTCTCACGGCGCGAAACTCGCGACCGAAGCCTCCCGGGTTATACAACGCTGCTTGCCAGTAGCGACCCAACATCAGGGCCAGCACACTGACAGCTTGCAACAATGCCGCAATCAGGCCGGTAAGCACTGGTGCGATCAGCCCCTCCAGTCGGGCCCGTTCTTCTACCTTCAACTGCTGGTAGATCCCCTCGAGCATCTGCGGGAGGATCTTGGCGATCCCCTGCGCAAGCGACTCGATCGGTTCACGGAACACCGAACCCAGAGCGACGCCATACACCAGGCCCAGGGCGATGCTGAACAACAGCACCCGATTCCAGGACTGCCCGGCGCGCAACAGCGCAGCCAGACCCAGCGTGCCAAGCAACACCATCAAGGTGCGCGGCTCACCGAAAAACCACCAGGCCAACGCCGGCAGCAATGCCCAGGCAAGGACACCGGAGGCGTCCTTGAAACCGCGCCGCAGGAAGATCAGGCTCCCGGCGGCGGCACTCAACCAGAACAACAGCGGCAATGCCGCACAACCGACCACTACGAGAGTGGCCTGCACGCGACCGCGCATGATGAAATCAGCCAGGGCACGCATGCAATTTATCCTTTGCTACTTGTCGACGACCCGGTCTCAGCGGCCGTGGCTGTCGGTGTAGGCCAGCAGGGCCAGGAAGCGGGCACGCTTGATAGCGGTAGCCAGCTGACGCTGATAACGAGCTTTGGTACCAGTGATACGGCTTGGAACGATCTTGCCGGTTTCAGATACATAAGCTTTCAGGGTGTTGAGATCTTTGTAATCGATCTCTTTCACTTCTTCAGCAGTGAAGCGGCAGAATTTACGACGACGGAAGAAACGTGCCATGTAATAGGCTCCTCAAAAGGTCCGTGGATTACTCGTCAGCGTTATCGCTGTTGTCGCTGTCATTGCTGTCATCGCCTTCGGCGCTGTCAGAATGCTCAGGACGATCGCGACGCTCACGGCGCTCACTGCGGTTTTCTTCAGCCTTGAGCATCTCGGACTGGCCGGTAACGGCTTCGTCGCGACGGATGACCAGGTTACGGATCACGGCATCGTTGTAGCGGAAGTTGTCTTCCAGCTCGGCCAGGGCCTTGCCGGTGCACTCAACGTTCAGCATCACGTAGTGAGCCTTGTGAACATTGTTGATTGCGTAGGCCAGTTGACGACGGCCCCAGTCTTCCAGACGGTGGATCTTGCCGCCGTCTTCTTCGATCAGCTTGGTGTAACGCTCAACCATGCCGCCGACTTGCTCGCTCTGGTCCGGGTGGACCAGAAAGATGATTTCGTAATGACGCATGAATGCTCCTTACGGGTTGTAGTCTGCCGACAAATGGCGGTCAGACAAGGAGTGAATGACACTTGTATGTCTTGCCTTGGAAAGAGGCACATGCGCGCCTGCCAACACGGCAAGGGGCGCAATTGTAGAGAAGCGCCGAGGGACAAGCAAGGTGATTGGTGAAATATTGAGCAGTGCCGATAGCCGGCAACCTCAAATACAACTGTAAGAGCGAGCTTGCTCGCGATAGGCCGACTTAGGAGGCCATCGCGAGCAAGCTCGCTCCTACAAGAGGGATCGCGAATTATTTGCCGGCTTTACGCTGACGAACAGCCTCGAACAGGCAGACGCCAGTGGCGACCGATACGTTCAGGCTGCTGACGCTGCCTGCCATCGGCAGCTTGACCAGGAAATCGCAGTGCTCGCGGGTCAGGCGGCGCATGCCCTTGCCTTCCGCGCCCATCACCAGCACGGTCGGCCCGGTCATGTCCTGCTGATACAGCTCCTGCTCGGCTTCGCCCGCAGTGCCGACCACCCAGAGGCCACGTTGCTGGAGTTTCTCCAGGGTTCGCGCCAGGTTGGTCACGGCCACCAGAGGCATCACTTCAGCAGCGCCGCAGGCAACTTTACGCACGGCCGCGGTAAGCGTCGCCGATTTGTCCTTCGGCACGATGACCGCCAGCGCGCCGGCAGCATCAGCAGTACGCAGGCAGGCGCCGAGGTTGTGCGGATCGGTGACGCCGTCGAGAACCAGCAGCAGCGGAACCGTCTCGGTACGCTCCAGCAGTTCTTCGAGCATCGCCTCACCCCAGACCTGACTCGGGCTGACTTCAGCGACCACGCCCTGGTGAACACCTTCGACCCAGGCATCCAGCTCGCGGCGTTCGGCCTGGCCGACCGCAACGCGGTTGTCGGCGGCCAGCGCCAGCAGCGCCTGGACCCGAGGCTCGCTACGACCCTCGGACAGCCAGATCTGCTTGACCCGCTTGGGGTGGTGCCGCAACAGCGCTTCCACGGCATGGACGCCGTAGATCTTTTCCAACTGACTCATGACTTGCCTTTGGGTTTACGCGACGTGGAACCAGCTTTGGGCGGTCCCTTGCGGTGTTTGGTCGGTTTCTCGGTCTTGCCGGATTTGCCCGCCGGCTTGCCGCTGGCGTGCGCCTGCTTGGCATCGGCCAGCAGGGCCTTCTTCATTTCCCGGCTCTTGCGCACTTCGGCGTTTTTCGCCGCGGCATGGGAAGGGAAATAGGCTTCGGCGGTTTCGTTCTTGGCTTTCTTGGCGCGAGGTGCCGGCTGCTCTTTGGCAGCGGCTGGAGCCTTGCCAGCAGGTTCGGGCGCGGTCTGACGCTGTTTGCGGCCGATCGGCGCATTCAGGGTGTTCTCGGCCATTTCGAAGTCGATCTTGCGTTGCTCCAGATCGACGCGCATCACCCGCACTTCGACGGTGTCGCCGAGACGGAAGGTACGCCCGGTGCGCTCGCCGGTGAGACGGTGGTGGACCGGATCGAAGTGGTAGTAGTCGCCTGGCAGCGCGCTGACATGCACCATGCCTTCGACATAGATGTCGGTCAGCTCGACGAACAGGCCGAAACCGGTCACCGCGGTGATCACGCCCGGGAACGACTCACCCACGCGGTCTTTCATGTACTCGCACTTGAGCCAGTTGACCACATCACGGGTCGCCTCGTCGGCACGCCGCTCGCTCATCGAGCACTGTTCGCCCAGTTGCTCGAGGGTGTTTTCGTCGTACGGGTAGATCCGCGCCTTGGGAATGCTCATCGCACCGGCGCGCTTGACGTGCGGGGTGTCCTGGCGGGAACGGATCACGCTGCGGATGGCCCGGTGGGTCAGCAGGTCGGGGTAGCGGCGAATCGGCGAGGTAAAGTGGGTGTACGCCTCGTAATTCAGACCGAAGTGGCCGTTGTTGTCGGCGCTGTACACCGCCTGGCTCAGCGAACGCAGCATGACGGTCTGGATCAGGTGGAAGTCCGGGCGACCGGCGATGCTGGCCAGCAGTGCCTGGTAGTCCTTCGGCGACGGACCGTCCTTGCCCTTGTGCAGGGAAAGGCCCAGCTCACCAAGGAAGGCGCGCAGTTTTTCCAGGCGCTCCGGCGGCGGACCGTCGTGGACGCGGTACAGGGCCGGAATCTCGTGCTTCTTGAGGAACTCGGCGGTGGCGACGTTGGCCGCCAGCATGCATTCCTCGATCAGCTTGTGGGCGTCGTTGCGCACGGTCGGACGGATTTCCGCGATCTTGCGCTCGGAGCCGAAGATGATCCGGGTTTCCTGGGTTTCGAAGTCGATCGCGCCGCGGGCATGACGGGCGTCCAGCAGCACCTTGTACAGCGCATAAAGCTGTTTCAGGTGCGGCACCACGCCACTGTATTCCTCGCGCAGGGCACGGCCTTCGCGGGTGCGGGCGTGTTCCAGCATGCTGCTGACCTTGTTGTAGGTCAGGCGGGCATGGGAGTGGATGACCGCTTCGTAGAACTGGTAATCGACCATCTGCCCGGATTTGTTGATGGTCATTTCACAGACCATGGCCAGGCGATCGACGTGCGGGTTCAGCGAGCAGAGGCCGTTGGAAAGCTCTTCGGGGAGCATTGGCACAACGCGCTCGGGGAAGTACACCGAGTTGCCACGCACCTGGGCTTCGGCATCCAGCGCCGAACCGAGGCGGACGTAGCTGGACACGTCGGCGATAGCGACGTACAGGCGCCAGCCACCGGAGAACAGCCGCAGTTTGCCGAGGCTTTCGCAATAAACGGCGTCATCGAAGTCGCGGGCGTCTTCACCATCGATGGTGACGAACGGCAGGTGGCGCAGATCGATGCGCTTTTCCTTGTCCTTCTCTTCGACTTCAGGCTTGAGCTTGCGCGCTTCTTTAACGACCGCTTCAGGCCAGACGTGCGGGATATCGTAGCTGCGCAGGGCAACGTCGATTTCCATGCCGGGAGCCATATAGTTGCCGATGACTTCGACAACGTCGCCCTGAGGCTGGAAGCGCGGGGTTGGCCAGTGGGTGATCTTCACCTCGACGAACTGACCGACACGCGCGCCACCGCTGCGACCCGGGGTGACCAGCACTTCCTGCTGGACCTTCGGGTTGTCAGGGGTAACGAAGCCGATGCCGCCTTCTTCGAAGTAGCGGCCAACGATGCTCTCGTGGGCGCGGGAAATGACCTCGACAACCACGCCTTCGCGGCGGCCACGGCGGTCGACACCAGAGACACGGGCCAGGGCGCGGTCACCGTCGAACACCAGGCGCATCTGCGCGGGGCTGAGGAACAGGTCTTCGGAGCCGTCATCGGGAATCAGGAAACCGAAACCGTCGCGGTGACCGGAAATACGGCCGAGGATCAGGTCGAGCTTGTCCACCGGGGCATAGGTGCCGCGCCGGGTATAGATCAGCTGGCCGTCACGCTCCATCGCCCGAAGACGACGGCGCAGGGCCTCGATCTGTTCCTCGGTATGCAAGCCGAGTTCCTCGACCAGCTGCTCGCGCGCAGCGGGCGAGCCTCGTTCGGCGAGGTGCTGGAGGATCAGCTCACGGCTAGGGATGGGGTTTTCGTATTTTTCCGCTTCACGAGCGGCCTCGGGATCGAGGGACTGCCAATCGGCCATTAGGAGGGGTTCACCTTGTCTATATAAGGGTTAGTTTGGCATAGCCGTATTGAAACCGGAAATTTCAACCTTGGACAGCCCCGTTGGGACCGGCCCCAGAATGCGCTGTTCGCTGTGGAAGACCAACGGCTTGAATCTTTTAAGATTTTTTTCAAACCGGGGCTTTACAGCCCTTGGAGCCATCCGTATAGTGCGCACCACAGCGACGGAGACCGTCGTTATAGTTGAGAAGCCGCACGATGTGAAGCATCGAAGCGAAATCAACGAAATGCCCAGATGGTGAAATTGGTAGACACGCCAGCTTCAGGTGCTGGTGACCTTACGGTCGTGGAAGTTCGAGTCTTCTTCTGGGCACCATATTTCAAGTTTCAGATAGCTTCATAACGTGTCTGAGATTAAGCAATACGCTAGACTGTTTTTGTTACAACTGCTTCAAATTTGCCCAGATGGTGAAATTGGTAGACACGCCAGCTTCAGGTGCTGGTGACCTTACGGTCGTGGAAGTTCGAGTCTTCTTCTGGGCACCATATTCAAAGAAACCCGCGAAAGCGGGTTTTTTTATGCCTGCGATTTGACCTCGGATCTCGCCGAGGCCCCTTCCCTCCTAGAACGTCTTCTCGAATTTCAATGCCACCTCCGTCTGCCGGTAGGCATAGGCCCAGTCGATGCTGCTGTCGGTGACCGTGCGTTTCATGTAGAGATTCGGCACCACCCCGGCGAACGCGAAACGCGGCATGCTCAGGTTGGCGATGTAGATCTGCTGGCGGTCCTTGCGCAGGCCGCCGAGGAAAACGTCCGGCGCATCATAGCGGGTGGTGCGGTACAAGCCGACCACGCTCAAGTTAACCCCCAGGTCGAAGCTGTGATACGCGCCCAGGCTGCCCATGTACTCGCGATTGCTGGCGGTATCGGCGTCCTGGCTGCGCCGGGTGTAGGTGACGCCGCCGAATACCAGGGTGCGCGGATCGAGCATGTACGACAGCGAGGTGCCGACCTGACGTTCGTCGTAATCATCGAAGTACTCGCGCTGTTCGCCCTGGAAGCGGAAGTGCTTGTGCTGGGCCTGCAGGCCGACCTGCAGCCGGTTGGTCAGGTTGTGCTTCCACTCCCCGCGCACGCCGCTGGCCTGGTACTTGGTGTGATGGTCGTTGTAGTAATTCTCGAACAGTGGCGTGAGCGACACATCGTTCAGCGCACTCTGGAAGCTGTAGCCGGCGTACAGCACCGAGGTGTTGTCGTCGTACCAGGTCTTTGTTTCGCCGTCATCGCCATGCTTGTCGTAGGTATTGCCATAGCTGAGGCCGCGCACCAGCAGATGGTGATTGCCGGCAATCTGGAAACGCCGCTCGGCGGCCATGTCATAGACCAGGCTGGATGACGTGATTGGCTTGGGCATCTGCCGGCTGTAGTCGAAGCATTCGAAGAAGATCGTGCAGACCTGGGTGCTGGTGGTCATGCCGTTACCCTGGTTGATGTTGCTGTTGTAGCCGAAGCCCAGCGACGCCGATCCATGCCATTCGCGGCGCAGGTCGATGCCCTTGTGGTACTCGCCCAGCACGCTCAGGACCTGCTCGGGCACATCGGACGCGGCGACCTCGCGAAACAGCGCTTCAGCTTCACGGGTCTGATTGTCTTCGAACAGCGTGCGCGCCAATTCCAGGCGAGCACGGACGAAACCTGGCTGCAGCTCATCGGCCCTGCGCAGATGTGCGATGGCCTGCTTGTACTGGCGGTCGCTGCGGGCGATCAGCCCCTCGGCCATTTCAATCAGTGCCGGCTCATGACCGGGCAGTTGGCGGTAGCGCTCGACAAACTGGCGCACCTTGCCCCACTGCTGCAGGTTGATGGAGACGTAGATGGCCGGCCCCAAGTCTTCGAGGGTGTTCTGTACGTTGTAGGTCTGCCCCTCGATGGTGATCAGCGAAGCATCGTTCTCGGCCGGATCCGGCGCGCCAAGATTGGCCCGCTCGCGCGCCTCGGCGGTGCGGTCGATCTTGTTCAACAGCAGACGGGTGTCGTCGTCATCGGCCAGCAGCGCGGTGGAACACAGGGCAGAGAAACACAGCAGGGCAACGCGCCCCCGCATGGACGGCAGCATGGTGATCGTTCCGGGACAGAAAGAAAGAGGTCGGAAGGGGGAGCCGAAGCTCCCTCCTCCAATGACACGCGGGTGTTACTGCTTGGCGCCGCCGAAGGCGACTTTGGTGGTGCCGCTGGTGTAGATCCCCGCCAGGGCCTCGGCATTGGCGCCGTAGAACTGACCCTGGATCTGGGAAGTACGCGAGAACGAGCCATTCGACGCGATGGTGGTGCCGCCGAAGTTGATCGAGCCAACGGTGCCGGTCAGGGTGCCGCTGCCGGAACCATAGTTGGCGGTCAGCACACCCGAGGTCACGCCAGCGCCGGTCCCCGGGTTGTACTGGTTGACGCCGACCACGTTGTACTTGGCGTTGACCAGGGTTGGCATGCTGGTGGTCGGGTTTTCGCCGACATACCAGACGGTGCGGTTGGCATCGGTGAGGTTCAGGTCGGTGCTGTTCAGCGGCTGGGTGCCAGACTTGCGTGGCGCCCATTCACCGAAGTACACCTCGGCGCCGGAAACCTTGGCGATGACTTCGCCGCCGAACTGCGGGAAGTTCGGCAGCGGGTTGTCGATCTGGCGATAGGCGTAGACGCTGGTGTTGTACGCAACGGTGTTTTTCCAGGTCTCCGAGACGTTGTAAGGCAGACCGGTAACCGGATGAATCTGGGTAATGATTGCCGAAGCAGTACCTGGTGTTGCAATCAGCGCGTTGGTCTGGGCAATCGGACCCGCCGCAAAGCTGACGACCTTGGTGAGATCCGCAGTGCCACCTACCGTGGTAGGCATTGCAATCCCGGCGGTGCCGACAGCCATCATGTTGGATGCCGTGGGCACTACATAGCTACTCGACGAGCCACCCGCGACGGTTGCCGCGAAGCTGGTGGATGCCATCAGAGACAATGCGGAAAGTACAAACAGCTTTTTCATGAAACCTCCTTGGATAATTGAAAGGCCACTGTTTTTAATAAAAAACAGCAAAAAATTCAGGGATGCTCTTATTCAGAATCGCGCGGTTAGTGCCAACTTCATCGTGCGGCCGGGTGCCGGCAACATGGCCCTGGCCAAGGGATCGATGTAATAACGGTTGGTGATGTTGTTGACGCCGACATCGACATCCAGGTTCTCGGTTACCTGATAACTTGCATAGGCATCGAATACCCAGATTGGGTGCCAGCGATAAGGTCGCCCGAATGCTTCAGCGCCCGTCACGCCGCTGGCGATCCACTTGGCTTCTTCTTCGTTTTCGGCGCTGCTGTGGTAGACCATCCGCCCGCCCACTTCGAGCTTCTCATCGAGCAGGCGCATACCGCTGTCGAGGTTGATGGAGTATTTGGGTTGCAGGCTGGTGCGGGCAAAGGTGGAAGGAAAACCGCCGGTGACGCAACTGTCGATTGCGTTGTTGTAGATAGGATCGAGCGTGGCGGCATAGTCCTTGTCACATAGTTTCTGCTCCAACCGGTAGCTGACGGAGAAGTTAGTGAAATAACGCCCCGTATCAGTACGGGTTTGCAACTCAATACCCGAGTAAGTTTTTTTATCGAACTGCACGATGTTGTACATCTGGTCGCGGTCGATATAGTCGTGAATTTCATTCTCGTAGTAATTGATACGGAAATCGGCATGACGCCAGTCCGGGACGAAACTGCGCAGGTCGTGGACATAACCAACTTCCCAGTTATACGCATGCTCGGGATTCATGCTGCCGGTGGAACTACGACCAAACGTCGTACCGGCCTGAGTGTCTTCGTACAACGTGGGGAACCGCACCAGTTCGCTGTAGCGCACATATACCCGGGCATTTTCAGTCAGCAGGAAGGTTGCCCCCAGCATCGGCGTCCAGGCGTGATCACGGCGCTTGTCAGGTTTGGCCCACAACTCTCCCTCCGTGGGCGGTACGGTAACGGTCGAAATCTGTTCCGGCTGGATATAGCGATTGACGGTGCCCGTGGTGCCTTGGGCGTTAGCCACCGTCTCGTTCAGGTCGATGGTGCCGTTGAGGAACTGGTTGGTGGAACGATCGATCTTGAAACCGTCGTACGCGGCGACAAAACTCTCACTGTTCCTGGCGGTGTAATACACGCCATTGACCTGGTAGTTATCCATGGCCGTCAGCATTTCCTGCTCGATTTCTTCTGGTGTGAAGCCCCAGGACTCGTACTCTGCTCGCACACTCTGCTCGAGTGCCGTGGCTTCCTCATCGCTCATCAGGCGTCGATAACCGAAGCGGGTGCCCGTTGTGGTTGAACCCGCAGCCCAGTCGCTGTCGCGGTTCTCACGGTGCTTGGCCAAGCCTTCATCAAACGAGTTGTAGTCGCTGTACCTGGCTCCCGCGTTGATAACCAGCCAGGGCATGACCGTCCATTCGTTGTTGAAGCTGAAGTTGTACTGCTGCCGGTTGCCACTGCGCGGCCCGAAATGCTGGGTGGCCCAGACGATCTCATTGACTGTCGCGTTGGCGGCGCCGTAGCGCTCGTCCAGCTTTTCATGGCTGAAGTCGCTGGAAAGCGTGAGGTTGAGGGTGTCGCTCAGTTCCATCCGGTTGCTCAGGTTCACGCCCCAACGCTCATGGTTGGAAACCTGAAGCGACTTGGGAATGAGGGTGAAGCGGCCATCGCTGTTGTCCAGCCGGACCGGCTGGGTGGGCGCCTGAGCACAGGCCGTGGGGTCATTACGGTATTGGCACAACACATAGTTGTTCCAGTTTCGGTCGATATCCTGGCCCGTCGCGCCGACGCCATAGATGGACTCGCCTGTCTGGTAACGATCGCTGTCGTTGCTGGTCATCCAGAGACCGGCCTTGAGATTGATCAGGGCGCTGTCTTCGGGATTCCATTCGTAGTTCAGCGACCAGGTGTCCTGCTTGACCTTCGCGTAGGGATACTGGATTCCGACATTCTGGTTGCCATCGAGCCCGGTGTACGTGGTGAGGCTGATCACGTAGGGCGAACTCTCACCAAACTCCATATCGGTGTGCATGTAGGACAACTTCAGGCTCTGCTGGTCAGGCAGGTACCAGGTGCCCTTGAGCAACGTGGTACGCACGTCACTCGATGTGTTGGTGACTTCATAGCCCGGCTGGAACAGTTGAGCCACATAGGACGTCCCGGCTCCCGGCACACTCTGCTGGCTCTCCGCCTTGGCCTTGTCCAGCCAGTCTTCCGTCTCGTAGCGCTGGCTGCCGCCTTTGCCGCTGTAGTAGTTGCCCTTGCGGCGGTAGCTGTACGCCGCCAACAGGTCGAAATCTTCCTGACGGGTACCGGCGGCGATACGAAAAGCATTGTCTTCGAAGTCGAAATCGGTGCCGCCCGAGCCCTTGCGCGGCGTCATGCGGCCACCATTGGGCAGCGCGAAGCCTACGGTTCCGTCGTAGCCTGCGGTGGCACCCGGTACGTCACGATAATCCTTGCCGAACTGATTGATCCCCGACTCGTCCGGCGACACCGAGTTGGTCGCCGTCTCGGTCTTGATCTCGATACCCCAGGGCTGCCCGGCCTTGACGATATCGTCGACATCCAGCGTCTTGATCTGGACCGAGCCGCCGATGCCGGTCTTGACCCCGTCGGTGACGGACGGGCCCTTCTCCACCGAAATGCTGCCGATCATGTTGGGGTCGACGTAGTTGCGGTTGGAAATGCCGCCCGAGCCCTGCCACACCGACATCGCCTGCTCGGTGCCGTCAACCGTCACCGGAATCCGTCCTTCGCCCTGGATGCCGCGGATGTTCGGGTCCAGCGCCCCGCTGTTGCGCGCATCGCCGCTGTAGACGCCGTTCAGGCCGCTGAACACGTCAGACACTGAAGTGCCCTTGTAGCGCTCCAGCTCCTCCTTGCCGACATAGACGTTGGAAACATCCTTGCGGTAAACGTCGCTTTGCCCCTTCTCATCGCGGTCTTCCCACTCGCCCTTCACTTCCTGCGCTTCCAGCACCTGCAATCCGCGCTGCGATGTCCCCGGCTTGCTCATCGCTTCCTCATAACCGGCGGGCAGTTCTATTTCCAGCGGGCCCATATTCGGCGTCGACGCCTGTTCTTCAGCAAATGCAGCGGCGCCGGAGAGCGCCAGGGTGATCGACCAGACCAGAGGCTTGAGTGGCAGGGACGAAGGCGTGGGTACGGGCGAGAGCATGGCGAAACCTGTCGTTGTCGGTGGTAGATGGCAGATACATGGCCACTCTGCGGCGGCGAGGTGATACTACCGACAAAAGCGAATGAATCTCGTTTAGATTCATATGCGGGAAACAGAAATTTCTATGCGGGCAGGCAGGGAGCGGAGAAGTCCGCTCCCGGAAGGAGACTCAGCGTTTCTTGCCGAAAATCGACTTGGGCGCGCGCCCGAAATAGCGGGTAAACGCCACGGTGAAATTGTTCGGGTATTTGTATCCCACCTGCCACGCCGCCTGGGCGACCTGCTGGCCGGACTCAAGCAAGGTCATGGCCTTGCGCATGCGCAAGTCGAGCAGCATGCGCGCGGGCGTGGTGTCGAAGAGGTAGCGGAAGCCTTCCTTGAGCTTGTGTTCGTTCATGCCGACAGCGGTGGCGAGATACTCCACCGTCAGGGGCGTGTGTAGCTGCTCGCAGAGAAGGTTACGGGCCCGCTCGATGCGCTCGATGTCACTGGTGCCCAGCGGCGACGCGGTGCTGTCCTGCGGCGCCAGCAGGTTGAACTGCTCCGACAGCAGGCTGAGGGTATGGATGTGCAAGTCCAGCCGGTTGGACGGGTTGAGCACACCGGGTTGCAGGTAGCGCACCAACGCCGCGGCATGGGCCTGTGCAGCCTTGGAGCTGGCGCGGTAGTCGAGCCGGTTCAAGCGGCCGCTGCCCAGCACCTGCGCGGCGCGTTCCTCGCCGACGTACTTGCAGAGGGTCGGCTGATCGATCACCACACGCAGTTGCGAGGCGGTCTCGTGGGCTTGATAGCGGCGCTCGCCAGGCGTGGCGCGGAACGCGGTGATGGTCGTGTGGCCGGCGTCGAAGGCCAGGTTGCTGCCGTCCTGACCGAGAAAACCGGATTTCCCCTGCAGGCCGATGGTCACGACCATCACATGACCGTCATGCGGGCCGCAGGTTTCTTCGATCAGGGTGCGCACGGGGTGGTAGTGCAAACGCCCCAGCGACAAGCCTTGCTCGAGCTGCAATAGCTCCGAATAGCACTGGCCGAGGTCCTCGGACAGTTGCATGCGCAAGCGTCCGTCCGCTTGCACCGAACGGTGCCTGGGGTGATCCAGGCCGAGACGGCAACTCCCTTTCATTGTGCTCATGACGACATCCCTGCGGCCATGCGAGCGGCGCTTCGCATAGGAACGGCTCCGGCTCGCATACTTAACATTAATGATTCTCATTTAATATATATCACCTTTTTCAGTGATTCGGCCACGGCTTGTTTCGTTATGAACAAGGCGGCCAAGTACAGGGAGTTACCGTGCCTCAACGTGCCAACCTCGATCAGCCTCACCAAGATCTGAACAGCGCCCATCCCCTGCAGTCGTGCTGGGACCTGCAACTCGCCGGACTCGGCGCCGACGCCCTGCAGGTGGCGCTCGAATGCGCGCTGTTCGACCATCTGGGCGCGCCGGTCAGCGCGTCCGCGCTGGCCGACACCCTCGAGCTGGACGCCGCCAGTACCGGCTACTTTCTCGAACTGCTGTGGAGCCTGGGCCTGCTCGAACGTGACCGCCAGCAACCACCGCGTTACCACAACCTGCCGCTGGCCGACCTGTACCTGCGCGCCGAGGCCAGCGCCTATTGCGGCGATGCCCTGCTGTTTCGCCACCGGGTCATGCGCCAGACCGGCGCCCAGCTCGGCGACTACCTGCGCAACGGCGTGCCGCGCGCGCCAATGGCTTCCGCGGCGATCGCCAAGGGCTGGGCCGACGCCGCCCGCCTGCAGATCGCCCAGGAGCAGCGCGCCGTCACCCGCGACGTGGCCTGCGCGCTGGTCGAAAGCCTGCCCGAAGTCCACCGACTGGAACGCTTGCTGGACCTTGGCGGCGGCCCCGGCCTGGTGGCGATTGCCCTGGCCGAGCGCCTGCCCGCCGTCGAAGGCGTGGTTTTCGAATACCCGCTGGCCGCCGAAGTGGCCCGCGAAAACATCGCCGCCGCCGGCCTCGCCCAGCGCCTGAAAGCCATCGGCGGCGACCTCAACGACGACGACTTCGGCAGCGGCTACGACCTCATCTGGTGTTCGTCGGTGCTGCATTTCGTGAACGACCTGCCCGCCACGCTGCACCGCCTCTTCGCCGCATTGCGTCCCGGTGGCGTGCTGCTGTGCTGCCAGGCCGAAGTGCCGGACGAACGCCAGGCCGCCGCGCAGGTGCTGCCTTATTACCTGCACATGCGCCTGCAAGGGCGCCACGTGCTCGCCGAAGGTGAACTGGCGCGCACGCTCGAAGGCATCGGCTTCAGGGCCGTGCAACAACTCAACGAACTGCGTTTCCCGGTCACCCCGGTCAACGCCGTCATCGCTCGCAAACCCCAGGGGTAACTCGATGGACCGCACGCGAATCGCCGGCCTGCAATTGCTGTTCGGCTGGCTCAACCTGGCGCTGGCCGTACCCAGCATCTACCTGATGTTCGGCATGCCGCTGGTCATGCGCCAGTACGGCTGGAGCGGCACCGAAATCGGCCTGTTCCAGCTCGCCGGGTTGCCGGCGGTGTTCAAGTTCCTGCTGGCCGTGCCAGTGCAACGGGTGCGTCTGGGCAAGGGCCATCTGGTCCACTGGATGTTGCTGCTCGGCGCGGCGCTGCTGGTGCTGTACTGGCTGATCGGCCGACAGAACCTGATCGAGCAGCGCATGCCGCTGTTCGTCATGACCTTCGCCATCAGCATCATCGCCACCTGGATGGACATCCCGCTCAACGCTCTCGCGGTGCAGTGGCTGCCGCGCAGCGAGCAGTTGCGCGCCGGCAGCATTCGCTCGGCGGCGCTGTTCCTCGGGGCGATCGTCGGTGGCGGCGCCATGCTGTTGATTCAGGCCCGGCTGGGCTGGCAGGCGCCGTTCCTGATCATGGGCGTGGCACTGGTGATTGGCGTGGTGCCGCTGCTGGTTCTGCGTCGACGGCCGCAACCGGTGGAACCCGCGTCGGCGGCGCCGTCCGGCTTTGTCGCCGACTGGATGAGTTTCTTCAGCCAGCCGGCGGCACGCCAGTGGACCTGGCTGCTGCTGACCGCCTTCCCGTTCATCGGCGCCGCCTGGCTGTACCTGAAACCGTTGCTGCTCGACCAAGGCATGCCAATGCAGGAAGTGGCCTGGGTCGTGGGCATCGCCGGCGGTGCCACCGGCGCTGTGTTCAGCCTGCTCGGCGGCCGCCTGCTCAGCGTGCTCGGCACGGCGCGGGCGATCTTGCTGTACCTGCTCGCCGCCTTGCTCGCCCTAGTGCTGCTGACCGTCACCGTGTGGCTGCGGCTGGGCCCGGCCTGGCTGATCGCCAGCGCGTTGTGCCTGGCGGCGAGCATGGGCGCGGTGTCGGCCTTGATGTTCGGCCTGACGCTGTTTTTCAGCCGGCGCCAACGCACCGCCAGCGACTACGGCCTGCAATCGAGCCTGTTCGTCATCACTCGCCTGGCCGCCCCCGTGGCTGCCGGACTGCTGCTGGACCGCCTCGGCCACGCCGGCATGCTCGCCTGCCTCAGCACCGGTCTGCTGCTGGCGCTGCTGCTGGCGTGGCGGGTACGCCACAGCATCGCCGGCAGTGCCGAAGCATTGCTGGTCAATGAACGCCACGCCACTGCCGGCGTGATCCCCATCGTTACCGAGGGCAAAGCATGAAGCCGCGTACCGTCGGCATCTGCCTGATCAGCCGCAATCGCGCGCTGCAGGAGGATGTGCAAGCAGTGCTTGACCGGCTCAACCACTGGTTGGGCCATGAAACGTCGCTGTACAGCCAGCACTGGCCTGACAGCGATTCGCAGTGCCTGTACCGGCAGGTGGCCGGGCAAGCCGAAGCCTATGTGCGCGAACACGCCCAGGGGCATGGCCTGTATCTCGACCTGCGGGTGTTCGACAGCGCCGCCGACGCCAGCCTGGCACTGGCCACCGCCAGCAGCGAAAGCGACTACGTGCTGTTCGACACCCGTCACCTGCCCGCTCAACCCGACAGCGACCCGCTGGTGGAACTGCTCGACGCCCAGCCCGAAGCCAAGCGTTCTCCCAGCTCGGCGCTGCTGCTGTGTGACGAAGAACACCTGCAACACTGGCTGCCGCGCCTCGGCGGCAACCGCCTGGTGCGGGTGCCGCATCCGACGCAAACCTTGCGCCGCGCCGACCTGCTGCGGCTGTTCGTCGATCATCTGGAACACGCCTACTTCAACCGCCTGCTGGCCCGCACCACGCTGCAGTCCAGCGAGCCGGTGGCGCTGGCGCGGGACATCCAGCAGCGCATGGACGCACGCTGGGGCGACCACTGGGACTGCCACTTCTTCACCGGCTCCATGGTCGCGGGTTTCCTCGATTCCATGGGCGCGTTGTTGCGTGGCAGCGGTCGCGGTTTCCACACCGCCAGCAACGAGCACGCCCTGGCGGTCAGTGCGCTGGCCGGCTGGCAGCTGTACCGCCGCGCCTACGTGATCGTCATGACCTCGGGCATGCTCGACGAACTGCGCGGCACCCTGGCCAACCTCAAACGCGCCGGTGCACCAGGACTGGTAATCTGCGCCGACTCGCCCGAGTCGGTGTGGTTCGCCTTTCAGGGCAGCCTCGATCGCGACAACGACGGCCACCAGGTGATTGCCGCCCGCGGCCTGTGGCAGCGGTTCATCCGTCGCCCCGATGAATCCCGCGCCAGCGTCGAGTCCGCCTTCGCCGCGCTCGACGCCGCGCCAGCGCCCACCTTCCTGTTCGCCACCCAGGCGGTGCTGGAGTCGCGGGTCGAAACCGGCCCGGAAGAGCCGGCACCGCCGCAACCCGCCCCGGCCAGCGAACTCGACGACACCCAGCGCGCCGCCCTCGACAGCGTGCTGGACGTGCTCAACCACGAGCCGTCGCGCATCCTCTGGCAATGCGGCCGGCTCAGCGAACAGGAACGCGACCGCGTCATGGCCCTGGCCAAGCGCAGCGGCGTGGCACTGGCCGACAGCATCATCGCGCCGGGCAGCGTGAGCGCCTATCAAGACCAGGAACCAGTGCTCAACTACCTCGGCCCGTTGTCGATGTACGGCTTCAGCCGGCGCATCCACGCCTTCCTCGAACAGCCGGACGCCGACGAAGGCAAACCCTGGCTGTTCTTTCTCAAGAGCAAGATCGACCAGTCGGCCACGCCCTACTCCGAAGGCCGGCTCAAGCGCCTGTTCCACATCGTCCAGATCAACCGCCGCCGCGAACACATTTCGCCCTTCACCGAAGTGGCGCTGGAGCTGCCGCTGGCCACGGTGCTGGACTATCTTGAGCCGCGCCTGAATGTGCCGCCGCCCTTATTGCAGGCGCGCCGCGAGCGCTTGCAGCGGTTGCAGCGCACCCGCGAGGCGCTGCCGAGCGACCAGGTCGAAACCCTGCCGATGACGCCGAACTTCTTCTTCCATCGGCTCGGCCTGCTGCTGGGCGAAATGATCCAGCGCGACGGCTACCGCTACACCGGCGTCTACGACGTCGGCCGTTGCAGCATCTCGGCCATGCGCAACCTGCCGCGCACCGACGCCGGGTTCTCCGGCTGGTATGGCCGCGCGCTGATGGGCGACGCACTGATGTCGCTGCCCTACATCGCCCTGAACAACCGCCGGCATGTGCTGGCGTTCATCGGCGACGGTGCCCGCGCGTTGGTGCCGGACATCGAACAGCGCCTGGCCATGTGCCTGGCCAGCACCGCCGACGCCGCGCAGCGCAACGTCACCGTGCTGTACCTCTCCAACGGCGTGCTGTCGATGATCCAGACCTACCTCGACAAGCGCTACGCCTGCCACGGCGCGGCGCAGGTCAACGTGCCGCTGAACGGCGGGCCGGTCTGGGACGAACAGCCCTTCGGCCCGATCAGCATCTGCCGCGCGCGCCTGCTCGCGTTCTGCCCCGACACCCTGCGCCAGGCCATCACCGCGCCTGGTCGCCTCAACTTCTTCGACGTCTGGCTGGGCCACAACTCGGAGGGCGACGGCTTGAGCCTCGTCTCCGAAACGGCCTGGAGCCGCCTCAACGCAGAGAGCCACTGATGAAATTCGGATTCATTGCCCACCCCACCTCCACCGGCCTGCTGCATCAGGTCAAGCTGGTCGACCTGCTCGACCGCACGCTGGAAGAACAGGCCTGGGGTTACGACAGCGCCCGCTGGCGCCAGCGCAACCTGGTGCCCTTCGTCGATTTCGGCCGCATCGTCAGCGCGTGCGGCGCCGAGTGTTCCGGCATCCTGCAGTTCATGCCGCTGACCGCCGAGCAGATGCTGCGCCAGCCCCGGGCCATCGCCGAACGCGTGCTGCAAGGGGTCAATTCACTCAAGGCCGAAGGCGCCGAGTTGGTCGGCCTGGGCGGCTTCACCGCGATCGTCGGCAACCGCGGCCTGGCGACCATGGAACAGGCCGACGTGGCCGTGACCACCGGCAATTCGCTGACCGCCTACGCCGCCTACATCAACCTGCTGGACAGCCTCACCCTGCTCGGCGTCGCGCCGGAAAACGCCGAGGTGGCGGTGCTCGGCTACCCCGGCTCGATCGCCCTGGCGGTGGCGCGTCTGCTCGCCGGTCATGGCTGCCGGCTGCGTCTGGTGCACCGCGGCAACCAACGCCAGGCCGAGGCGCAGCTCGAATACCTGCCGGCGCAGTACCACGCGCAGGTCAGCCTGCACGACAGCATCGAAGACTGCTACGCCAGCGTGCGCTTCTTCGTCGCCGCCACCTCCAGCGGCGGCCTGATCGACCCGCGTCGGTTGCTGCCCGGCTCGGTGGTGATCGACGCCGCGCTGCCCAAGGACGTGATGGACGTCGCGCACACCCGCCGCGACATCCTGCTGGTGGACGGCGGCCTGGTTTCGGCCAGCCCGGCGGTGCACCTGGGCATGCGCACCATGGGCCTGGAACCCAAGCGCAGCATGAACGGTTGCCTGGCCGAAACCATGATCCTGGCGCTGGAAGGCCGCGCCGAAGCGTTCTCCATCGGCCGCGAATTGCCGGCGGACAAGGTGCTGGAAATCGGCGCCATCGCCGCCCGCCACGGCTTCACACCCTCGCCCATGGCCAGCGACGGAGAAGCCCTCGCAGACGATGATTTCGGCCGCCTGCGCCGCCATCACCACGGCCAGCGTCCGGTGCGCGCCAGCGACGCCAAGGACGACCCGATGAACCTGCGCCGCGAGGTGCTCAACAACTTCGGCGAGCACATCAACCCGGTGCTGCGCGAGTTCTACCAGTTCAACCATATCGAGCGGGTGTTCAGCCACGGCGAAGGCTGCTGGCTGACCGACCTGGATGGCCGCCGCTACCTGGACTTCGTCGCGGGCTACGGCTGCCTCAACACCGGCCACAACCACCCGGCCATCAGCGCCGCACTGCAACGCTATTTGCAGCAACAGTTCCCGACGTTCATCCAGTACCTTTCCGCGCCCCTGCACGCCAGCCTGCTGGCCAAGCGTCTGGCCGACCTGGCGCCGGGCGGCCTGTCGCGGGTGTTCTTCAGCAACTCCGGCACCGAAGCGGTGGAAGCGGCGCTCAAACTGGCCCTCGCCGCCAGCGACAAACACACCGTGCTGTACTGCGACAACGGCTACCACGGCAAGACCCTCGGCGCGCTCTCGGTGACGGGCCGGGCCAAACACCGCAAGCCGTTCGAGCCGCTGCTGCCGCGCTGTGACAGCCTGCCCTTCGGCGACCTAGACGCCCTGCGCACGCGCCTGGCCAAAGGCGATGTAGCGGCCCTGATCATCGAGCCGATCCAGGGCGAAGGCGGTGTGATCCTGCCGCCTGACGGTTATCTCGCCGGCGTGCGGGCGCTGTGCGACGAGTACGACTGCCTGTGGATCCTCGACGAGATCCAGACCGGGCTGGGCCGCACCGGCAAACGCTTCGCCTGTGAATGGGACGGCGTCGCGCCCGACATCATGGTGCTGTCCAAATCACTGTCCGGCGGCCTCGTGCCGATTGGCGCGACCCTCTCCCGCGAGGCGGTCTGGCAACGCGCCTATGGCGACATCGACACCTTCGCCCTGCACACCTCGACCTTCGGCGGCGGCAACTTCGCCGCGGCGGCGGCACTGGCGGCACTGGACGTGCTGGAACAGGACGGCCTGATGGCCAATGCCGCCGAGGTCGGCGCGCACCTGCAACAGGGCTTGCTGCACATCGCCGAGCGCTACCCGTTCATCAAGGCCGTACGGGGTCGTGGCCTGATGCTCGCCATCGAGTTCCAGAACAGCATGGCCGGCGGCATCGAGGCGCTGGTGCGAGAAATGGCCGGGCGCATTCCGGGTCAGGCGGCAGCCACTTACCGCATGCTCTCGGGCACCGCGCGGCGGCACCTGGAAGCGGCGATGGAAGAGCTGGAGCAGAGCCTCGAAGACATGTTCGTGCTGCGCCTGATGACCAAACTTTCCGAGGAGCACGGCATCCTCACCTTCGTCACCGCCAACAACAACCGGGTGATGCGCATCCAGCCGCCGCTGGTGCTGAGTGTCGACGAGGCGGACCGGTTCCTTGGCGCGTTTGCTGCGGTTTGTGAGGACCTGGCCACGTTCGAATCCTGAGGAGGTTCATCGCTGTGGTTCGGGGCGCCGAGCCACAGCGACAGGGCCCCAGCAGATCTCATAGCTTTTCCGCGCTTTGCCATACGAATCCCCCGCCTACCCCGATTGCAACTTTTCCTGTCACATTTGAAAATAATTCCAGTTCGTATCTACTGAATGGAAGAAAGCGATATGACCTTACCGCCGCTGGTCGAACCCGGTGCCGAGCTTACGCGCGAGGAAGTGAACCGCTACAGCCGTCACCTGCTTATCCCCAACCTGGGCGTCATCGGACAACGCCGCCTGAAGAACGCCAAGGTGCTGGTCATCGGCGCCGGTGGCCTCGGCTCGCCGACCCTGCTGTACCTCGCCGCCGCCGGCATCGGCACCCTCGGCGTGATCGATTTCGATCGGGTCGATGAGTCCAACCTGCAACGCCAGGTGATCCATACCGTCGACAGCGTGGGCGAGCTCAAGGTGGAAAGTGCCCGCCAGGCCATCGCCCGCCTCAACCCGCTGGTCAAGGTGATCACTCACAGCGACCGTCTGGAACCGGAGATGGCGGTCGAGCTGTTCTCGCGCTATGACCTGATCCTCGACGGCACCGACAACTTCGCCACCCGTTACCTGGTCAACGACGCCTGCATCCTCGCGGACAAGCCCTACGTGTGGGGCTCGATCTTCCGCTTCGAAGGCCAGGCCTCGGTGTTCTGGGAAAACGCCCCGGACGGTCGCGGCCTCAACTACCGCGACCTCTACCCGGAGCCGCCACCACCGGAACTGGCGCCGTCCTGCTCCGAAGGCGGCGTGCTCGGTGTGTTGTGCGCGGCCATCGCCTCGATCATGTCCACCGAAGCGATCAAGCTGCTGACCGGCATCGGCGACCCGCTGCTCGGCCGCCTGATGGTCTACGACGCCCTGGAAATGAGTTACCGCGAACTGCCGATCCGCCGCCTGCGCAACCGCCAGCCGGTCACCGCGCTGTCCGACTACCAGGCGTTCTGCGGCCTCAACCGGCCAGCGGCCGCGAACGACAGCGGCGTGCCGCTGATCAGCGCGCTCCAGCTCAAGTCGCTCAAGGATGGCGGCACGGCCCCGGTGATCATCGATGTGCGCGAGCAGACCGAGTGGGACATCGTGCGCATCGACGGCGCCCTGCTGATGCCCAAGTCCGCCGACGTCGCCAGCCAGATCGTCGCGCGCTTCGGCCATGACACCGAGCTGGTCATCGCCTGCAAGTCGGGCATGCGTTCCCAGGCCGTTTCCAGCGACCTGCGCAAGCTGGGCCTGGACAAGGTGCGCAACCTCGAAGGCGGTGTGCTGGCCTGGGTTCGTGACGTCGAGCCGGCGCTGCCGACCTACTGAGGTGCAAGGCATGCCATTGCGCATCACCCGTGCGGCGCTCGAGCAGATCCAGCGCCAGGCGGCCAGGGAGCACCCGATCGAGGCCTGCGGCCTGATCGCCGCGCCCTGCGAGGCAACGGTCGCGGCGCGGGTGATCCCGATGCGTAACCACGCCGCGTCGGAGGTCTGGTTCAGCTTCGACCCCCGCGAGCAATTGCGGGTGTGGAGCGAGCTGGACGAGCGCGACGAGGAATGCCGGGTGCTCTATCACTCGCACACCGCCAGCGAAGCCTGGCCCAGCCGCGAGGACATCGCCCACGCCCAGGACCCCGCGCTGCACTACTTGATCCTGTCCACCTGGCCCGGCGCCAGGCACCGGATCCGCAGCTTCCGGATCGTCGAAGGCCGGGTATTCGAAGAGCAACTGTCCATTCAGGAATGAACAGGGCCGCCATTGACCGGCGGCCAGGACACCCCATCAAAGGAGAATCACATGTCGGTTTCAGTCATGGTTCCAACCCTGCTGCGTCCCCTCACCGACGGGCAGAAAAAAGTCGAGGCCCAGGGCGAAACGGTTCGCCACATCATCGATAACCTCGACAGCCGCTACCCCGGAATCAAGGCGCGCCTGGTGCACGCGGACGAGGTGCACCGCTTCGTCAATATCTACGTCAACGACGATGACATCCGTTTTGCCGAAGGCCTGGCCACCGCCATTGCGCCGGGCGACAAGCTGACCGTACTGCCCGCCGTCGCTGGCGGCTGAACCGCGACGGCCTTTTCGCGGACTGACCCGCGAAAAGGCCCGCACCGAAATCCCGGCATTCCGACCGATCGCCCCACGCCAAGGTGCCCCACCATGCCCCGTATCCTGGATGACGCCAGACTCACCTGGCGCAGCGGCCCCTGCCTGCCCGCCTGGCAGACCTTGAGCGCAGCCCTGCAGCGCCAGGGTGAATGCCTCGGTGTGCAGCATGCCGAAAGCGACCCCGAAGGCCCGTCCCTGCACTTGCTGCACCCCGACTTGCATCCGCTCCAGACCCGCTTCGCCGGCTTGCCGGCACTGCCGCTGGAGTTGTCTACCGAATTCACGATCCAGGCCGCCTGCGGCCTCATGTCGGTGCACGGCCGCGCCAGTGGCAGGCCCCAGGCCCTGGGCGTGAACTACCTCGCCACCCTCAATGCCGCGCTCGCCTGGCAAGGCAGCCTGGCCGCCGCGGTCGGCCAGTTGCGCGGTGGCGACTTCGCCAACGTCTCGCTGCAACCGGCCGCCGGCGCCCTGTTGAGCATCGGCCAATACCTGGCCGGCGCCACCGCACCGGAAGACGCCGAACGGCTGCTGCCCGGCGCTGATGACGCCTTGGCCCGGCCGCCATTCGTCTCCGCTGACGGCGTGCTGTTCGAACTGGAAACGCTCGACAGTCAGCCATGGCGGCGCTTCTGGAATGCCCTGGAAGTAAGCGACGCCATCGCCGGCAAGGCCTGGCAGCGCTTCCTGTTGCGCTACGCCCGCGCCGTCGCGCCGATGCCGTCCGAATGCCTGGATGCCCTGGCCGGCTTGCCGCTGGCGCGAATCCAGGCCATCGCCCTGGAAACGGGTGTGGCGCTGGTGCCGGTGCGCGGTCTGATTCAGCGTCGCGCCGACAGCGACTACGCGGCAAGCGCCGCCAGCCCCTGGCAACTGCAGCGCGGCAAGGCCGGCATGCCCGCCCGGCGCGCGGTCCCCGGGCGCCTGCCGCTGCAAGGCATTCGCGTGCTCGAATCCTGCCGCCGCATCCAGGGTCCGCTGGCCGGGCACCTGCTGTCGTTGCTCGGCGCCGACGTGATCCGCCTCGAACCGCCGGGCGGTGACCCACTGCGCAACATGCCGCCGTGCGCCGAAGGCTGCTCGGTGCGCTTCGATGCGCTCAACCACCTGAAAGACGTGCGCGAGGTGGACATCAAGTCCGCCGCCGGCCGCGCGCAGATCCACGCGCTGTGCCAGGACGCCGACGTGTTCCTGCACAACTGGGCGCCCGGCAAAGCCGCCGAACTGCGCCTGGACGCCGCCGACCTGCACGCCACCCAGCCGTCACTGATCCACGCCTACGCCGGCGGCTGGGGCGAGGCGGCGATCGATGCGCCCGGCACCGATTTCACCGTGCAAGCCTGGTCTGGCGTGGCGGCCCGCATCGCCTCCGCGTCGGGCACCCGTGGCGGCACCCTGTTTACCGCGCTCGATGTGCTCGGCGGCGTGATCAGCGCCCAAGGCATCTGCGCCGCCCTGCTCGACCGCGAGCTGCATGGCCACGGCGCGCAGTTGCACAGCTCGCTGCTCGGCGCCGCCGACCTGCTGCTCGACAGTCAATGCGGCCTGCCTTCACCGACCTTGCTGCAAGGGCTGTTCAGCACCGCCGACGGCTTGCTCGCCCTCGACTGCCAGACCCGTCAGCAGCATCAGGCCCTGGCCCGCTTACTCGGCGGCGACGCCGACCCGCGCCGCCTGCAGACGCAACTGGCCGAGCACGGCAGCGAACACTGGGTGGACGCCTGCCTGCTGGCCGGCGTTCCCGCCAGCGTCGCCCATGAAGACCTCACCCTGCTCGCCGCCGACCCGCGCGTGGCCCCGAGCCTTACCCAACGCGCCTACCGCTCTGTTCAATCACCGTGGAGTTTCCTATGAATACTGCCGGAATCGTTGACCTGGTCCCCCTGCACACCCGCCGCCGCTGGAGCGAAGACGGCAGCTACCCCAACCAGGATGTGTTCAGCCTGTTTCGCCAACGCGCCGCGCAATCGCCGGACAAAGCCGCAGTGCTGTCGCCGGACGGCAACGTCAGCTATGCGCAACTGCTCGACGCCGCCCTGCGCATGGCTGCCAGCCTGCGTCAGGCGGGTATCGTCGCCGGCGACGTGGTCGCCTATCAGTTGAGCAACCACTGGCGCTGCTGCGCCGTCGACCTCGCCGTGGCCGCGCTGGGTGCCGTCGTGGCGCCGTTCCCGCCGGGGCGCGGCAAGCTCGACATCCAGTCGCTGGTGCGCCGTTGCGACGCCCGCGCGGTGATCGTGCCGCAGGAATATGCCGGCATCGACCTCTGTGAAGTGATCGAATCGCTGCGCCCGACCCTGCTCTCGCTGCGCATCCTGATCGTCGACGGCGAGCCCCGCGCCGGCTGGGCGACCCTCGACGCGCTGCTCGACGCCGCCCCCATCGACAGCGCCAGCCTGCCCAACGTCTGCCCCAACTCACCGGTGCGCCTGCTGGTGTCGTCCGGCACCGAGTCCGAACCCAAGCTCGTCGCCTATTCGCACAATGCGCTGGTCGGTGGCCGTGGCCGCTTCCTGCAACGCATCAGTGACGACGGCGCCGAATTCCGTGGCCTTTACCTCGTGCCGCTGGGCTCGTCGTTCGGCTCCACCGCCACCTTCGGCGTGCTCTGCTGGCTGGGCGGTTCGCTGGTGGTGCTGCCGCGTTTCGATGTCGGCGAGGCGATCAAGGCCATCGAGCAATTGCGCCCGACGTTCATTCTCGGCGTGCCCACCATGCTCCAGCGCATCGCCGCCGAGCCGGCCCTGGCCGATATCGACAAGTCGAGCCTGCGCGGCCTGATCTGCGGCGGCTCGCTGATCGACGAGGCCACCGTGCTGCGCTGTACCGAACACTTCGGTTGCGGCTTCATCAGCCTGTACGGCTCGGCCGACGGCGTGAACTGCCACAACACCCTGGACGACCCGATCGACGTGGTGCTGGGCAGCGTCGGCAAACCCAACCCGGCGGTGTGCGAGATCCGCATCATTGATGACCTGGGCCGGGAACTGCCTCACGGCGATGTCGGTGAAATCACCGCGCGCGGGCCGCTGAGCCCGATGCAGTACGTCAACGCCCCCGAGCTGGACGAACGCTACCGCGACGCCGAAGGCTGGGTGAAGACCGGCGACCTGGGCTTTATCGACCAGCAGGGCTACCTGGTGCTGGCCGGCCGCAAGAAGGACATCATCATCCGCGGCGGCGCCAACATCAGCCCGGTGCAGATCGAGGGCCTGGTGATGGCCCACCCGGATGTGGTCACCGTGGCCTGCGTCCCGGTGCCCGACCCGGACCTCGGCCAGCGCGTGTGCCTGTGCGTGACCCTGCGCGAAGGGGCGGCGAAATTCGCCCTGGAGGACATCACCGGCTTCCTGCGCGAGCAGGGTCTGGAGGTCAACAAGTTGCCGGAATACCTGCGCTTCTATCGGTATCTGCCGCTTACCCCGGCGGGCAAGATCGACAAGCGCGCCCTCGCCGCGGATGCCGCCGGCCTCGGCGAACCTGTTCGGCAGGTGGGCTGAGCCATGACCACTGCATCCCCTGAAACAACACCGCTGGCGCACCGGGTTCGGCACTTTGTCGAGCAGCACATTCTGCCGCGCGAGCTGGAGCTGGGCGCGTGCGACAAGGCAGCCAGCGCACTGGCCGCCGAACTGCAGGCCAAGGCGCAAGCCGCCGGCGTGTTCGGCAACTTCTACCCGTTCGCCCTCGGCGGCCGGGTGGTGAGCCTGGTGGAGTACCTGACGGTCGCCACCGAGGAAGGCCGCAGCGAGTTCGCGCCGGCGATTCTCGGCTGCGACGCCACCCTCGACGCCTACATGCTCGACCGCCATGCCAATCCCGAACTGCGCGAGCGCTTCCTGATGCCGCTGGTACGTGGCGAGCAGGTGCCGTGCTACGCCATGTCCGAACCGGAAAGCATCGGCTCGATTCCCGCGACCATGACCAGCCGCGCCGACTGGCACGGCGATCACTGGCGCCTGAACGGCCGCAAGTGGTTCATCTGCCGCGCCGAACGGGCCGACTTCGCCACCGTGATCGCCCGCACCGGCGACGGCCCGACAGGCGAAGCGTTGTCGATGCTGGTGGTCCCGAGCGACAGCCCCGGCTTCCGGTTCGTCCGCCCGCTGGCCTTGCTGGGCCGTCAACAGGGCCAGGGCGAGTTGCGCTTCGATGATGTGCGCGTCACGCCGAACCAGGTGCTCGGCACGCCCGGCCAGGGCATCGCCCTGATGCAGCGCCGCCTCGGGCTCGGCCGCCTGTTGCGCGCCGCCCACTGGCTGGGCCTGGCGCAGCGCTGCTTCGACGACCTCTGCGCCAGGGTGCATTCGCCGCGCGGGCATATGGCGCGGTTGGCCGACAAGCAACTGCTGCGGGGGCGGGTCTATCAGGTGTACCGCGACATCGCCAGCGCCCGCGCCTTGCTCCAGGATGCGGCGGCCAAGTTCGACCAGGGCCAGGCCAACAGCATCGAGGTCAACCTGGCCAAGCTGGCGGCGTCGGAGGCGCTGTCCGGCGCAGTCGATTCGGCGATGCAGGTCATGGGCGCCGAAGGCCTGAGCGAGCTGTCGCCGCTGTCGGGCATCTACCGGCACGCCCGCACCACACACATCCTCGACGGCACCGACGACGCGCTCATCAGCACCCTCGGCCGCGACCTGCTGGCGGCCACGGCCCCCGGCAAGCCCTTCGACAGCCGTTGCCCGTCACTGCACCTGGACAAGGGAACGCCATGAAACGCCACGCCGCCCTCGCCGCCTTGCTGACCTGCGCCATGGGCCTGCCGATGATGGTGTTCTATGCCCTCGGCGTGCTCGGTCCGCAACTCATCGCCGACCTGCATATCGACCGCGAACACCTCGGCTGGCTGACCACCAGCGCCTTCGGCCTGGCGGCCTTGCTGTCGCCCTGGGCCGGGGCGCTGGTGCAGCGCATCGGCTCGCGTAGCGGGCTGCTGGCGCTGTTTCTGCTAGTGGCGCTGTCGTTCAGCCTGATGGCGGTGCTGCCCGGCTTCACCGGGGTGGTCATCGCCCTGTTGTTCTGCGGTGTGGCGCAGGCGCTGGCCAACCCGGCCACCAACCAGGCCATCGCGCAGACCAGGGATGCGCCGCGCGCGGCACTGGTCGGGCTGAAGCAGGCGGGGGTGCAATTGTCCGCGCTGATCGCCGGGCTGGTCTTGCCGGTATTGAGCGCCGCGATCGGCTGGCGCCTGGCGCTGGCCTGCTGGGTACCGCTGGCGTTGTTGCTGGCATTGCTGGTGCCGGGACGCATCGCCGCGCCGGCGGCGGGGCCGCGACCTCCGCTGCGCCTGACGGCGCCGAATGGCTGGCTGCTGCGGCTGATGGGCATTCAAGGCTGCGCGGGATTGTGCCTGTCCGCGTTCATCACCTTCTTCGGCGTGTACGCCAGCAGCCTGGGCGTCAGTGCCGCCACCATTGGCCTGATGGTCAGCGGATTCGGCCTGATGGGCATTCTCTCCCGCCTGTTGCTGACCCCGCTGGGCGCGAGCCTCAAGGACGAAACCGTGCTGCTTGGCGGGCTGTTCCTGGTCGGCCTCGGCACCGTGCTGGTCATGCAATACGCCGCCGCCGATCGCCACTGGCCGTTGTGGTTCGCCGTGGTCGGCATGGGCCTGAGCCTGGTGGCGAGCAACGCCGTGGCCATGAGCATGCTGCTGCGCGAACCGCGCTTCGGTGGCGTGGCCAGCAGCGCCGGCATGCTGTCGCTGGGTTTCTTCGGCGGCATCGCCGTCGGGCCACCGCTGTTCGGCGTGCTGCTGCGCCAGCCGGGTGGTTTCTCTGCCGCCTGGACCTTACTCATCTTTGCCCTGTGTCTCGGCGCCGCGCTGTGCCGAAACCTGTACCGCGCCCGTCGCTCAGAAGAGGCTCATCCCCATGCCGACACAGCGTAAACGCCAGGCGGTGGTCCACGCCCTGTTCAAGCAGCTCGACAGTATTTCCCGCCAGTGCGGCGAGCAATTCCCGCTGTACCGCCTGCCACGGGACAGGCAGTGGAAGCTGTCGCGGCGAGGCTCGTGGCTCGGCGGTTTCTGGGCGGCGCTGTGGTGGCGCCGTGCGGCGTTCACCGAACTCAGCGAAGACCTCGACCAGGCGGTGTTCTGGTCGCGCCAACTGGGTGCGCAACTGGACGAACCCAGTCTGAATCGCAGTTTCGTGTTCTGGTACGGCGCCGCCCTCGGTGGCCGCCTTGCCCAGGACGAACCGGCACGGGAGCTGGCCTTGCGTGCCGCTGACGCCCTGGCCCGGGATTTTCGCCCGGATATCGGCGGCTGGCCGCTGGGCCCCGGCATGGGCGGCGGCGACAACGGCCACGCAACCCTCAATATCGACGCCCTGGCTCCGACGCTGGCGCTGATGCACTTGCAGCCCGATGCGCACAAGCGCGACATGGCGCGCAGCCATCTGGACCTGTGCCTGCGCACCCTGCGCGGCGCCGACGGTGCCTGGGCCAGCCACGCCCGGCTCGATGAACACGGCCAGTTCCAGCCGGGCCCTGCGGGTGATTGGGCACGCGGCCAGGCATGGGCCATGCTCGGCCTGGCCGAGGCGGTCGGCTTGTATGGCGGCGAGTACGCCGCGCCCGCCCGCGAGGCTTGCGCCTACTGGCTGAGCCGCTGGGGCGAAGCGGCCAGCCGGGGCACCCTGGTCGCGCGCAATGCCGACCCGTGCGCAGTGGCCATCGCGTCGGTGGCGCTGCTGCGCCTGTGGCAGTGCCTGCCGGGCATGAACGACTGGCGCGACCTGGCCTGTCAGCAGATCGCCGCGTTGCTGTCGAGCGAGGTCCAGCAGGGATGCTTCGTCGGGCACTACTACCGCACCGGCACCGAGCAGGAGCAATTGGTGGAATCGGCCTGCGCAACCTTCTTTCTGGTCGAGGCACTGATGACCCAGGATCAGGTCCTGGCTGTTCAGGGCGGGATCGCCGGCTGGTAGCCGGTCCCGCACCCAACTGGCCGCAGCCGGCGTCAAGCCATCCGATAGTCAGCTTATGAATTTCCCGTCATCCGGCCACTTGAGAAACAATTTCGTTTACCATTGTTTCCAAATATGTAGCCGTAAGCGAGGAACCACCCGCATGACGATTCGCCGTAACCCGATGCTGCGCGGCCTGGCCGTTTCCCTTCTCGGCCTGGTGCTCGCAGCGCCGGCCGCCATGGCCGCCGATCCTGTGACCCTGACGCTGTACAACGGCCAGCACAAGGAAATCGGTGACGCCATCGCCAAGGCCTACGAGGCCAAGACCGACATTCACATCAAGATCCGCAAAGGCAGCAGCAATCAGTTGGCCAGCCAGATCATCGAGGAAGGCGACCGCTCGCCGGCCGACGTGATCTACACCGAAGAATCGCCGCCGCTGAACAACCTCGGCGAACTGGGCCTGCTGGCGAAGATCGACGATTCGACCCTGGAGATGCTGCCCAAGGAATTCGTCGCCAGCAACGGCAGTTGGATGGGCGTCACCGCGCGCACCCGCGTGGTCGCGTTCAACCCGAAGAAGATCGATGAGAAAGACCTGCCGCAATCGGTAATGGACTTCGCCGATCCCGAGTGGGACGGCAAGATCGGCTTCGTGCCCACCAGCGGCGCGTTCCAGGAACAGGCCGTGGCCATCCTGAAAATCCACGGCCGCGAAGCCGCTGAAGAATGGCTGACCGGCCTGAAAGCCTTCGGCAAGACCTACACCAACAACATGGTCGCGCTCAAAGCCGTGGAAAACGGTGAAGTCGCCGCCGTGCTGGTGAACAACTACTACTGGTACGCGCTGAAGAAAGAACGCGGCCAGCTCGACTCCAAGCTGTACTACCTGGCGGACGGCGACGTCGGCGGCCTGATGACCATCTCCGGCGCCGCCGCGGTGAAGGCCAGCAAGCATCCGAAGGAAGCCCAGGCCCTGCTCGCCTGGATGGCCAGCGAAGAAGGCCAGCGCGTCATCACCCAGACCACCGCCGAGTACCCGCTGCACAAGGGCATGGTCTCCGACCAGGGCCTGAAGCCGTTCGAAGACCTGCGTCCGCCGAAGATCACCCCGGCCGACCTGGGTAACGCCGAGGAAGCGCTGGAACTCGAACGCGAAGTCGGCCTGCTCTGATGAGCGCTGCCCTGCCCGTTCAGCTCGGCACCGGTTTCGTTCCCCGCCGCAAGCGGCCCTCGATCTGGGTGGTGCTGCCGGTCCTGCTGCTGGTGGGGCTGAGCCTGCTGCCACTGCTCTACGTCGCCCTGAAAACCTGGCAGGCCGGCTGGCACGAAGCGCTGCGCCTGATCTGGCGGCCCTTCGTCTGGGGCCTGATGCGCAACACCCTGCTGCTGATGGTCGGGGTCACGGTCACCTGCGCGGTGGTCGGCCTGTCCCTGGCCTGGTTGCTGGAGCGCAGCGATTTGCCGGGCCGGCGTCTGTGGGGCGTGATCCTGTGCCTGCCGTTCGCCGTGCCGTCGTTTGTCAGCGGCTTCACCTGGGTGTCGTTGAGCCCGATCTATGAAGGGCTGGGCGGGGCCATCCTGGTGATGAGCCTGTCCAAGTACCCGCTGATCTTCCTGCCGGTGGCCGCGACCCTGCGCAACCTCGATACCTCGCTGGAAGAGTCGGCGCGGACCATGGGCTGCAACCGCTGGGCGGTGTTCTGGCGCGTCACCCTGCCGCTGCTGTGGCCGTCGATCCTCGGCGGCAGCCTGCTGATCGCCCTGCACATGCTGGTGGAGTTCGGCGCGCTGTCGATTCTCGGCCTGCAGACTTTCACCACGGCGATCTACCAGCAGTTCGAACTGGAATTCAGCAACGCCAACGCGGCGATGCTCTCGGCGGTGCTGCTGTTCATGTGCCTGCTGATGCTCTGGCTGGAACTGCGCGTGCGCGGCAAGGCCCGCCATGTGCGCATCGGCCAGGGCGTGGCGCGACGCGGTGCACCGGTTCGCCTGCGCGGCTGGATGCCGCTGGGCCAGGTGTATTGCCTGGGCCTGGCGATTCTCGGCAGCGGCATTCCGCTGGGGATGCTGGCGTACTGGCTGAGCGTCGGTTCGTCGGCGGCCTTCCCGGTCGCGGACATCAGCCGGGCGCTGCTGTCGTCGCTGTCGCTGTCGCTGGGCGGCGCGGGCGTGAGCCTGCTGCTGGCGTTGCCGGTGAGCTTCCTGGTGGTGCGCTACAAGGGTCGCCTGGCGATCTGGGCCGAGCGCCTGCCGTACCTGCTGCATGCCCTGCCGGGATTGGTGATTGCGCTGACGCTGGTGTACTTCGCCCTGCACTATGTGCCGGCGATGTACCAGACCACTGGATTGCTGTTGTTGGCCTACGCGCTGCTGTTCCTGCCACTGGCGCAAGCGCCGGTGCGCACCGCGCTGACCAAGGCCGCGCCGCAACTGGAAGAAGCGGCGCGGACGCTGGGGGCGACGCCATTCACGGCGTTCTGCCGGGTGACCTTGCCGATCATCTTCCCGGCACTGGCAGCGGCCTTCGCCCTGGTGTTCCTCGACGCCATGAAGGAGCTGACGGCGACCTTGCTGCTTAGCCCGACCGGCATGACCACCCTGGCCACCGAAGTCTGGGCGCACACCGCCAACGTCGAGTTCGCCGCAGCAGCGCCGTATGCGGCGCTGCTGATCCTGGTGTCCGGGTTGCCGGTGTACCTGCTGACCACCCGGATGTACCTGAACCGCGCCTGATCAGGCGCGGAACTGGCCCAGGCTGGCTTTGAGCTGGGCCGCCAGGTCGTCGAGCACCTTGCTGCTGGCGGTGGTCTGCATGACCACCTGGGCCGCCCGTTCGGCCTGCGCATGGATGTTTTCCACCCGTCCGCGAACCGCTTGCGCGCCTTGGGCCTGCTGCTCGGCAGCGCGGGTCGCGAGGCCGATGGCCGCATGCACCTGCTCCACCGACGCCTGCACCGACTGCTGCAAACGAGCGTTGTCACGCAATACCAGCAAGCCTTCGCTGGCCTGACGCCCCGCCTGGCTGATCGCCGCCACCGCTTCCTTCGCGCCCTGTTGCAGCGCGCCGATATGGGCCTGGATGTCGCCGGTGGAACTCTGGGTCTTGCTCGCCAGCGCCCGCACCTCGTCCGCCACCACGGCAAAGCCGCGACCGGTCTCGCCCGCCCGTGCCGCCTCGATTGCGGCGTTGAGCGCCAGCAGGTTGGTCTGCTCGGCAATCCCGTGGATCACCGTCAGCACCACCTCGATCTGCTCGCTCTGCTCGGCCAGACGCACGATCACCTTGGAACCGGTGTCCACCTGCCCGGCCAACGCCTCGATCAGCTTGGCGACCTGCGCCGAAGTGCGACTGTTCTCGTCGGTGGCCTGGCGAATATCCACCACCTGTTGCAACGCAGCCTGCATGGCCTTGCTTTCGGCCTGGGCTTCATCGGCCATGCTCGACAGCGCCCGCAGGCTTTCGGCCACTTCATCACGCTGCGCCGCCGCGGCCGAATCGGCACCGGCATTCTGCTGGGCCATGGCGCCGATCTCGACCCCGGTGCGCTGGGCCACTTCGCCGGCCTCGCGAACGATGGGTTGCAGCTTGTCGACAAAGCGGTTCACCGCTGCCGCCATATCGCCGATCTCGTCGCGGCTGTCGATGGCTACGCGCTTGGTCAGGTCGCCTTCGCCGGCCGCCAGATCATCCAGCGCGGCAATCAGCAGGCGCAGCTTGTTCACCACCCGACGGCCCAACACCACCGCCACCACCAGCAACACGCCGCAGCCGACCAGGGCCAGGCCCAGGCCGATGCGCCAGCGCAGGGTTTCTGCGGCGCCTTGAACGCTTTGCGAGGTGTTGGCGGCCATCTGCGCGGCGCTGCCCTGCGCCGTCTCCAGCCGGCTGCGCAGCGCTTTGGTGCTGTCGGCGGCGGCGCTGGTCAGGCTGTCGCCCACCAACTGGTCACCGCTGGCGATCAGCGCGGAGAAACGTTTGTCGAGGGCTTGCAGTTCAGCATCCACCGACGCGGTCGATACACCCATCAGGACCTTGCCGATCTCGACGCCGTTGGGGCTGATCGAGGCTTCGACGAAGTACACCGACGGGTCGTTGCGTGCGGCTTCCAGCACCTTGTCCAGGGCGCGTTCACCCTTGCCCTTGTCGAGCAGGGCCTGGTTGATGGGATTCTGACGGTTCAGGTAGCGGGTGAGGTGTTCTCCCTGAGCATCGTTGTACACCACGAACAGCACGTTGGGGTTGCGCTGGGCACGCCGGGCAAACTCCGACAGGGTCGGTACATCGGCGTCCCACACCGCGCGGGGCGCCACCGAGGCGAGCAGTTCGGCCATGTCATTGGCCGAGTCCTTGAGGTTCTTCTCCAGGGTGGCGCGCAATTGCGCCTGTTCTTCCTCCAAACGCGACGACAAACCGGCGGTCAGGCGCTGACGGGTGCTTTCGGACAGATTGCTCAGCCCGGAACTGACCTCCTTCGCCGCTTGATCCAGCTCGGTGGTGAGCTTCTGGCTATCGGTGCCCAAACGATTGCCCAGATCGGCTTCCAACGCGGTGACGGTACTGCGGGTCAACACCACAGCGACCACCACTTGCACCAAAAGAGCGATACCAAGCGCAACAAAGACAGGCCGCAAAAGGCGGCTTCGTAACAATGAGATGACGGCAGACACAGTAAATCCCTCTGCTTTTCGGAGCCATTACAGTGATGGCATCCCTGAAGGCATTTTCACAGCAAAGGTTGTGCCGCAGCAGAAGGCAAAAACGCCAAAGGCCCCTCTAGAGGGGCCTTTGGTGGTTACAGCATGACCGAGATCAGGCGAACGGATGACGCAGAACGATGGTTTCGTTGCGGTCAGGGCCGGTGGAGATGATGTCGATCGGCGCGCCGACCAGCTCTTCCACACGCTTGATGTAGGCACGGGCGTTGGCCGGCAGCTCTTCCAGGGTCTTGGCACCCAGGGTCGACTCGCTCCAGCCCGGCATTTCTTCGTACACCGGCTCCAGGCCGATGTAGCTGTCGGCGTCGGTCGGTGCGTCGAGGACCGCGCCGTTTTCGTTCTTGTAACCCACGCAGATGCGGATGGTGTCCAGACCGTCGAGCACGTCCAGCTTGGTCAGGCACAGGCCCGAGATGCTGTTGACGTCGATGGCGCGACGCAGGATGACGGCGTCGAACCAGCCGCAACGACGAGCGCGACCCGTGGTGGCGCCGAACTCGTGGCCACGCTTGGCCAGGAAGGCACCGACTTCGTCGAACAGTTCAGTCGGGAACGGGCCCGAACCGACGCGAGTGGTGTAGGCCTTGGTGATACCGAGGATGTAGTCCAGGTACATCGGGCCAACGCCGGAACCGGTGGCGATGCCGCCCGCGGTGGTGTTGGAGCTGGTGACGTACGGGTAGGTACCGTGGTCGATGTCCAGCAGCGAACCCTGGGCGCCTTCGAACATGATGTCCTTGCCGGCACGGCGCAGAGCGTGCAGCTCGGCGGTGACGTCGAGCATCATCGGCTTCAGTTGCTCGGCGTAGGCCATGCACTCGTCCAGGGTTTTCTGGAAGTCGATGGCCGGCTCTTTGTAGTAATTGACCAGCTGGAAGTTGTGGTAGTCCAGCAGCTCACCCAGCTTGGCGGCGAAACGCTCGCGGTGGAACAGGTCACCGACGCGCAGGCCGCGACGAGCGACCTTGTCTTCGTAGGCCGGGCCAATGCCGCGACCCGTGGTGCCGATCTTGGCTTCGCCACGGGCTTTTTCGCGCGCCTGGTCCAGGGCAACGTGGTAGGAAAGGATCAGCGGGCAAGCCGGGCTGATGCGCAGGCGGTCACGTACCGGGACGCCTTTCTCTTCCAGTTTGATGATTTCCCGCATCAGTGCGTCGGGAGCAACCACCACGCCGTTGCCGATCAGGCACTGCACGCCTTCGCGCAGGACGCCCGACGGGATCAGGTGCAACACGGTTTTCTCACCGTCGATCACCAGCGTGTGACCGGCGTTGTGGCCACCTTGGTAACGCACTACGGCGGCGGCATGTTCGGTCAGCAGATCAACGATCTTGCCTTTGCCCTCATCACCCCATTGGGTGCCCAGGACTACGACATTCTTACCCATAACACTTGTCCTCATTCGCGCAAACTTGGCGCCGACCACGGGGTCGGCGGCTAATCTCAGATGGCCAGTGGCAGTACCTGCCAGGCCCCGTTTTGCAGAATCAATTGCCGATCGCAGTCCGCCTCGATGGCGGCAGCCAGTGGCTGGCCAGGCAGAGCCTGCACAACCCGCTGACCGTCACTGCGCAACTGGCAGACCAACTGCCACAGAGCCGCGTCGCTGCTGTCGGGCATCCAGATCCCGCCAGTGGGCAACACGACCTCTGCCCGCCCCAGTGTGACCAGGGTCTTCAAATCCGTGGAGAAACCGGTGGCCGGACGTGCCCGGCCAAAGTCAGCTCCGATATCGTCGTAGCGACCGCCCTGGGCGATCGACTGACCGACACCCGGCACGAACGCCGCGAACACTACACCGGTGTGGTAGTGGTAGCCGCGCAGCTCGCCCAGGTCGAAATACAGTGGCAAATCCGGGTACCGCGCCGTCAGACGGTCGGCGATCGCCAGCAGGTCATCCAGTGCCGCCAGTACCGCAGCCGGTGCACGGCCGAGACGAACGCGGGCCGCTTCCAGCACTTCACGACCGCCGCACAGCTCGGTCAGCGAACGCAGCATGCCGGCCAGGTCCGCCGGCAGGTTGGCAGTCAGCGTGATCACTTCGTCGACGGCCTTGCGTTGCAGGGCATCGAACAACTGCTGCTCGACATCACCCGACAGGCCGGCCGCACGGGCCAGGCTGCGGTAGATACCGACGTGGCCCAGGTCCATATGGACATCCGGTACGTCGGCCAGTTGCAGCATGGCCAGCATCAGGCTGATGACTTCGACGTCACTGACCGGGCTGGCATCGCCGTACAGTTCGGCACCCAACTGGATCGGGCTGCGCGAGGACGACAGTGCACGGGGCTTGGCGTGCAGCACGCTGCCGGCGTAGCACAGGCGGCTCGGGCCTTCGCGGCGCAGGGTGTGCGCATCGATGCGCGCCACCTGCGGCGTGATGTCGGCCCTGAAGCCCATCTGCCGGCCCGACTGTGGGTCGATAACCTTGAAGGTACGCAGGTCCAGGTCCTGACCGGCACCGGTGAGCAGCGATTCCAGGTACTCGATATGCGGAGTCACGACAAATTCGTAACCCCAGCTCTGGAACAGATCCAACACCTGGCGACGCGCGATTTCGATGCGCGTCGCTTCAGGTGGCAGTACTTCTTCGATGCCATCTGGCAGCAGCCAGCGGTCTACCGTTGCCATTACGCCATTTCCCCTGTGGTCCGGGCGGCCTGCCTGCGGGCGAGCCTTGAGTGAAGCAGGTGCCGGCAAATAATGTCGGGCAGCGCTGATTCCAGCGTTACCGCAGTGCCGATACCCTCGTAAATCCTGGGCTGCGCCGCGAATCAAGACCGCCAGGCGGTCATTCGATCTTGCAGACGCAAAAAAGCCGGGAATTTCCCGGCTGCCGCATCATACACCCGTTTTCTTGCAGTATCACCCCGCCAGACGTATTAGCCGCCCGACGGGGTGATCTGTTTCAAGGTTTGGCCTTTTCCATGAAGCGGAAGAACTCGCTGCTCGGATCAAGAACCAGCACATCGCTCTTGTTGGCGAAGCTCTCACGGTAGGCTTTCAGGCTACGGTAGAACGCGTAGAAGTCCTGATCCTGGCCATAGGCCTTGGAGTAGATCGCCGCCGCTTGGGCATCACCATCACCGCGGGCCTCTTCCGACTCGCGATAGGCTTCAGCCAGCAGTACCCGACGCTGACGATCGGCGTCGGCACGAATGCCTTCAGCCAGCTCGTTACCTTTGGCGCGGTGCTCACGAGCCTCACGCTCACGCTCGGTGCTCATACGCTCGAACACGCTGCGGTTCACTTCCTTCGGCAGGTCGATGGCCTTGACGCGAACGTCGACCACTTCGATGCCCAACTCCTTTTCCGCCATGCGGTTCAGCGAGCCAGTGATATCCGCCATCAGCGCGTCACGCTCACCCGACACCACTTCGTGCAGGGTGCGCTTGCCGAACTGGTCGCGCAAACCGCTTTCCAGACGACGGGACAAACGCTCGTCAGCAATCTGCTTCATGCCGGAGGTCGCGGTGTAGAAACGCTCTGCGTCCTTCACCCGCCACTTGGCGTAAGCATCGACCATGACCGCCTTCTTCTCCAGGGTCAGGAACCGCTGGGTCGGAGCGTCAAGGGTCATCAGGCGGGCGTCGAACTTGCGCACCTGGTTGACGTAAGGAACTTTGACATGCAGGCCAGGCTGAACATCGGCCTGGACCACACGACCGAATTGCAGCAGTACCGCGCGTTCGGTCTGGGACACGATATAGAAGCTGTTCCAGGCCACGATGGCCAGCACGACGCCAACGATCAGGGCGATCAGCGATTTATTGCTCATCAGCGGCTCTCCCTAGAACGCAGTTGCTGCTGTTGCTGTTGCAGATCGGAAGCGGCACGGCTGGCTGCATCGTTGGCCGACGAGGTCGGTACGCTGCTGGCCGGTGCGGCATTGCGGCTGCCTTCGACCATCTTGTCCAGCGGCAGGTAAAGCAGGTTGCTCTGCCCGTCCTTGCCCGAAACCAGCACTTTGCTGGTGTTGCTGTAGACCTCTTGCATCGTATCGAGGTACAGACGCTGACGAGTGACTTCCGGCGCCTTGCGGTACTCGGTCACCAGCTTGGTGAAGCGATCGGCCTCACCCTTGGCGCGCGAGACGACTTCGTCGCGGTAACCATTGGCGTCTTCGATGATGCGCTGCGCCTGACCACGGGCTTCCGGCACCACGCCATTGGCGTAGGACTCGGCCTGGTTGCGGGCACGCTGCTCGTCTTCACGGGCACGGATCACGTCATCGAAGGCTTCCTGCACTTCACGCGGGGCTGCCGCGCTCTGTACGTTGACCTGGGTAACGGTGATACCGGTACGGTAGGTGTCGAGGAAGCGTTGCAGACGCTCCTTGATCTCGACGGCCATCTGCTCGCGACCTTCGGTCAGCACCTTGTCCATGGCCGTGGAGCCGACCACGTGACGCAGGGCACTGTCGGTCGCGTGTTGCAGGCTGACTTCAGGCTGATCGACGTTCAGGACGAAGTCCTGCAGGTTGCTGATCTTGTACTGCACGGTCAGCGGCACTTCGACGATGTTTTCGTCTTCGGTCAGCATCTGGCCCTGCTTGGTATAGGCACGCTCACGCGTGACGTTTTCCATGTACTTGCGATCGATTGGCGGGAAATAGATGTTCAGGCCCGGACCTACGGTCTCGTAGTACTTGCCGAAACGCAGAACGACTGCCTGCTCCTGCTCGTCGACCACATAGACCGCGCTGTACAGCCAGATAGCAGCCAGCACAGCGAGTCCGACACCAAGCAGACCAAAGCCGCCGCCTTTGGGGAGGCCATCGCCACCACCACGTTTCTTGCCACTGCCGAACATGCCGTTCAGGCTATCCTGCAGCTTGCGGAAGGCCTCGTCGAGATCCGGTGGCCCTTTCTTGTCGCCACCACCACCGCCGCGGCGTCCACCCCAAGGATCTTGATTGTTCGAGTTGCCACCCGGCTCATTCCAAGCCATAGCGCTCTCCATCTGATAAAGCAAAGACGCACCAACGGCGCGCCGTCCAATGCTACAGAATGCCTGTCACGGCTGCCTGACAGCGTCATCAGGCTTTTATTGCAAAGTGTGTTGTTCGATGAAGTCGACGGGCTCAAGCCCCGCGCGTGACACCAGACGATTGAGGTCGGCCCGTGGCAAGCGCACTGCCAGAAGGCTGCTGCCTTCATCGTCGTGTTCTTCGTTCTGCACCGCACCCGCTGCGAAGAACTGCGCACGCAAACGCGCGAAACGCTGTTCAAGACGCAAGGTACCCACAAACAGGTCATCCCCCAGCAACTCGGCAATCGCCTGCCCCACCAGCTCAAGACCACGGCCTTCTCGGGCCGAGACCCAGACCCGCTCGGGCTTGCCATCAGCATTGCGTTGAATGTTCGGCTCAACGCCTTCGAGCAGATCGAGTTTGTTATACACCTCGAGTATCGGCAAGCCTTCAGCACCGATCTCGCCCAGCACCGCCATGACCTGTTCGATCTGGGCCATGCGCTCAGGCTCATGGGCATCGATCACGTGCAGCAACAGGTCGGAGTTGCTCGACTCTTCGAGCGTAGCTCGAAAAGCCTCGACCAGCTTGTGCGGCAGGTGACGAATGAAGCCCACGGTGTCCGCCAGCACGATCGGCCCGATATCACCCAGCTCCAGTCGGCGCAGGGTCGGGTCGAGTGTGGCGAAGAGCTGGTCGGCCGCGTAGACCTCGGACTCGGTCAGGGCGTTGAACAGGGTCGATTTGCCGGCGTTGGTATAACCCACCAGTGAAACCGAAGGCACCTCGGCGCGTTTGCGACCGCGGCGCGCCTGCTCTCGCTGGCTGCGGACCTTTTCCAGACGGGCCTTGATCTGCCGCAGACGCACACGCAGCAAGCGGCGGTCGGTTTCCAGCTGGGTTTCACCCGGGCCGCGCAGACCAATACCGCCTTTCTGCCGCTCAAGGTGAGTCCAGCCGCGAACCAGTCGCGTGCTCATGTGTTCAAGCTGCGCCAGCTCCACCTGCAGCTTGCCCTCGTGAGTACGGGCGCGCTGGGCGAAGATGTCGAGGATCAGGCCGGTGCGGTCAAGCACGCGACACTCGAAAACGCGCTCGAGGTTGCGTTCCTGACTTGGGGTGAGGGTGTGATTGAAGATCACCAGGTCGGCCTCTTCAGCCTTGACCAGGTCGCGCAACTCCTCGACCTTGCCGCTGCCAATCAGAAACTTGGCAGTAGGCTGGTGCCGCCCCACATTGGCGAGCGCAACAATATCGGCGCCAGCCGACAAGGCCAGCTCCTGGAACTCCTGCGGGTCTTCGCGCGCCTCAGGGCTCTGACCTTCCAGATGAACGAGAACGGCTCGTTCACCACCACCGTGGCGCTCAAAGAACAAAGCGAACTCCTATCAGGCGTTACCTGGCTCAGCATCGCCATGTTCGGCGTCAGCTGCGCTAGGCAGGCGAATCGGACGAACCGGAACAACGGTCGAGATCGCGTGCTTGTAAACCATCTGGCTGACGGTGTTTTTCAGCAGGATCACGAACTGGTCGAAGGACTCGATGGTCCCTTGCAGCTTGATGCCGTTGACCAGATAGATCGAAACCCCGACTTTTTCTTTTCTCAAAGTATTCAAGTAAGGGTCTTGTAGCGAATGCCCTTTTGACATATGCCGCACTCCTGTAAGGATCAATAGTAAAAAAACAAGAAAACTGATGGCTAAAGCCGCCCCACCCCCAAGGATAGACGGCAATCGCTGGGATTCAGCCCAATATGGAGACCGACCCGAGGTATTTCAAGGTGCGAGACAGATTGTCGCAGGCCAGACTATCCAGCCAGTGAAGATCAGCCCAACTGCGCAACCAGGTAAATTGCCGCTTCGCCAATTGGCGGGTGGCAATGATGCCGCGCTCCTGCATTTCAACTGAAGTCAGCTTGCCATCAAGATGATCCCAGACCTGACGATACCCAACTGCCCGTATAGACGGCAGTCCCGCGTGCAAGTCACTTCTAGCGCGCAGCAATCGGACCTCGTCAATGAAGCCCTGTTCCAGCATTTGCGTGAATCGTAGCGCAATTCGCTCATGCAGAACCTGTCGATTCTGCGGGGCGATAGCCAAGCTGGCGACAGTATAGGGCAATTGCCCCTGCCCAGAAGCGCCTGGGCCATTACTTTGCTCAGCTTGACGCAAACGATGTGAAGTCATCGTGAAACCACTCACCCGATAGACCTCCAACGCCCGGATCAGACGCTGCGGATCGTTCGGGTGAATGCGCGCCGCCGACACCGGATCGACCGCCGCCAGCTCATCGTGCAACGCCTGCCAACCGTGCTGCTGGGCCTGCGCTTCGAGTTCGGCGCGAACCTGAGGATCGGCGGGCGGCATATCGGCCAAGCCTTCGAGCAATGCCTTGTAATAGAGCATCGTGCCGCCAACTAGCAACGGAATGTTGCCGCGGGCAGTGATTTCGGCCATGGCTTGCAGGGCATCGCGACGAAAATCAGCGGCGGAATAGCTTTCGGCGGGGTCGAGGATGTCGATCAGGCGGTGTGGATGGGCCGCAAGCACGTCCTTCGACGGCTTGGCCGTGCCGATATCCATGCCGCGATAGATCAGCGCCGAATCGACACTGATCAACTCGCACGGCAGTACTTTGGTGAGTTCGATGGCCAGGTCGGTCTTGCCCGCAGCGGTCGGGCCCATCAGAAAAATCGCCGGAGGGAGAGAACCCGCCATATCAACGACCGCGCAAGAACAGTTTGTCCAGATCGTCCAGCCCCATTTGGGTCCAGGTCGGTCGGCCATGGTTGCATTGGCCGCTGCGCTCGGTGTTTTCCATGTCGCGCAGCAGGCCGTTCATTTCTGGCAAGGCCAGGCGCCGGTTGGCGCGCACGGCGCCGTGGCAGGCCATGGTGCCGAGCAGCTCGTTGAGGTGCGCCTGGATCCGGTCGCTGGTGCCGTATTCCATGAGGTCGGCCAGCACATCCTGCACCAGTCGATTGGCCTCGGCCTGCTTGAGCAGCGCCGGAATCTGCCGGATCGCAATGCTCTCCGGGCCCAGGCGCTGCAACTCAAAGCCCAGGCGCTGGAACCACTGCGCGTGTTCTTCGGCGCAGTCGGCCTCGCGCTGGCTCATGGCCAGGGACTCCGGAACCAGCAGCGGTTGGCCGCTGAGGCCTTCGCTGGCCATGGCCACTTTCAGCCGCTCGTACATGATCCGCTCGTGGGCGGCGTGCATATCCACCAGCACCAGGCCGTGGGCGTTTTCCGCGAGGATATAGATGCCTTTCAACTGCGCCAGCGCATAGCCCAGCGGCGGAATATCACGCTCGCCTTCCGGCAGCGGCGCGGGCTCGGCATTCGGCAGTGGCGAGAAAAACTCCCGGTAGACCTCACGCGTCTCGCCAACCGGCAGCGCGGCGCTCTGGCGCGGGGTGTAGTTGTACTGGTAACCCGCACCAGCGCCCGAGCCCGCCGGGCTCGCCGAAGGCGAGGCAACCGGCTGTTCAAGCACGCTGGCGGAAAGGCGCATCTCGCCCTGAGGTCCGAATTCCCCGGCTTGCTGACCCGTTGGCCGGATGATTTCCGTGGTCGCCGCTGGCGCCGCTACCTGATCGTCCGGACGTACATCCGCAAGCGCCCGGTGCAGGGTTCCATACAGGAAGTCGTGGACCATGCGTCCGTCACGGAAGCGCACTTCGTGCTTGGTCGGGTGAACGTTGACGTCGACGCCCGTCGGGTCGAGCTCCAGGAACAGCACGAACGTCGGGTGCCGGCCATTGAACAACACGTCACGGTAGGCCTGACGCACAGCGTGGGCGACCAGCTTGTCGCGCACCGCCCGGCCATTGACGAAGAAGTACTGCAGATCAGCCTGACTGCGGGAGAAGGTCGGCAATCCGACCCAGCCCCAGAGCCGCAGGCCGTTGCGGTCGATCTCGATCGGCAGCGCCTGTTCGAGGAAACCCGGTCCGCAGATCGCGCCGACCCGCCGCGCCTTGGCGATATCGTCCGGCGCTTCGTGCAGGCTGAGGATGCTCTTGCCGTTGTGGCGCAAGTGGAAACCGACATCGAAGCGTGCCAGCGCGAGGCGCCGGATCACTTCCTGCAGGTGATCGAATTCGGTCTTTTCGGTTTTGAGGAATTTGCGCCGCGCCGGGGTATTGAAGAACAGGTCGCGTACTTCGACCGAGGTCCCCACCGGATGTGCCGCCGGCTGCACGCGCGGCGCCATGTCACGGCCTTCGGTTTCAACCTGCCAGGCCTGCTCGGCGTCACGGGTGCGCGAGGTCAGGGTCAGGCGGGCCACCGAGCTGATCGACGCCAGGGCCTCACCCCGAAAGCCCAGGCTCATCACCCGCTCCAGGTCTTCGAGGTCGCGAATCTTGCTGGTGGCGTGCCGGGCCAGGGCCAGCGGCAGGTCATCGGAGGCAATACCGCTGCCATCGTCGCGCACCCGCAGCAACTTCACGCCGCCCTGCTCGACTTCGACGTCGATGCGCCGCGCGCCGGAGTCCAGGCTGTTTTCCAGCAATTCCTTGATGACCGAGGCCGGACGCTCGACAACCTCGCCGGCGGCGATCTGGTTGGCAAGACGAGGGCTGAGCAGTTCGATACGCGCACTGCTGGTCATGGCTGGGCTGCCAGGGTGGTCGCCGGAACATCCAGATTCTGACCGACTTTCAGCTCGTCAGTCTTGAGGCTGTTGGTGCTGCGCAGGCTGGCCACGCTGACCTGATAGCGCACCGCGATCATGGCCAACGTCTCGCCCGGACGCACCACGTGCTCACGCGGGCCCTGGGCGATCTTGCCGCTATCACGCAGCCAGGCGATGTAGGTGCCCGGTGGTGGGTTCTGCTGGAAGAACTGCTTCACGCCGCCGTGGATCGAACGCGCCAGCGACTGCTGGTGACTCGGCGTCGCCAGCTTGGCGGCTTCGTTGGCGTTGGAGATGAACCCGGTTTCCACGAGGATCGACGGGATGTCCGGCGACTTCAACACCATGAAACCCGCCTGCTCGACCCGGCGTTTGTGCAGCGAGGTCACCCGGCCGATGTTGCCCAGGACTTTCTGCCCGACGTTCAGGCTGGAACTCAGCGAGGCGGTCATCGACAGGTCCAGCAGCACACCCGCGAGCATGCGGTCCTTGTCGTCGAGGCTGACGTTGCCGGCACCACCGATCAGGTCGGAACGGTTTTCACTGTCCGCCAGCCAGCGCGCGGTCTCGGACGTGGCGCCGCGATCAGACAGGGCGAACACCGAAGCACCGAAGGCCGCCGTGGACGGCGCGGCGTCGGCGTGGATGGAAATGAACAGGTCGGCGCCTTTCTTGCGGGCGATCTCGGTGCGCTTGCGCAGCGGGATGAAATAGTCACCGGTGCGGGTCAGCTCGGCGCGGAAACCCTTCTCGGTATTGATCTGGCGCTGCAATTCCTTGGCGATCTGCAGGACGATGTCTTTCTCGTGCTGACCGCGCGAACCCGAGGCACCCGGGTCTTCACCGCCGTGACCGGCGTCGATGGCAATGACGATGTCGCGCTTGCCGTTAGGCACCGGCGGCAGCGTGATCGCGGGTTGCGTAGGCGTCACCGGCACCACCGGAGTGGTCGCGGTGGTAGCGGCCGGCGTCGGCGGTTGGGCCGCAGCGTCGGCTTCCTGGTCGTACAGGTCGACCACCAGGCGGTTGCCGTACTGGGCGTTGGGCGCCAGGGTGAAGCTTTTCGGGGTGACGGTCTTGCTCAGGTCAATCACGACGCGCAGGTCGGTAGGCGTACGCTGCGCCGAGCGCACGCTGGTGATTGGCGTGTTGGAGGTGGAAACCGAGAGTGGCGCGGCCAGGGTGGCGCCGTTGATGTCGATGACCAGCCGATCAGGCGCGGTCAGGGTGAAGACGCTGTGCTGCACCGGGCCAGACAGATCGAAGACCAGCCGCGTGTTATCCGGCGCCCGCCACAGACGCACGCTCTTGACCTGTGTGACCGCGAAAGCGTCAACGGTCACTGCCGTAAGCAGCAGTCCTACGACGGCAACCAGTGCGCGAAAGCGCATACCTTTCCCCATTTCTATTTGAATTCCAAGGCCAAAGCGGCACACCAGGCTTCACCGCGAGCACCTTGCGGCGCCAGGTTCAACGAACGACCGCCCGCCTGGGGGCTTATGGTAATGGTCAGGTCCGGCTTTGGCAAAATGCCGGCACCTTTGTCCGGCCACTCGAACAGGCACAGCGCATCGCCTTCGAAATAGTCGCGGATCCCCATGAATTCCAGCTCCTCCGGGTCGACCAGACGGTAAAGGTCGAAGTGGAAGGCGCGGATCTCACCAATCTCGTACGGTTCTACCACCGTAAATGTAGGACTTTTCACAGCTCCGGTGTGCCCGAGCCCGCGAATGATGCCCCGCGACAGGGTCGTCTTGCCCGCGCCGAGGTCACCTTCGAGAAAAATCACGCCGTTGCCGTGGGTCACTTGGGCGATACGAGCGCCGAAGTCGACCATGGCCTGCTCGTCGGCCAAAAACAGGGTTACGCCTGACACGCTGAATGCTCCTCCAACAACTCTCGAATAGACGGCACCAGATCATGTGCCGCCAGCCCCCGCCCCTGGCTACCCAGGCGTTCTCCCGCGCAGGCATGCAGCCAGACGGCAAGACAGGCCGCATCCCAGGCCGGCATGTCCTGGGCGAGCAAGGCGCCCAGCACACCGCTGAGCACATCGCCCAGACCTGCACCGGCCATGGCCGGATGGCCGCGCTTGCACAGGGCAAGCCGCCCGTGCGGGTCAGCGACCAGGCTGCCTGAGCCCTTAAGCACGCAAACGGCGGCGTATTTTCGCGCCAGCTTGCGCGCCGCACCCGGGCGGTCGGCCTGTACTGCCTCGGTGGAAATCCCCAACAGCCGCGCGGCCTCGCCAGGGTGCGGCGTAATGATGCTGCCCGCTGGCAACGCCATCGGCGCCACGGCCAGCAGGTTCAATGCATCGGCATCCCAAACTTGCCGCAGACCCGAACTGGCCACCGCCGACAGCAGGCTCCGGCCCCACGCCGCTTGCCCCAGCCCAGGTCCGACCACCAGAACCGACGCCCGTTCGATCGGCGCCATCAACTGATTGGCCGAACTCACGCCCATGCTCATGACTTCAGGCAACCGCGCCAGGGCCGCCGGCAGATGCTCGACGCGGCTGGCCAGCGACACCAGCCCGGCACCGCAGCGCAATGCCGCCTCTGCACTGAGCAAAACCGCGCCCCCAGTGCCACGATCACCGCCGATCACCAGCACATGGCCGAACTGTCCTTTATGGGCGGTCGCAGCGCGCGCGGGCAGGCCCGCCACGGTGTCGCGGGAGAGCACAACTGGCTCGTTTGCAGGGTGTTTGGTCTGAGGCATGCGTCGTTCGGCTCCGATGTCTGGCAGAATTATACGCACCTGTGTCCTCGTTGCCCTATTTCGCATGTCTGCCTCCTCCATAGATCTCCCCGCCCTCACCCAGTCCATCAAGGACTGGGGCCGTGAACTCGGCTTTGCCCACGTCGGCATCGCCGGTGTGGAACTGGCTGAGCACGAACAGCACCTGGAACGTTGGCTGGCCGCCGGCTATCACGGCGAGATGGAATACATGGGCGCCCACGGCAGCAAGCGCTCGCACCCGGACGAACTGGTGCCGGGCACCCTGCGGGTGGTTTCTCTGCGCATGGACTACCTGCCCGGCGACACACAGATGGCGCAGCAGCTGGCCCAGCCGGAAAAAGCCTATATCTCGCGCTACGCCCTGGGCCGCGACTACCACAAGCTGGTGCGCAAGCGCGTGCAGCACCTGGCCGAGCGCATCCAGAAGGAAATCGGCCCGTTCGGCTTCCGCGCCTTCGTCGACAGCGCCCCCGTGCTGGAAAAAGCCATCGCCCAGCAAGCCGGCCTGGGCTGGATCGGCAAGAACACCCTGCTGCTCAACCGCAAGGCCGGCAGCTATTTCTTCCTCAGCGAACTGTTCGTCGACCTCGCGCTCCCGGTGGACGAGGCCCAAGCCACCGAACATTGCGGCCGCTGCAGCGCCTGCCTGGATATCTGCCCGACCAAGGCCTTCGTCGGCCCTTACGTGCTGGATGCGCGGCGCTGCATTTCGTACCTGACCATCGAGCTGAAGAGCGCGATCCCCGAAGAACTGCGCTCGATGATCGGCAACCGGGTGTTCGGTTGCGATGATTGCCAGATCGTCTGCCCCTGGAACCGCTTTGCCCGCCCGACGGCGGAAGGTGATTTCCAGCCGCGCCATGGCCTGGACAACGCCGAGCTGGCCGAGCTGTTTCTCTGGGATGAAGAGCGCTTTCTCGCCAGCACCGAGGGATCGCCACTACGCCGTGCCGGCTACGAGCGCTGGCTGCGCAACCTGGCAGTGGGGCTGGGCAATGCACCGTCGACCATTCCCGTGCTGGAAGCCCTCAATGCCCGCCGCGACTACCCGTCCGAGCTGGTCCGCGAGCACGTCGAGTGGGCACTGAAGCAGCACGCCGAACGCCAGGCGTGCCCCGCCTGACGCAGCGTCGGCCAATCAATGGTCGTCGTTGTAGTGAAACTTGGGCATTTCCCAGTGGAAACGAATCGCCAGCAGGCGGAGCAGGAAGCCGCCAAACAGGGTGATCAGGATCGATTGTTCGGCCGGCAGTTGCAGGTGCACGCAACCCAGGTAGCACCAGGCTGCGGCGAAGGACACGCTGGCATACAGTTCGCGGCGGAAGATCAGCGGAATGTCGTTGCAGAGAATATCGCGCAGGATGCCGCCGAACACGCCAGTGATCATCCCGCTGATGGAGGCGACCAGCATGCTGTGGCCCAGCTCCAGCGCGGTCATGCAGCCGATCAGGGTGAACGCCACCAGGCCGATGGCGTCGAGCACCAGGAACAGCGAGCGCAAATGCCGCATCAGCGGGGCGATGAAGATGGTGATCAACGCCGCCACACTGGTCAGCACCAGGTATTCCGGGTGTTTGACCCAGGTCAGCGGGTAGTGGCCCAGCAGCACATCACGCACTGAACCGCCGCCCAGCGCCGTGACACAGGCGATCAGCACCACGCCGAACCAGTCCATGCCGCGACGGCCGGCGGACAAGGCACCGGTCATGGCTTCAGCGGTGATCGCAATCAGATAGAGCATCAACAACATGGTGCAGGTCCAGGCAGAGGGACGCGCAGTCTAACCAGTTGCCTCAAGCACCAAAAGGGGGCGCCAGAGCGATTCGTGGCACCCCGACAGGGCTTAGAACTTGATGAAGTGCTCGCGGTAGTGGCGCAGCTCGGCGATCGACTCGCGGATGTCGTCCAGCGCCAGGTGAGTGCTGCCCTTCTTAAAACCGTCGCGAACGTCCGGCGCCCAGCGACCGGCCAGTTCCTTGAGGGTCGAAACGTCGAGGTTGCGGTAGTGGAAGTAGTTTTCCAGCCCGCGCATGTGGCGGTAGAGGAAACGACGATCCTGGCAAATGCTGTTGCCGCAGATCGGCGACTTGCCCTTGGGCACCCACTGCTCCAGGAAGGCGATGGTCTGCGCCTCGGCCTCGGCCATGTCGATGCGGCTTTCGCGCACGCGCTGGGTCAGGCCGGAGGCACCGTGAGTACGGGTGTTCCAATCGTCCATCCGCGCCAGGACTTCGTCGCTGTGGTGGATAGCGATCACCGGACCTTCGGCCAGGGTATTGAGATCGCTGTCGGTGACAATGGTCGCCATCTCGATGATGACGTCGCTGTCGGGGTCCAGACCGGTCATTTCCAGATCGATCCAGATCAGATTCTGTGGGTTCTGCATAGCTCTGCTCCTCGGTAGGTGCGCAGTTTAGCCTAGTGGAGCGTGCTAAACTCGACGCCGTTTCAACATCCCCGCTTTAAACGACGAGACCTTCATGGCCAAACGCCAGCTCAACCGCCGCCAAAACTGGCGCATCGAAAAGATCCAGGAAGAGCGTGCCGCCCGCGCCGCCAAACGTGAGGGGCGCGCCCTGGAGGTGCTCGAAGGCGGCGACCTCGGCCCCGAACAGACCGGCCTGGTGATCGCGCATTTCGGTGTGCAAGTGGAGGTCGAGGCCGAGCAAGGCGACGAAGCCGGCCAGGTATTCCGTTGCCACCTGCGGGCCAACCTGCCCGCGCTGGTGACCGGCGACCGCGTGGTGTGGCGCGCGGGCAACCAGGGTATCGGTGTGATCGTCGCGCAACTGCCGCGCAGCACCGAACTGTGCCGCCCCGACAGCCGTGGGCAGCTCAAGCCGGTGGCGGCCAACGTCGACCTGATCGTCATCGTCTTCGCCCCGGCCCCCGAGCCTCACGCCAACCTCATCGATCGCTACCTCGTGGCCGCCGAGCATGCCGGTATCCGGCCGCTGCTGCTGCTGAACAAGGCCGACCTGATCGACGAGCAGAACGCCCCGGCGCTCAACGCCCTGCTGGCGGTGTACCGGCAGCTCGGCTACCCGCTGCTGGAGGTGTCCGCACATCACGGCAATGGCATGGAACAGTTGCAGACCATACTCGACGGCCACATCAGCGTGTTCGTCGGCCAGTCCGGGGTCGGCAAGTCTTCGTTGGTCAACAGCCTGCTGCCGAATGTGCAGTCCCGCGTTGGCGAGCTTTCGGAATGGTCCGGCCAGGGCCAGCACACCACCACCACCGCCCGCCTGTATCACTTCCCTGGCGGCGGCGAGCTGATCGACTCCCCGGGTATTCGCGAGTTCGGCCTGGTCCACGTCAGTCGCGCGGATGTCGAAGCCGGTTTCATCGAGTTCAGCACGCTGCTCGGCAATTGCCGCTTCCGCGACTGCAAGCATGACCGCGAGCCTGGTTGTGCACTGCTCAAGGCCCTGGAGGACGGAAGCGTCCAGCAACAACGGATGAACAGCTACCGCTCGATCATCGCCAGCTTGCCGCAAGACACCTACTGACCCTTTGGGTGTTGCCGGGAACGGGAACACCCGATGTAGTCCACATCTGTAGGGATGTTCATACACAGATGTAGGATGCTTCTTTGTTTCTGGCCGTCTATTGCCGGGCCAACGGAATTCACTGATCGTCGCGCTTTCACCTGAAAGGACGCCAGTGATGCCTGTTTTCATCAGTTACCGCCACCCTGATCGCCTCGATGCGTTCGTGATCAACGAACGGCTCAAGCTCGAAGGCATCAATACCTGCCTCGAACTGCTGGACCCGGAGGCCCGACAGACCACCGACGATATCTGCAGCCTGCTCAACAACAACATCAACGCCTGCACCCACATGATCACCGTACTTGGCCAGGGCGGCGCCGAAGATTGGTGGATACCGTTCGGCCTCGGCAGCGCGACCCAGTTGAACCGCAGGCTGGCCTTCTACCAGTGCGAAGGCACCCTGCCCGCGTACCTCGAACGCTGGCCCACCCTGAGCCGGCGCGAACATATCGATCTGTTCGTCAGCGCCTACCATGACGAACAGACTTTTCGCCGCGCCATCAGCAAGGATGCCGCGCAGGCCAACCGGAACAACGCCGAGTTCTTCCACACCGACCTGAAAGCCCGCCTGCGCCGCGGCTTCTGAAAACAAAAACGCCCGCCTGGATCACTCCAGGCGGGCGTTTTTTCGCCTGCGGCTTACTGCTTCTTGCCGGGCTCGTCCATCTTCAACACGCCGTCTTCAAAGATGTTCAGCTTGTCGCGCAGCTCCAGCGGCTGCATCGGCTCGGCCTGCGGCTCACCCGGTGCAGCCGGGTTCTGCTGAGTTCCTTGCGGCGCGCCATTTTCCGGCGTCTCCGGCGCTTGCTGCTCGCCTTCGATCGCACGCTGGGCACGCTTGGTCAGGACCACGATGTCGATACGGCGGTTGACCGGGTTTAGCGGCTTCTCACGGTCGAACAGCGACGACGAAGCGTACCCCACCACCCGTGCAACCTGGGTATCGGGATAGCCACCCGCGACCAGCGCACGACGGGCAGCGTTGGCACGGTTGGCCGAAAGCTCCCAGTTGCCGTACTCACCGCTGCCTGCATACGGCTTGGCATCGGTGTGACCACTGATGCTGACCTTGTTCGGCACCGTCTTGATGGTGTCGGCCATGGCCAGCAGGATGTCTTCGAAATAAGGCTTCAACCGCGCACTGCCCAGGTCGAACATTGGCCGGTTCTCGGCATCCACGATCTGGATACGCAGGCCGTCCTGGGTAATTTCGAAGAGGATCTGGTCCTTGAACTTCTGCAGTTCAGGGCTCTGCTCGACCTTGTTCTGCAACTCCTGCAGTACCAGTTCGAGGCGTTCGCGCTCGACCTGCTCGGCCAGGTTCTCGACCTGATCCTGATTGATGATGCTGCTGTCAGGCGTCGGCTCGGCCTTCTCTTCAGGGTTGATGGTCTTTTCCGGCGCCAGTTGCGGCGAACCACCCAGGTCGATGATGTAAGGCGTGCCGCTTTCGGAGAAGCCGATCGGGTCCTTGAAGTAACCGGCGATGGCGATCTTCTGTTCCGGCGTGGCCGTGGACAACAGCCAGAGCACGAGGAAGAACGCCATCATCGCCGTCGCGAAGTCGGCGAAGGCGATCTTCCACGCGCCACCGTGGTGGCCCCCGCCAAAGCGCTTTACGCGCTTGATGATAATCGGCTGATTATTTTCCATGGATCAGCGACCGCGGACTGCTTGTTCCAGCTCGGCGAAGCTCGGACGGTGCTTCGGATAGAGCACCTTGCGACCGAACTCGACCGCCAGCGAAGGCGGCATGCCGGAAGCCGAAGCGACCAAGGAGGCCTTGATCGCCTCGTAGACGTTCAACTCTTCCTTGGCATCGTGGGCCAGCGAGGTGGCCAGCGGGCCGAAGAAGCCGTACGCCGCGAGAATACCGAAGAAGGTACCCACCAGTGCCGCACCTACGTGCATACCGATGGCCGCCTGGTCACCCTCACCCAGCGACGCCATGGTCACCACGATACCCAGTACCGCCGCGACAATACCGAAACCGGGCATGCCGTCGGCGATGCCGGTCACCGCATGGGACGGGTGCTCCAGCTCTTCCTTCATGCTCAGCAGTTCCATGTCGAACAGGCCTTCCAGCTCGTGGGGAGCCATGTTGCCGGTGGACATGATGCGCAGGTAGTCACAGACAAACGCGGTCATGCGTTCGTCTTTCAGCACCGCGGGGTATTTGGCGAAGATCGGACTGGAGGCGGCATCTTCGATGTCGCCCTCGATCGCCATCATGCCTTCGCGGCGGCTCTTGTTGAGGATTTCGTAGACCAGACCCAGCACTTCTATATAGAAGGTGTGCGAAAAGCGGCTGCCAAACATGCTCAGCGACTTCTTGATGACGTGCATGGTCATGTAGCCGGGGTTGGCCTGCAGGAATGCGCCAAAGGCCGCGCCGCCGATGATCAGCACCTCGAAAGGCTGGATCAGGGCCGCGATCTTCCCGTGGGAGAGCACATATCCGCCTAGCACGCTCGCGAATACGACGATGATGCCGATAATTTTAGCCATAGATAGAAAGCACTTACTGTCGGGGTCAGGGTCGGGGCGGAAGTTAGTAAAACTCTTCTTCTACTTATCGGCAGTTCTGCGCCAGACTATAGCCAGTCAAGGCGAAAAGCCAGTTCGGCCACCTTCCAGCAAGCCTAGTGAAACCATCGTGCCAACTCAGAATCCGAAGACTATCGATGCCTGGATCAAACTACTGGACGGCGCCAAGTTGCCCGTACCCTGCCACAGCCACGATCGCGTAAAAGCCGCGATCGCCGACAGTCGCCGCTCGTTGCGCGACATTGCCGAGCTGATGCAGGACAGTCCGGCGCTGGTGCTGAGCGTGATGCGTGAAGCCAACCGGCATACCCACGCCAGCATCGCCGAGCCTGCGGAAAACCTTGAGGTTGCGCTCAACCGGCTCGGCCTGGCCCGCGCCGAAGCGTTGCTGGATCGCCTGGAAACCGCGCCCGTCGAGCAGATTCCCCTGGCCCTGCGCCAGTTGCAGATGGTCAGCCAACACGCCAGCCAGCAGGCCAGCGGCTTGTTCGCCAGTCGCCTGGCGCGGCTGTGGCAGGACATCCACTGGGGCAGCCTGCTGTTTCTCTCGCCGCTGTGGCCGCTGGCCCTGACCCATCCGAAGTTGCTGGAAGAATGGGAACTGCGCGTCGTGCACCGTGGCGAGCCCGCGCCCCGGGTCGAACGCGAACTGTTCGGCGTGCGCCTGCTCAGCCTGTGTCAGGCCCTCGCCGAATTCTGGCGCCTGCCGACCTGGGTCACCCAGGGCTATCACCTGTTGCAGGAAGAACGCCGGCTGCTGGTCAAGGTCATGCACATCGCCCGCGATCACAAGAGCCCGCTGCGCCAGCAACAACGCCTGGACGCCGACCCTTCGTTGCGCCGCTGGCTGAACCAGCCGGCCAACACGGTGTTGCTGGCCAACGGCCTGGCGCTGTCGTCCCAACATGCGTGGAACAGCCCGCACTGCCTGCGCTGGCAGCAACTGATCAGCCTGTACTTGCAGGTGCCGCTGGACGACGTGCAACAACAGGCACACCAACAGGCCGCGAAGAGCGCGCGCAATCACGCCATTGAAGGCGCGTTCCACCCGGCGCAGATGCTGATCTGGCCGTGGGACGCGCACTACATTCCCCGCGGCATGCTGCCGGCGGAGGCTCCCGATACCGAGGCCCTGGGCAACTGGCGCAAGTTCTGCGCCGACCTGCTCGCCGAACCCAGCCCGTTCTCCAACGCCATCCACCTGACCCGCTATGCCCGCGAAGCCTTGCAGGCCTGCGGCATGACGCGGGTCCTGTTGCTGATGAGCGACAAGACCCAAAGCTACCTGCGCGTGCACCAACTGGCCGGGCTGCCCGAGCAGGCCGCCAGCCTGACCGTGCAGGTGGCCCACAGCAAGCTGCTGCAACGCCTGCTCAGCCAGTCTGCGCAACTGCGCCTGACGCCCGAAAACCACGCGCAGTTCGCTGCCCTGCTGCCCGCGCCCCTGCGCGCCCTGTTCCGCGGCGAGCATCTGCTGCTGCGTTCGCTGTCGAACAATGGCCGGGTGGTGATGGTGCTGATGGCCGACCAGGGCGGTGGTCCATTCTCGGAAATCAGCGTGCAGGCGTTCGGCAAGACCGCCCAATGCATCGAGCGCGCCCTCACCACCTTCAGCAACCGCAGCGCCTGACCCATGCGCTACAATCGCCTCCCTCTGTTCCGAACTGGAGACTCTGGATGACTGACTTTTCCGGCTTGCCACTGGTGATCGAACCGGCTGACCTGCAGGCCCGCCTCGACTCGCCAGAGCTGATCCTGGTCGATCTGACCAGCGTCAATCGCTACGGCAGCGGCCATGTTCCAGGGGCTCGTTTCGTCGATCCCAAGCGCACGCAACTGGGCCAGCCACCGGCACCGGGCCTGGCGCCGGCGAAAGCCGAGCTGGAAAAACTCTTCGGTGAACTGGGCCATCGCGCCGATGCCACCTACGTCGTCTACGACGACGAAGGCGGCGGCTGGGCCGGTCGCTTCATCTGGCTGCTCGATGTGATTGGCCACAAGCACTACCACTACCTCAACGGTGGCGTGCAGGCCTGGCCGGCCAATAACCTGAGCACCGAGGTTCCGGCCAGCGCCGGTGGCCCGGTCAGCCTGGTGCTGCACGAAGAGCCCACCGCGACCCGCGAATACCTGCAAAGCCGGCTCGGCGCCGCCGACCTGGCGATCTGGGACGCGCGCAGCCCTGCCGAGTACCGCGGCGAGAAAGTCCTGGCCGCCAAGGGCGGGCACATTCCCGGCGCAGTGAACTTCGAGTGGACTGCCGGGATGGACCTGAACGATGCCCTGCGCATCCGCAAGGACATGCCGCAGATCCTCGAACAGCTCGGTATCAGCAAGGACAAGGAAGTGGTCACCCACTGCCAGACTCACCACCGCTCGGGCTTCACCTACCTGGTGGCCAAGCACCTGGGCTACCCACGGGTCAAGGCGTATGCCGGATCCTGGGGCGAATGGGGCAACCATCCGGACACGCCCGTCGAAGTTTAAGGAAACTCAATGAAATCCCGTTTGTTCATCATCAGCCAGTACCTGCTGCCGCATCACCTGCTCTCGCGTCTGGCCGGCTGCGTCGCCGAATGCCGTGTGCGCTGGTTCAAGAATGCCTTCACCGCGTGGTTCGCCAAGCGCTATCAGGTCGACATGTCCCAGGCCCTGGTCGAAGACCTGACCGCCTACCAGCACTTCAACGACTTCTTCACCCGCGCCCTCAAGCCGGGCGCCCGCCCGCTGGACGAAACCCCGGGTGCGATCCTCTGCCCCGCCGACGGTGCAGTCAGCCAGCTCGGCCCGATCGAGCACGGTCGCATCTTCCAGGCCAAGGGCCACAGCTTCAGCGCGCTGGAACTGCTCGGTGGCGACCCGGCCAATGCCGCGCCGTTCATGGGCGGCGAGTTCGCCACCATCTACCTGTCGCCGAAGGACTACCACCGCGTGCACATGCCGCTGGCCGGCACCCTGCGCGAAATGATCTACGTTCCTGGCCGTCTGTTCTCGGTGAACCAGACCACCGCCGAAAACGTCCCCGAGCTGTTCGCGCGCAACGAGCGCGTGGTCTGCCTGTTCGATACCGAACGCGGACCAATGGCCGTGGTGTTGGTGGGTGCAATGATCGTCGCCTCGATCGAGACGGTATGGGCCGGTCTGGTCACGCCGCCGAAGCGTGAACTGAAGACCTTCCGTTATGACGAAGCCTCCCGCGCGCCGATCCACCTGGAAAAAGGTGCCGAGCTGGGACGTTTCAAGCTGGGTTCGACCGCTGTCGTGCTGTTCGGGCCGGATCAGGTGAAATGGGCTGAAAGCCTCGGCGCCGGTTCCGCCGTAAGCATGGGTCAAGCGCTGGCGCTGCCTGCCGCCCAAGGCTGAGCCTGAACGCAAAACCGCCCCCGCAATGGGGGCGGTCATCAGTCTGACGCCTTATTCCAGATGACGAACGGTCAGACCGCTCGCGCCATCAGGCATTTCCTTCGCGATCACGCATCCCCAGCAGATACAGCACGCCGTCGAGGCCCAAGGTGGAGATGGCCTGCTTGGCCGATTGACGCACCAGCGGCTTGGCGCGGAACGCCACGCCGAGGCCGGCAATGCCCAGCATCGGCAGGTCGTTGGCACCGTCGCCAACGGCGATGGTCTGCTCCATCTGCAAACCTTCCTTGCGCGCCAGCTCGCCGAGCAGGTCGGCCTTGCGCTGCGCGTCGACAATCGGCTCGACAGCCACGCCGGTAACCTTGCCGTCGACCACTTCCAGTTCGTTGGCGAACACGTAGTCGATGCCCAGCTTGGCTTGCAGTTGCTTGGCGAAGTAGGTGAAGCCGCCGGAGAGGATGGCGGTCTTGTAGCCCAGGCGCTTGAGTTCGGCGAACAGGGTTTCAGCACCTTCGGTCAGGCGCAGCGAGGCGCCAATTTCGTCCAGCACATTGACGTCCAGGCCCTTGAGCAGCGCCAGACGCTCCTTGAAGCTGGCGCGGAAATCCAACTCGCCGCGCATGGCGCGCTCGGTGATTTCCGAAACCTGTTCACCAACGCCGGCAGCCTTGGCCAACTCATCGATCACCTCGGCTTCGATCAGCGTCGAATCCATGTCGAACACCGCCAGGCGGCGATTGCGGCGGAACAGCGAATCCTGCTGGAAGGCAATGTCGACGTTCAGTTCCTGGGCGACGCTGAGGAACTCGGCACGCAGGGCCTGCGGATCAGCCGGCTCGCCGCGCACGGAGAACTCGATGCAGCCCTTGCCCTGGTCCACCGGAGTGTCCAGCGCCACACGCCCGGACAAACGATCGATGTGATCGATGTTCAGGCCGTATTTGGCAGTGATGGAGCTGACGCGCTGCAGTTGCTCGGCGGTGACCTTGCGGGTCAGCAGGGTGACGATATGGCGCGGCTTGCCCTGACCGTCGACCCAATTGCGGTAGTCGGCTTCCGAAACCGGGGTGAAACGCACTTGCTGGTTCAGCTCGTAGCCGGTGAACAGCAGGTCCTTGAGCACCGAAGAGCCCTGCTCGGTGTCGGGAATTTCAACCAGAATGCCGAAGGACAGTGTGTCATGGATCACCGCCTGGCCAATATCGAGAATGTTCACACCGCCGCGCGCCAGGACGCCGGTAATGGCCGCGGTCAGACCCGGACGGTCCTCACCGGTGATGTTGATCAAGACGATTTCGCGCAAGACGGGCTCCGAGTCGTTGAAAAAGTGCGCATTCTACCGCGTTTTGCAGACCATCGGGCGCAGCGATACTTTGCCGGGTCAAGGGCGGTCGCTATACTGCGCAGCAATTTCTCCGTCATAAAGAGCCGCGCTCAGTGAACCGGCCCACGCCCGTCAAAACCGACAACTTCTTCCTGCTGATCTTTCGTGCCCTGCGTCAGCGTCGCGTGCCCCTGGCATTGCGCATTGCCTGTCACAACATTTTCCTGGTTGCCCTGGCGCTGGTGATCTACGCCTGCGTGATGGGTTTGCAGTTCAAGGAAGCCATGCATGAACAGGCCGATGCCCTCGGGCAGAGCCTGACCACTCAGACCGCAACCTCGGCGACCGAACTGCTGGTGTCCAACGACATCCTCAGCCTCAACGTGCTGCTCGGGAATCTGGTGAAAAACCCGCTGGTCGCCCATGCGGCGATCTACAGCGTCGATAACCGGATCCTCGCCGAAGCCGGCCAGCGCCCGAAAAACAGCCTGCTGGGTGAAGCCGAAGGTCTGTACCAGACCAAGATCACCTTCCAGGACGTGACCGCGGGCCAGTTGCGCATCAGCCTGGACATGAGCCAGTTCCAGCAGCCGATGACCATCAGCATGCAGAGCATGGGCATCCTCGCCGGCATCCTGCTGGCGCTGGCGCTGACCATGAGCCTGCGTCTTGGGCGCTATGTATCGACGCCGCTGCTGCAACTGCGGGTCTGGCTGCGCGATCTGGACGAATACACCCCGGCCACCGAACGCCAGGACGAAATCGGCGATCTCGCCCGCCAGCTCCACGCCCGCTTCGCGCCGCCGCCGAAGGCGCCAGAGCCCGAGCCGGAACCCGAAATCGAAGACGATTTCGAGGAAGACGCCGAGCCTGCCTTCCAGGTCCGCAACCTGCGCGATCCGAGCTTCGACGAAACCCCTGCGGTGAGCCGCCCGGCGCTGCGTGCCACGGAAGACGACGAAGATGACGACGCCTTCGCCGACCTGCGTGACGATTCAGCACCTGTTGCCGCTCCTGTTGTGCCCGCGGCACCGCGCCAGCCACAGGCCAGCGCCGTCCTTGCCGTGCAATTGGGCTCACAGGAACAACTGCGCCGCCTGCCACGGACTCGCCTGACGGAACTGCTGGAGCGTTATCGCGACTGCCTTGAGCAAGCCGCCTCGCTTTATGAAAGCGAAGTCCAGCACCTCAACGATGGCAGCACCCTGTTGCTGTTCCATAGCCAGGACAGCGGTGAGGATTACCTGACCAACGCGATTTGCTGCGGCGAGCTGCTACGCGCCTTGGGCCATGCGCTGCAGGTTGAAGTGGCCGACAGCGGCATCACCCTGCAGTTGCAACTGGGCCTGGTGGTGGGTGACGACCTCGAAGGCCTGAGCCAGATCGACCTGCTGCTGACCGAAAAGGCCCAGGACGCCCTGGCCCTGTCGCAACACAGCCGCAACCTGCTGCTGGTGGAGCGCAAGATCGGCGAAGACACCCTGATCCGCCAACGCGCCCGCATCCGCCCGATCGCCAGCCCCGAGGGTGCCTGCTGCGTGGAGCGCTTGATGGAGCCGTATCCGTCGATGCTGGAACGCCAGTTGGCGCGGATGCATGAGCGGCAGGTGAAGAACTGAAGTCCAGACTTGTGGGAGCGCCGTCCGGCCAACTCCCGCAGGCTTCAGCCCAATAAAAAAGCCCGCATCGCTGCGGGCTTTTTCATGTCTGATGAACTCAGAAGCGGAACACTTCCATGTCCGTGCGGATCGGCGAAGCCATCGGAATCTTTGGCTTTTCCGGCTCCTTGCGAACCTGTACCGGAGCGGCTTGCTTCTTCGGCGGCGCCTCTTCAACGATTGCCGGCTGGTTGGCCAACGGTTTCAACGCCGTGCTCAACTGCTCGGCCAGACGCTGCAGCAACTGGCCCTGGGCCTGCACCTGCGCCGAGGAACTGCCGGCATGCGGCTGTTCAAGGTGAATGATGCGGTTGTCGCGAACCTGACCACGACGGTCCAGCAGACGCCATTGCGCATCGAGGATCGCCGGTTGATTCGCGCCCGAGTCCAGGCGGGTGATCGACAGCAGCACCTGCACATCAGGACTGAAGCCCGTGCTGGCCGGAGCCAGGATCACGCGCTGGCTGTCCAGACGCCATGCCAGCTGGCGAACCAGCAGTTGATCGATATCAGCGGAAAGACTGCCCGCCCAACGACCGTCCGTCGCCGCGGTGAGGCTGCCATCGTTTTGCCGCTGCAGCAGCGTCTCACGCTGCAGGTAGTCGGCGACCGATACCGGACCCAGCACTACCGCCATACCAGCACTTTGCTTCGGTTGTCCTGGCTCGCCACTGTCAAGCTGATACAAGGCGACCGGCTGGTGCATGCTGCACCCCGCCAGGCCCAGTACGCCCGTGAGCAAGAGAACAAATGGAAGGCGCAGAAAAGTCATCATCCCATCCAGGCGGCCACCACACGGCACCGCAGTGATACTCATGAATTCATTCGGGCACCCAGCCACGCTGGCACCACAGGGCGCCTATCATCCGCGAAATCAAGCTCTAACTCCAGTGTTTACGCCCGGAACGTGTGGGAAAAACCCCGTTCCAGGCGTCTGGAACGCTTACTCCGGATTGTCGACCAACAACGCATCGACCCGCTGGAAGCCGCGCGGCAGTTTGTTACCGCGACGTCCACGCTCGCCTTTGTAATGCTCCAAGTCTTCACCCTTGAGCGATAGCGTACGCTTGCCGGCTTGCAATACAAGGGTCGCGCCGTCAGCCAGAACGGCCATATCCGTGACGTATTCCTCACGGCTGGCCACCCGGTCACCGGGAATTCCGATGATCTTGTTACCCTTGCCTTTGGCCAACTGCGGCAGGTCACTGATCTTGAACACCAGCAGGCGACCCTCGGTCGTCACCGCTGCCAGCCAGTTCTGCTCGCGGTCCGCCACCGGACGAGGTGCAAGCACCTTGGCACCGTTAGGCAGACTGAGCAGCGCCTTGCCGGCCTTGTTCTTGGCCTGCAGGTCCTCGCCCTTGACCACGAAGCCGTAACCGGCGTCGGAGGCGATCACGTACAGCGCGTCGTCATCCGGCAGCAGCACGCATTCGAAGGAAGCGCCTGGCGGCGGTGTCAGACGACCGGTCAGCGGTTCGCCCTGGCCCCGCGCCGACGGCAGGGTGTGGGCTGCCACCGAGTAACTGCGGCCGGTGGAGTCGACAAACACCGCGAACTGGTTCGAGCGCCCCGCCGCCGCCACCTTGAAGCCGTCGCCAGCCTTGTAGGAAAGGCCGGTAGCGTCGATGTCGTGGCCCTTGGCGCAACGTACCCAGCCCTTTTCGGACAGGACCACAGTTACCGGTTCGGTCGGCATCAGCTCGTTTTCCGACAGCGCCTTGGCTTCCGCCCGGGCGATGATCGGCGAGCGGCGGTCGTCGCCGTAGGTTTCGGCGTCCTTGATCAGTTCGGTGCGCACCAGCTTGCGCAGCTTGGCGTCGCTGCCGAGCAGGGCTTGCAGCTTGGCCTGTTCCTTGAGCAGTTCGTCCTGCTCGCCGCGGATCTTCATCTCTTCCAGCCGCGCCAGTTGGCGCAGGCGGGTTTCGAGGATGTATTCGGCCTGGATCTCGGTCAGCTCGAAGCGGGCAATCAACGCCTGCTTGGGATGGTCTTCGGTACGAATGATGTGGATCACTTCGTCCAGGTTCAGGAACGCAACCAGCAAGCCATCCAGCAGGTGCAGGCGACGCTCGACCTTGTCCAGGCGGAATTGCAGCCGGCGGCGTACCGTGTTGATGCGGAATTCCAGCCATTCCACCAGCAGCGCGCGCAGGTTCTTCAACTGCGGGCGGCCATCCAGGCCGATGATGTTGACGTTGACGCGGTAGCTGGACTCCAGCTCGGTGGTGGCGAACAGGTGTTGCATCAGCTCGTCCAGCTCGACCCGGTTGGAGCGCGGAATGATGACGATCCGGCACGGGTTCTCGTGGTCGGACTCATCGCGCAGGTCGGCGACCATCGGCAGCTTTTTCGCCTGCATCTGCGCGGCAATCTGCTCCAGCACCTTGGCACCGGAAACCTGATGCGGCAGCGCGGTGACGATGATGTCGCCGTCTTCGATGCGGTACACCGCGCGCATGCGGACCGAGCCGCGACCGGTTTCGTAGATTTTCAGCAGGTCGGCGCGCGGGGTGATGATTTCCGCTTCGGTCGGATAGTCCGGCCCCTGGATATGTTCGCAGAGCTGCTCGACGGTGGCCTTTGGCTCATCGAGCAGGCGCACGCACGCCGAGGCGACTTCCCGCAGGTTGTGCGGCGGTACGTCGGTGGCCATACCGACGGCGATGCCGGTGGTGCCGTTGAGGAGGATATTCGGCAAACGTGCCGGCAAAACGGCAGGTTCGTCGAGGGTGCCGTCGAAGTTCGGCACCCAGTCCGCAGTGCCCTGCCCCAGCTCGCTGAGCAGCACTTCGGAATAACGCGACAGTCGCGCTTCGGTGTAGCGCATGGCCGCGAAGGATTTCGGATCGTCCGGCGCACCCCAGTTGCCCTGGCCGTCGACCAGGGTGTAGCGGTAGCTGAACGGCTGGGCCATCAGCACCATGGCTTCGTAGCAGGCCGAATCGCCGTGGGGGTGGAATTTACCGAGTACGTCACCGACGGTACGCGCCGATTTCTTGTGCTTGGAATCAGCATCCAGGCCCAGTTCGCTCATGGCGTAGACGATACGCCGCTGGACCGGCTTCAGGCCGTCGCCGATGTGCGGCAGCGCCCGGTCCATGATCACGTACATGGAATAGTTGAGGTAGGCCTGTTCGGTGAAGTCAGCCAGTGACCGGCGCTCTACGCCGTCGAGGCTGAGATCAAGGGAGTCGCTCATGCGGGCCTCATCATTTCAAGGTCTGGCGCAGCAGCAAGGTGCCGCCGCGCTGGGTGAATTCAAGTTGTTTCAGGGCACTCATGCCCAACAGCACCTGTTCGCCATCGAGCCCCGGAACCACCAGGGCGCGAACGTCGCGCAGGAGGATATCGCCCAATTGCAGGCTGTCCAGACGGGTCCGGTAGCCCTCGGTCCGGCCATTGGCGGTACTGACGGTCACCGGGGCGCCGCGCTCCAGGCCGAAACCGCGGGCCAGGGGCTCCGGGATCGCCACATCGGTGGCCCCGGTATCGAGCAAAAAATGAACAGCCTGACCGTTGATCAGGCCGTCAGCGACGAAGTGGCCCTGGCCATTGCCGGCCAGGCGCACCTCGACGTAACCCTCACCATGCTGCGAGGTGATCTGGCTGTTGGGGTTCACCTGCTTCTCTTCCCAGGCGCCGAAAAAGCGCGTGGCAAGGAACAACCCGGCGGCCCAGGCCAACACCATGAACACGCGTCCGATGCGCTGCCCCGGCGACTGGCTCATTTCTTCGCGCTCCAGCCGCCTTTCGGCGCGGCGAACCGCCAGACCACCGGACGGTCTTCGCCGTCCGCACGCGTGCCGCCGTTGTTGTCCAGGCCGATCCAGGCGCCTTCGGCGTCGATCACCAGCGCCTCGGCCAGCCCGTAAGGCTGGGTGTAGCGCCGCGAATCGACCAGCGCATCAGCGGCGAACGACCAGCAACGCTCTACCACACCGCTCTGTGCGTCACGACGACAGATGCGATAGGCATTGCGCTCGAGGGTGAACAGCTTGCCCTCAAACAACGCCAGGTCAGAAAAGTCCCGCGAGACTTCACGCGCCTTGGGAAACTGCTCCGGCTGCATCTCGGTGCCGGCTTCGCTGAGCAACACGCAGGAGTCGCCGCAGGTCCAGGTGGTCTGCTTGCGATTGATCAGCAGCAGGCCGCGGCGCTCGCGTTCGGCCGCCAGCCACAGACGGTCACCCGCCGGGCTCACCGCCAGCCCTTCGAACAGGGCGTTGAAGTGCAGCAGCATGCCGCTGGCGCGGGCCTGGCGAATCATGCTCGGATCGATTCGCAGCCAGGTCGGCGGGCCGTCCTGCGGTACTTGCAGCACTGCGGCGTGGGCTTCGCTGATGATGTAGTGGTTACCCGCCGCGTCGCAACTCAGGCCCTCGAAATCGAGGTCACCGCCGCGCACCAGCGAGGCGGCCCATTGCCGCGAGCGCAGGCCCAGCGGAAAACCGGAGTCCGGCACCGGCGGCACGGCCAGTTGCAGGCCGGTGGCCTGCCAGACCTGGGCGCTGGTATCGAGCTTGTAGAGCAGATCGTCGTCGCGGTCGGAGATGGTCCACAGCGCGCCGCTGCACATCGCCAGCCCCGACAGATTGCCGCCGCGCATGCCTTCGACCGGATGCTCGGAGAGCATCTTCAACTCCGGCCAGGGCTCGGCCAGCGAAGGCAGCGCGACCAGCGACAGCAAGGTCGCCAGCAGCAGACGGATCAAGCCATGACCTCGGCCAGGTTGCCGTTGCTCTCCAGCCAGGTCTTGCGGTCGCCCGCGCGCTTCTTGGCCAGCAGCATGTCCATGATTTCGCGGGTGTGCTCGAGGTCGTCCAGGGTCAACTGGACCAGGCGCCGGGTGTTCGGGTCCATGGTGGTTTCGCGCAGCTGCGGCGGGTTCATTTCGCCCAGACCCTTGAATCGGGTGACCTGCGGCTTGCCACGTTTCTTCTCGGCCACCAGGCGGTCGAGGATGCCGTCACGTTCGGCTTCGTCGAGGGCGTAGTAGATTTCCTTGCCCAGGTCGATGCGGTACAGCGGCGGCATCGCCACATAGACGTGGCCGGCTTCCACCAGCGGGCGGAAATGCTGGACGAACAGGGCGCAGAGCAAGGTGGCAATGTGCAGGCCGTCGGAGTCGGCGTCGGCGAGGATGCAGATCTTGCCGTAGCGCAATTGGCTCAGGTCGGCGGCACCCGGGTCGACACCGATGGCCACCGCGATGTTGTGCACTTCCTGGCTGGCGAGGACTTCACCGCCATCGACTTCCCAGGTGTTGAGGATCTTGCCGCGCAGCGGCAGGATCGCCTGGAATTCCTTGTCCCGCGCCTGCTTGGCCGAGCCACCGGCGGAATCACCCTCGACCAGGAACAGCTCTGCGCGCATCGGGTCCTGGCCCGCGCAGTCGGCCAGCTTGCCCGGCAGCGCCGGACCCTGGGTGACACGCTTGCGCTCGACCTTCTTGCTCGCCTTGAGGCGACGGCCGGCATTGTTGATCGCCAGTTCGGCCAGTTGCATGCCCAGCTCGGGATGCTCGTTGAGCCACAGGCTGAAGGCATCCTTGACCACGCCGGAGACGAACGCCGCCGCCTCGCGGGAGGACAGGCGTTCCTTGGTCTGACCGGAGAACTGCGGTTCCTGCATTTTCATCGAGAGCACGAAACTGATGCGCTCCCAGACGTCTTCCGGCGCCAGCTTGACGCCGCGCGGCAGCAGGTTGCGGAACTCGCAGAACTCGCGCATGGCATCGAGCAAGCCCTGGCGCAGGCCGTTCACATGGGTGCCGCCCTGGGCGGTGGGGATCAGGTTGACGTAGCTTTCCTGGACGCTGTCGCCGCCTTCGGGCAGCCACAACAGCGCCCAGTCCACGGCTTCCTTGTTACCGGCCAGGCTGCCGCAGAACGGCTCGTCGGGCAGGCGCAGGAAGTCGCTGACGGAATCGACCAGGTAAGAACGCAGGCCATCCTCGTAATGCCACTCGACCTTCTCGCCGGTGCCTTTGTCCTCGAAGCTGACCAGCAGCCCGGGGCACAGCACGGCCTTGGCCTTGAGCACATGTTTCAGGCGGCTGATGGAGAATTTAGGGGAGTCGAAGTATTTCGGGTCCGGCGAGAAATACACGCTGGTGCCGGTGTTGCGCTTGCCGACCGTGCCGATGACTTCCAGGTCGCTGGCCTTGAAGCCGTCGGCGAAAGTCATCTGGTATTCGTTGCCGTCACGCTTGACCCGCACGCGGACCTGGTTGGACAGGGCGTTGACCACCGAGATACCCACGCCGTGCAGACCACCGGAGAACTGGTAGTTCTTGTTGGAGAACTTGCCGCCGGCGTGCAGCTTGGTGAGGATCAGCTCGACCCCGGACACACCCTCCTCGGGATGGATGTCCACCGGCATGCCGCGACCGTCGTCGCAGACTTCCAGGGAATGGTCGGCATGCAGGATCACCTGCACCGAACGGGCATGCCCGGCCAGGGCTTCGTCGACGCTGTTGTCGATGACTTCCTGGGCCAGGTGGTTGGGGCGGCTGGTGTCGGTGTACATGCCCGGACGCTTGCGTACCGGGTCAAGGCCCGAGAGGACTTCGATGGCGTCTGCGTTATAGGCGCTAGCGCTGGGATTGGCCATGGGTTCTCGTCGTCATTCGTAGATGAAAATAAGCAATCAAAATACAGAAAAATCGAGGCTTTGATACGCCTGCGGATCAATGCCGGCAAAACTCAGCAGTGCCGGCAGGTGCAAGGCGAAGCCCTGGAAACTGTGATCGCCGCCGGCTTCGATACGCAGGGCACAGGCCCGGTAGAAGCGTTCGGCGTGGCGGTAATCGAGGGTTTCGTCACCGGTCTGCAACCAGACCTGGTAACGCGCCGGGTCGACAGGCGGCGCCACTTCCAGCTCGGCCAGGGCCTGCACGTGGTCGTGGGTCAGCTCCCAGGTTTCACCGGTGTAGTGGTTGGTCTGGGTGCCCAGGTAGCCGTCGAACAACCGATGCGGGTTGACCGCCGGGTTGATCAGCAGTGCTTTCAGCCCGTGGCGCTCGGCCAGATGGGTGGCATAGTAGCCGCCGAGGGAACTGCCGACCAGCAAGGGCTGGCCCAGTTCGGCAATGTGAGCTTCGAGTTGCGCAATGGCCTGGCGCGGATGGTGATGCAGGGCCGGAACGCGCAACTGCCCGGCAAGGCCCAATTGTGTCATGACGGCCTGCAACTGGCTGGCCTTCATGGAGCTCGGCGCGCTGTTCAAACCGTGGATGTAAAGGATCGAGCCCGACATTCCGCCCCCAGTCTCAGGTGAATCGCCCGGATTGACCGGGCAGAAAAACGCGCAGTTTAGCCTGTTAACCGGGAAATGATTCAGCTTTAGAGTTTGCCTGATGCGTCAGTAACCATTGCCGTAGTCCACGGTGTAGGCGAAATCCTTCAGCCGCGAGACGCCCGTCTCGATCCGCCCGTCGTCGTGCAACGCCAGCCAGCGGTAACCGGGGGCGCGCTCGTCGACCTTGAAGTCGTCGCTGCCGGGCTCGAACTGGACGCAGGTCGATGGCGACGCCAGCAGCCGCAGACCGTCCACTTGTTGGTCCCACTCCTGATGGATATGGCCCCAGAGCAGCGCGCGGGCCTGTGGATAAGGTTTCAGCACCTGAAACAGCGCCTCGGGGTTGCGCAGGCCGATCGGCGCCATCCACGCGCAACCGATGGACACCGGCTGATGATGGAAGCAGATCAGGCAATGCCGTCCATCGGCACTTTCCAGGGCCTGTTTCAGCAGGCTCAACTGGCTGTCGTCGAGAAAACCCGGCACGGAGCCGGGAATCGCCGAGTTGAGCATCAACACCCGCCAATTGCCGATATCGGTCACCGGATCGAGCACGTCGGTCCCGGCCGCGACGCGCTCCATCGGTAGCGGCTCGTCGTGATTGCCCGCCAGCCAGCGGGCCGGCGCATCGATGACGGCGGTCATACGGCGGAATTGCTCGTAGGACGCTTCGGTTCCATCCTGGGAAAGGTCGCCCGTCGCCAGCACCAGGTCCACCCGCTCCTGCTCGACCAGAACCCGCTCGATCACCCGTTGCAGGCTCTCGTGGGTATTCATGCCCAATAGCGAGCCGTCGGCATCGGCAAACAGATGACTGTCGGAAAGCTGCACCAACAGAATCGGCGCCGCCTCGGGGTTCGTGCTCGGCAAGACGTAGTCCTCGGAAGAAAGGCCAGATTATGCGGCCAGCCAATTGGCCGGGCCAAGCCCCGGAATGCGGGGCCGATCACACATGTTCGGTTGATCTCAACATTTCATGGGTCTGCAACCCGGCAGTGTTCGCCTCACCGACCAGCGGTCTGCTGTGAATCTCGTGCCGGGCGGTGTCCAGCACCCCGTCCTTCACATAGCACAGGCCATCCCGCTCCACGCAAACCTCGCCCTCAAGCAATGCCAGCACTTCATCCCCCGCCTGCAGCACATTGGTGATTTTTCCCGGGAACACATGAATGATGCCCGCCTGCTCGAACACCACCGAACTGCGAAATTCCGAACGCGTCTTGAGCTTTGCCAGCACTACGCCCTTCCAGCCGGTATAGCGGAAACGCGGCAGGAACCCCGACCAGAAGCGGCACATCTGTTGCTCGCTGAGCGGGCGCACCCGCGACTCGACGAAAGCGTCATCCAGCGACGCCAGCAGCGCCTCGGCCTGCGCGGGCGTCGCATAAGAGCCCAGGATCGTGTAGCAGCCATGCGTCAGCACGTAGTTGCAGGACTGTTGGGCATGGCTGTCTATTTGCGGCATCAGGCACGGAAACCAGCCGTCCATGACAATGAACGAGATCGGCTTCAGCCCGGGCCGGCTGTCTTCGTACTGCAAGCCAAGGCAGACCTGATAAACCACTTCGAGCCCCGTCTCGGGCGCCGCCGCCTCGATTTGCGGGACCAGTGACTGATACCCGGTGGCGTTGATCACCCGATCGACCTGCACCACCTCACCACCGTCCAGCAGCAACCTGAACTGTCCGGCCGACTCGGCCGCTTCCAGGACCTGGCTGTTGCAGCGGACCTCGATGCCCGCCGCAGCTAGCCGCGCACGAAAGTAGTCGCGCAGACGCCCGCCGAGCACGGCGCTTGGCTCGTCCAGGTCGTAGGCTGCTTCGAGGTTGGTGTAGCCCCACGCCGAAGGATCGATCTGACGGCATTCCGGCGATTCGTGACAGACCTCGGCGAATACCTCGTTCGACACTTTCGAGGGGTGCCCGATTGCGTCCAGCGTGCCATGGGCATACACCGCGTACTCATGCCCCACTACCAGTTCCGGGTAGTGGGCGCAGAAGCGCTCCAGCGTCGCCGCGCAGACTTCGCGCGTCGAGCGCGAGCGCGGGTAATGCGGCCCTTTATGCAGGCGGATGCCGAAGCTTCCGGACACCCCGTTGAAAATGTCCGGCTCACGCTCGATCAGCAGGACCCGATGCCCCCGCCCGGCCAACTCCAGCGCAACGTGACAACCACTCCAACCCGCTCCAATCACTGCGATTTGCATGCCTCTCTCCTGCGTTCGATCACAAAGGCGTGATGAAACGCAGGCGAGGCATACGTCAGGATTAAGAGTTTGGCGCTAAACGGCTGTATAGAGATTTCGTACGCAATTCAGCGAACGATCGCCAGCTCATGCCCACAAGCAAGGCAGTGCGTCAGCCATTCGCCCAGAAACAGGTTGAGCTGGGCCTTCTCGTCCGGCTGGTGCATCGATTCGTTGGGATAGGGATAGACGCTGCGAAAACGCCGCGCGTGCTCGGCGCTGATCACTTCGGCCATGCGCGCGTCGTGGTAGACCTGCACTTCCAGTTGCGGCACCGGCAGCCACGGCAGGCTGTGTTCCTGGCGAACCCGCAAGGTGGTGGTGTAAGGGCAGGCCAGCACCACTTCCAGGGTCAGCACGCCCAGCATCTGGTCGCCCTGGGTCATGCCGATGCGACGGGAACTGGTGGCGTTGCGCATGTCTGGCAGCAGGCGCATCAGGCGGGCGTAATTGGCCTCGCAGGCAGCCTGCAAGCCAACCAGATCGACCCGATAACGCTCGCGTGCAAGGTTCACGACCACAGCCCCCTGACTTCATCACGGTTCAAGGCCAGCCATTGCAAGGCAATAATCGTCGCCGCATTGGCAATCTGCCCATCACGCACGGCCTGCAAGGCATCCTCGAATGCCCAGACCCGCACGCGAATGTCTTCGCCCTCTTCTTCCAGGCCATGCAGCCCGCCAGCCCCCTCGCTGCTGCAACGCCCCAGATACAGATGCACCAGTTCGTCGCTGCCGCCAGGTGACGGGAAGTAGCGGGTCATCGGCCACAGCGCGCTGAACACGAGCCCAGCTTCCTCCTGCGCTTCGCGGTGCGCAACTTCTTCCGGCTGCTCGTCCTTGTCGATCAGACCGGCGACCAGCTCCACCAGCCAGGGGTTTTCAACCTTGTCCAGAGCGCCCACACGGAACTGCTCGATCAGCACCACTTCGTCGCGTTGCGGGTCGTAGGGCAGAACGCACACAGCGTCGTGACGGACGAACAGCTCGCGGCTGATCTCGCGTCCCATACCGCCGGCGAACAGTTCATGCCGCAGGTGCAGCCGGTCCAGCCGGTAGAAGCCCTGGAAACAGTTCTCGCGCCGGACGATCTCAACGGCGGTCGGAACGGTGTTCGTTTTGTCTGTCATGAAAATCCCCAATACCCCACGTGCTACTTCGCGCCATCCTACCCCGCGTACCCTCGGCTTTCACCCTCTTTAAAGTCAACCCGGAGGCTGCGAGGATAGGCACCGCCGGTCTATTCAAGCTTAGTGGCGAACCGAAGGCAGTGCCTACGGTCCAAGCCCGATCACCGTTGTTCTACAAGGATCATCATGACACTTGTCAAACTGACCACCGTGGCTGTCCTGGCCCTTACCCTGGGGGCGTGCCAGAGCTTTTTCCAGCCCAACATGCGCAAGCCGCTGGAGGTCAAGCGCGACGCCTGGGAGCACATCAAGCCCGGTTGCAGCGCCAGCGATTGCCCACTGGTGAACATCGACACCCTGCATTTCCCGGGTGAGCCGCAGCTCGATCCGATCATCGAACGCGGCCTGCTGCAACTGACCCGCGACGGCGACGGCGCTGCCGTGCCGAGTTCACTCAAAGCCTACGAAGATGCCTTCCTGCGCTCGGCCGAAAGCCGCCACAGCACTTACCTGCAAGCCAAGGTACGTGAGCAGCATGACGGACTGGTGATCATCGAACTGTCCAGTTATCTGGACACTGGCGGCGCCCACGGCGCGCCGGGCCGCGCGTTCATCAACTGGTCGCGCCAGCAGGAAAAGGTCCTGACCCTGCAGGACATGCTGGTGCCGGGTCAGGAAGCGACATTCTGGAAGACCGCCGAGGAAGCGCACCGTGGCTGGCTGATCAGCAGCAAACTCGACCAGGATGCCGAGTTCGTGAAGACCTGGCCGTTCCGCCAGACGCCACACATCGCCCTCACCTACGGTGCCGTGGTGCTCAAGTACGACGTGTACGCCATCGCGCCTTACGTGATGGGCCACGTCGAACTGAAGATCCCCTACCCGCGCCTGAACGGGGTGATCAAGCCAGAGCTGTTTCCCGGCCGCGGTTGAAGCCCAGCACGCCGTAAAGCAGCCCCGCCAGCAGTAGCGCCGGCAGGGTTGCACCGACGTCCGGCGCGTAGTTGGCCAGCGCATGGTAGGTCACAACCCCGCCAGCCCACGCCACCAGCGCGCCGCCGTGCAGCGACTTGACGTGCAGCGGCAGGCGCCGGCGGCGCAGGACGAAGTGATCCATCAGCACCACACCGAACAGCGGCGCGAACACCGAGCCGATCAGCAGCAGGAAGTTCTGGTACTGCGCCAACGGCGCGAAGCAGGCGATCAGGGTGCACAGCACCCCGATCGCCAGGGCCAGGTGTTCCACTTTCAGGCGCAACAGCAGGCCGCTTGATACCGCCGCCGAGTGAATGTCGGCGAAGGCATTTTCCGATTCATCCAGCAGAATCAGCAGCAGCGGAATACCCAGCCCGGCGCCCGCCAGGGCCAGCAGCAGCGCGTTGACCTCGCCGCTCGGGGCGAAGGCCAGGGTGTAGGCCACGCCCAGGCTCATCAGCCAGAAGTTGCCGATGAAAAAGCCCAGCGCGGTGCCGCCAAAGACGCGGGTGGCGCGCATGCCGAAGCGCGAATAGTCGGCGATCAGCGGCAGCCACGACAGCGGCATGGCAATGGCGATATCGAAGCCCACCGCCAACGACATCGAACCGTCACCGGCGCGCGCCCAGAGGTCCGCCAGATCGGCCTTGGCGAACAGGTTCCAGGTCAACCACAGGCAGGCACCGAGCAACAGCCAGATCCCCCATTTGCGCAGCACCCGCCGCACGAAGGTCAGCGGGCCGCTCACCGCCAGCAAGGTGGCCAGACCGCCGAAGAACAAGGTCCAGAGCAGTGGACTGTTCCACAGGCTGTTCTCGCCGAACGACTGGGCGCCGAGCAGACTGGCGGCGTCGCGCATGACGATGATTTCGAACGAGCCCCAGCCGATCAGTTGCAGCAGGTTCAGCACCGCCGGCAATGCCGCGCCATGCCGTCCCAGGCTCAGGCGCAGAGCAGCCATGGCCGACAGGCCGGTGTCGCTGCCGATCACCCCGACGGCGGCCAGCAACAGCACCCCGACCAGCGTCCCCAGACCGATCGCCAGGATCGACCCGGCCAGGCCCAGGCCCGGCGCGAGCAAGGCACCGGTCTGTAGCACCATCAGGCCGATGCCGAGGGAGAACCACAGGGAGAACAGGTCACGCGCGCCGAAGGTGCGCTGGTGGGTGGGGACGGGGGCGTCGGGGGAGTAGTGGCTGGGTGTGGACACGACAGTGGTCTCGGCAGGTTTTATTGTTTGATTCGAGGGATTCATCGCTGGCAAGCCAGCGCCCACAGCACCTGTGGGCGCTGGCTTGCCAGCGATTGGGGCCGCTCGCGCGGCCCCGGTTTTCCTCAGACTTTCTTGTACAACTGACTGCCTTCCTGGCGGAACCGCTCAGCCTGCTCGCGCATGCCGTCCTCGACCGCCACGTCCACCGCTTCGATACGCTGGTTGGCGGCGTACTCACGTACTTCCTGGGTGATCTTCATCGAGCAGAACTTCGGTCCGCACATGGAGCAGAAGTGCGCCACCTTGGCCGAGTCCTTCGGCAGGGTTTCGTCGTGGAACGAGCGCGCGGTGTCCGGGTCCAGGCCGAGGTTGAACTGGTCTTCCCAGCGGAACTCGAAGCGCGCCTTGCTCAGGGCGTTGTCGCGGATCTGCGCGCCCGGGTGACCTTTCGCCAGGTCGGCGGCGTGGGCAGCGATCTTGTAGGTGATGATCCCGGTCTTCACGTCATCCTTGTTCGGCAGGCCCAGGTGCTCCTTGGGCGTGACGTAGCAAAGCATGGCGCAACCGAACCAGCCGATCATCGCCGCACCGATGCCCGAGGTGATGTGGTCATAGCCCGGCGCAATGTCGGTGGTCAGCGGGCCGAGGGTGTAGAACGGCGCCTCGTCGCAGCACTCGAGCTGCTTGTCCATGTTCTCCTTGATCAACTGCATCGGCACGTGGCCAGGGCCTTCGATCATGCACTGGACGTCGTGTTTCCAGGCGATCTTGGTCAGCTCGCCGAGGGTTTCCAGCTCGCCGAACTGCGCTTCGTCGTTGGCATCGGCAATGGAGCCCGGACGCAGGCCGTCGCCCAGCGAGAAGCTGACGTCGTAGGCCTTCATGATTTCGCAGATTTCGTCGAAATGGGTGTAGAGGAAGTTCTCTTTGTGGTGCGCCAGGCACCACTTGGCCATGATCGAGCCGCCACGGCTGACGATGCCGGTGACCCGCTTGGCGGTCAGCGGCACATAGCGCAGCAGCACGCCGGCGTGGATGGTGAAGTAGTCGACGCCCTGCTCGGCCTGTTCGATCAGGGTGTCGCGGAACAACTCCCAGGTCAGGTCCTCGGCCACGCCGTTGACCTTTTCCAGCGCCTGGTAGATCGGCACGGTGCCGATTGGCACCGGCGAGTTGCGAATGATCCACTCGCGGGTTTCGTGAATGTGCTTGCCGGTGGACAGGTCCATCACGGTGTCCGAACCCCAGCGGATGCCCCAGGTCAGCTTGGCCACTTCTTCTTCGATGGACGAACCGAGGGCGCTGTTGCCGATGTTGCCGTTGATCTTCACCAGGAAGTTGCGGCCGATGATCATCGGCTCCAGCTCCACGTGGTTGATGTTGGCCGGAATGATCGCGCGACCGCGGGCGATCTCTTCGCGGACGAACTCGGCGGTGATTTCTTTCGGGATGCTGGCGCCGAAGCTGTGGCCGGCGTGCTGCTGCTTGAGCAGACCGGCGGCGCGGGCTTCCTGGAGTTTCATGTTTTCGCGCAGGGCGACGTATTCCATCTCGGCGGTGATGATGCCTTTGCGCGCGTAGTGCATCTGGCTGACGTTGGCCCCGGCCTTGGCGCGGCGCGGGTTGCGCACGTGGGCGAAGCGCAGTTTGGTCAGTTCGACGTCGTTCAGGCGCTGCTGGCCGAAGTTGGAGGACAGGCCTTCGAGCCGCTCGGTGTCGCCGCGGTCGTCGATCCAGGCCGAACGCACGTCGCCCAGGCCCTTGCGCACGTCGATGACGACGTTCGGGTCGGTGTACGGGCCGGAGGTGTCATAGACCAGCACCGGGGCGTTGGCTTCGCCGCCAAAGTCAGTGGGGGTGTCATCCAGGCTGATTTCGCGCATCGGCACGCGGATGTCCGGGCGCGAGCCCTCGACATAGATTTTGCGCGAACGGGTGAAGGGTTGTACGGACTGCTGATCGACCTGCGCGGACTCGCTCAGGTTGGCGGGATATTTTTCTTGTTTGGTCATCACAGGCTCTCCAGACGGGTTGGATGTCGGAGTGAACCTGATGAAGGCACGGACGCACCGGAGGCGGTGCTGTGCTGAATACGGGGGTGTCTGTTGCCACGGAGGCTGACTCGACATTTCCCGGACCCGGCACAAGAGGGCTCGCGGGAAAGCGAGCAATCTTGTTCCCTACGCAGGCGCTAACCTGATCAGGTTCAACGGGATCCGGAATTATCCGATCTCAGCCTCAACGCAAGGCACCCCGACAAGAACCCGGCCAGTCTAGACTGGAGTCGCGGCAAACGCCAACCCTCCAAGCACAGGCACGATAAATGGCGCAAATGTCAGATTGTTGCAAAGTGTCCACGCAACTACACTCGCAGGGCTGAATTACCCTCTTCGTTCAAGGACCGCCCTATGCTGCGCAAACTTTCACTGGCGCTTGCCGTGTCTTTTGCTTCCAACGGATTGGCCTGGGCAGCAGACGCACCCCTGTCGGCCAGGACCGACCTGGTCAGTGTCTACCAGGAAGCCGTGAACAATAACGCCGACCTCGCCGCCGCCCGCGCCGACTACGGCGCCCGCCGTGAAGTCGTGCCCCAGGCGCGCGCCGGGCTGCTGCCGAACCTCTCCGCTGGCGCCGAGATGATGAACAGCCGCACGCACATCGACCAACCGTCGGTGACCGCCAACCGCAGCGGCAATTCCTGGCAGGCGACCTTGTCCCAGCCGATCTTCCGCGCCGACCGCTGGTTCCAGTTGCAAGCCGCCGAAGCGGTGAACGAGCAGGCCGCGCTGGAGCTGTCTGCCACCGAGCAGAACCTGATCCTGCAAAGCGCCGAGAACTACTTCGCGGTGCTGCGCGCCCAGGACAACCTGGCCTCGACCAAAGCCGAGGAAGCCGCATTCAAGCGCCAGCTCGACCAGTCCAACGAGCGCTTCGACGTCGGCCTCTCGGACAAGACCGACGTGCTGCAATCCCAGGCCAGCTACGACACCGCCCGGGCCAACCGGCTGATTGCCGAGCGCCGCGTGCAGGACGCCTTCGAGGCCCTGGTGACGCTGACCAACCGCGAATACAACGCGCTGCAGGGCGTCGTCCACACCCTGCCGGTGCAAGTGCCGGTGCCAAACGACGCCAAGGCCTGGGTCGACACCGCCACCCAGCAGAACCTCAATCTGCAAGCCACCAACCACGCCGTCAGCGCCGCTGAAGAGACCCTGCGCCAGCGCAAGGCCGGCCATGCGCCGACCGTCGACGCGGTGGCCCGCTACCAGAAGGGTGACAACGACAGCCTCGGCTTCACCAACCCGAACGCGAGCCTGGGCGGCCAGTCGTACCGTGGCGATGTCGAGCAGACCACCATCGGCCTGCAACTGAATATCCCGCTGTACAGCGGCGGCCTGACCAGCTCGCAAGTGCGCGAGGCTTACCAGCGCCTGAGCCAGACCGAGCAGCAGCGCGAAAGCCTGCGCCGCCAGGTGGTGGAAAACACCCGCAACCTGCACCGCGCGGTCAACACCGACGTTGAGCAGGTGCAAGCACGCAAACAGTCGATCATCTCGAACCAGAGCGCGCTGGAAGCTACGGAAATCGGTTATCAGGTCGGTACGCGCAATATCGTCGACGTGCTCGACGCACAGCGCCAGCTTTACACTTCGGTGCGCGACTACAACAACACCCGCTACGACTACATCCTCGACAACCTGCGGCTGCGGCAGGCGGCGGGGACGTTGAGCCCGCAGGACCTGCAAGACCTGGGACGCTGGCTGAAGCCGGACTACAACCCGGACAAGGACTTCCTGCCACCGGATCTGGCGGCAGCGGCCAAGGCCAATTTCGAGGCTCGGCCGTAAGGCACTCATCGCTGCGGTTCGGGGCACCGAACCGCAGCGATCAGGTTGAATCGATTTATCTGATCAGCGCCCCCAGCCCGTCCAGCAAGCGCTGCAACGCCCCCTGATTGGCCCGCATCACCGCCACGCCCGCCTCGCCCATCTTCCGCGCATCCTGCGGCAACTCCACCAGCCGCCGCACCGCCGCCGCCAGACCCTCGGCATCGTCCACGTCCTGCAAGGCACCCGCCTCGCGCAGCATCGCGCTTATCTCAAGGAAGTTGAACACGTGCGGCCCCATGATCACTGGCAACGCCAGCGCCGCCGGCTCCAGCGGGTTATGCCCGCCAGTCGGAACCAGGCTGCCGCCGACGAAAGCGATATCCGCCAGGGCATAGAGAAACAGCAACTCGCCCATGGTGTCACCCAGCAACACACGGGTCTGACCATCCACCGACGCACCGGAAGAGCGGCGCACCGTGGCGAATTGCTCGCTGCACAACCCATAGACCGCGTCGAAACGCTCCGGATGCCGCGGCACCAGGATCAGCAGCGCATCGGCATGCACTTCCAGCAGTTGCCGGTGGGCATCGAGCATCAGCGCGTCCTCACCATCGTGGGTGCTGGCGGCGATCCACACCGGCCGCTGACCAGCGCCCCACTGTTCGCGCAGCGCTTGTGCGCGAGGCAGCAGTTGCTCATCGATCTTCAGGTCGAACTTGATCGAGCCGGTCACCTGCACGCATTCAGGCCGCGCGCCCAACTGGCGGAAGCGCTCGGCCTCGGTTTCGGTCTGCACCGCGAACAGGCTCATTTCCGCCAGCATCGGCCGGGTCAGCCCGGCGAACCGCGCGTAGCCTCGGGCCGAGCGCTCGGACAAGCGGGCGTTGGCCAGCGCCACCGGAATCCCGCGCTTGGCGCACTGGTGAATATGGTTGGGCCACAGCTCGGTTTCCATGATCACCGCCAGCCGTGGCTTGGCCCGGTCGAGGAACCGCGCTGCCGCCCAGGGCAGGTCATACGGCAGGTAGCAGTGCTGGATGCGCGGCTCGCCGGCGAACATGGCCTTGATCCGCTCCGAGCCGGTCGGGGTCATGCAGGTCACGGTGATCGGCAACTGTGGATAACGCTCCAACAGCGCCCGGATCATCGGCGCCGCCGCGATGCTCTCACCGACTGAGACCGCATGCACCCAAATGCCGCCCGGCTGCAACGGCGGCAGGCCGAAGGCGAAGCGCTCAGCGATGCGCTGGCGATACGCCGGCGCCTTGCGCCCGCGCAGGAACAGGCGCAGCGCGACGAGCGGCAGGCCTATGTGGAATAGCAAGGTATAGAGGGTTCTGTTCATGGCGCGGAAGTTTACAAGGAGTGCTGATGGTTTTGGAGGCGCCGTGCAGCCCATCGCGAGCAAGCGCCGCCGCAGCCCACTGTTTGTATTGTAGGAGCGAGCTTGCTCGCGAAGACCCCTCACCCCATCGCTCGCAGATGCTCCGCAAACCGCTCCGCCAGCCACTGCGCCGCCGGCCCCAGCGGCTCATCCCGACGCCACGCCAGTTCCACCACCAACGCCGGCGGATGCCATTCACAGTCCAGCTCGATCATGTGCTGCTGATACATCGGGTACTGCGCCACATGTCGCGGCAACCAGGCCCAACCCAGCCCGCGCATCAGCAGTTCGGCCATGACATAGAAACTGTCCGCCCGCCACACCTGCGGGCTGGCCGGTTCGCCGCCGGCGTAACCGCTGTCTCGCGGGTTGACCAGCAACTGCCGGTGGCGCGACAGATGCTCACACGTGACCCGCTCCAGCTTCGTCAGCGGATGCCCGACCGTGCACACCGTGACCATCTCGATACTGCCCAGTGCCCGACGCTCCAGCGCATCCGGCACACGCTGGTGATGGAACATCAGGCCGAGGTCGGCGCGCCGCTCGACCAGTTGGCGAGCGACATCGCCTTGAGCGCTACTGGCCAACTGAACTTCCAGCAACGGGAAGCGCTGCGACAACTCATCCAGGCTCTCGACCACCGGCGAATACGGCATCGCCTCGTCATGGGCCAGCCGCAAGCATGGCTCCTGCCCGCGCAATAGCGCCGAGGCCCTGCCTTCAAGACGCTCGCACTGGCGCAACAGCTCGCGAGCATCCTCAAGCAACGCCTCGCCGGCCTCGGTCAGTTGCGGCTGGCGACCGCTGCTACGCTCGAACAGGGTCAGCCCCAGATCATCCTCCAGCAGTGCGATGGCGCTGCTGACCGCCGATTGCGCCCGCCGCTCGGCCCGGGCCACCGCCGAAAACGAACGCTGCTCCGCCACTTCGACGAACAGACGCACCTGCTCCAGATTCCACTGCGGATGAATCATGCGACCTATCTCCAAACCCGATAGGAAATGACTTTACCGCATCTGGCCAATCCCTAGAATGCTCGACCAGAACCCAGGAGCAACCACCATGAATGCCTACGCCTACCTCGCTATCGCCATCTGCGCCGAAGTCATCGCCACCGCCTCGATGAAAGCGGTCAAGGGCCTCAGCACCCCACTGCCACTGGCGTTGATGGTCGGTGGCTACGCGGTGGCGTTCTGGATGCTGACCCTGGTGGTGCGCAGCATTCCGGTGGGCATCGCCTACGCGATCTGGTCGGGCCTAGGCATCGTGCTGATCAGCATCGCCGCGCTGGTGATCTACGGCCAGAAGCTCGACATGCCGGCCATCTTCGGCATGGCGATGATTGTCGGCGGCGTGGTGGTGATCCAGCTGTTCTCGAAAACCACCGGACATTGACACCAGAAGGGGTCACCCGCGTAACAGGCTGTATACTTGCCCACCTGTCCAAGCTTGTGAGGTAAGTGCATGCCATCGGTAATTTCCACCGACGTCCTGATCGTCGGCGCAGGGGTCGCGGGTCTCTGGCTCAATGCCCGGCTGCGGCAACTGGGCTATTCGACGGTATTGGTGGAACGGGCCAGCGTTGGCGGCGGGCAAACCCTCAAGTCTCAGGGCATCATCCACGGCGGCGCCAAGTACGCGCTGCACGGCGCCCTCACCGGCGCCTCCGAAGCCATCGCCGACATGCCGCGGCGCTGGCGCGAGGCGCTGGCCGGCAACGGCGAGCTGGACCTGTCCGGCGTTCGCCTGCTGTCCGAGGCCCACTACCTGTGGTCACCCGGCACCCTCGCCGGCAACCTCACCAGTTTCTTCGCCAGCAAGGCCGTGCGCGGCCGGGTCGATCAGGTCAAGGGCGAGCAATTGCCGCCAGCCCTGCAGGACCGCGCTTTCAAGGGCAAGGTCTATCGGCTGGCCGAACTGGTGGTCGATGTACCAAGCCTGCTTGAACGTCTGGCCGAGCTTGCCGGCGACAGCCTGCTGGCCGGCGAGCGGATCGAAGCCCTGCGCGACGGTGACGAGCTGGTCGGCCTGCGGGTCGATGATCGCGAAATTCGCGCTCAACGCGTGATCCTCAGTGCCGGCGCCGGCACCGCTGACCTGCTGGCCGATCTCGGCCTGAGCCAGCCTGCGATGCAACGCCGGCCGCTGCATATGGTCCTGGCCAAGGGCCCGAGTCTCAAGCCGCTTTATGCCCACTGCCTGGGAGGCGGACCGAAACCGCGCATCACCGTGACCACTCACCCGGCCGCCGACGGCCAGTGGGTCTGGTACCTCGGCGGCGACCTGGCCGAAGCCGATGGCGTGGCCCGCGAACCCGACGCGCAGATTGCCGCGGCGAAGAAGGAAGTCGCCAACCTGCTGCCATGGGTCGATCTGAGCCAGGTGCGTTGGGCCACCTTGCGGGTCGACCGCGCCGAGCCTGCTCAATCCGGGCTGGTCCGTCCGGACAACGCCTTCATCGCCGACCAACAGCGGCTGCTGGTGGGCTGGCCGACCAAGCTCGCGCTGGCACCGGATTTCGCCGATCGCGTCCTCCACGCGCTGGAGCGCGACGGCATCAAGCCCGGCAATCTCCCTGCCCTGCCCGACCTGCCCAAACCACCGCTGGCGCAACCGATATGGGAGCAACTGCTGCCATGACCTTGCCCACCCTGCACGACCTTCATCGCCCCTTGGGCAGCACCGGCCTGTCGGTTTCGCCGCTGGGCCTGGGCACCGTCAAACTCGGCCGCGACCAAGGCGTCAAATACCCCAACGGCTTCACCATCCCGGACGATCACGAAGCCCGTCAGTTGCTGGCCCAGGCCCGCGAACTGGGCATCAACCTGATCGACACCGCGCCGGCCTATGGCCGCAGCGAAGAACGCCTCGGCCCGCTGCTGCGCGGCCAGCGCGATGAGTGGGTGATCGTCAGCAAGGTCGGCGAAGAGTTCGACGACGGCCAGTCGCGCTTCGACTTCAGTGCCGCGCACACCCGCGCCTCGGTGGAGCGCAGCCTGAAGCGCCTGGAAACAGAATGTATTGATTTGGTCCTGGTGCACTCCAATGGTGACGACCTGCATATCCTCGACACCGAGGAGGTCTACCAGACTCTCGCCCTGCTCAAGCAGGAAGGCAAGATTCGCGGCTTCGGCTTTTCCGGCAAGACCGCCGCGGGCGGCCTGAAAGCCCTGGAACAGGGCGACTGCGCCATGGTCACCTACAATCTCAACGAACAGGCCGAGCGTCCGGTGCTCGATTACGCCGCCCGCCACAACAAGGCCATTCTGGTGAAGAAGGCCCTGGCCAGCGGTCACGTCTGCCTGAGCCCGGGCGTCGATCCGGTGCGTGCCAGCTTCGAGTTGCTGTTTGGCCATCCCGGCGTGACCAGTGCTATTGTCGGCACCATCAATCCGGTGCACCTGGCCCACAACGTGGCCACCGTTTCCCAGGTGCTACGCAAGCGCTGAACCCGCTGAGCCGCCGCCGCGGCCGACCCCAACGCAAGAAGGAGCCGACATGCCGCGAACGCTGATCCGCAAGAATCCGAGCAACTTCAAGACCCTTCCCTTGCACGTTGAAGCCGGCCCCGACGGCCTGAGCTACCAGAGCATCGGCCGGCCATTGAACTTCGCCCAGACCTTGCAACGGCGCAAAGCCATCCAGGTCCCCGACAGCGAGCGCTTCGCCGTCGAACTGGCCAACCTCGGGGTTTCTGTCCGCCTGACCCTGCACTGGCAGAACCGCGATTACTGGGTGCTGGTCCGCCAGCGTCGTCAGGACCGCGGCGACGTGGTGCTCAAGCTGATCTCCGGTTACGTCCCCGCCCAGGAACTCAATCTGCCGTTGCACACGGCAGTGCAGGAAGTCGCCGAGGAATGCCTGCTGGAAACCCCGGAAGGCTGGCTCGGCGGTCGCTTCAATGAGACCTGGCTACCGGCCCCGTATGCCGAAGCGCTGCACTACCGCGAGGCGTTGCCCTTCGTCCTCACCCCGCACTCCGGCGCGGCGCGACCGGTGCGTTGCGGCAACCTGCAATTGATCGAGCGCCCGCGCGCCTACGTGCACCTGCCAACCGCGTCGCTGCAACTGATCTACGACCTGCGCCTGCAGGTGCCGAAGGAAGCCAAGTCGCTGAGCCTGTTCCATGTCGATGAGCGTCTTGAAGGTGATCAACTGGTCGCCCGGCTCAACCGCAGTCGTCCCGATCTCTACCTGATGCCCCTCGAAGACGGCCAGCCGCTGCCCGAGCTGTACCACCTGAAAAAAGACCGCCTGCTGCCGGCAAGCACGCGCGGTCTTTACCTGGCCGAGAGCTTCGCCCGGCAGGACGGTTGGGTGGTGCGGGACGAAAGAATTCGCTGGAAGGATTGGCTCAGGCAGCAAGGCCTGGCCCCGACGAAGCCGGCCAGCGGGTTGCAGCGGTTGACTGGCAAGCTGCTGCAGATTGCCCGGGGTAGCCTGGGCAAATGATTCGGGCCCCGTTCGCGACGTTTCATCGCAAACGGGACCCGTCTTTTTCTTGAATCAGTTCTTGCGGATCTTCTCGACAATCGCCGTGGTCGAGCTGTTTTCCACCAGCCCCAACACCTTCACCGTCCCGCCATAAGCCTTGACGATATCGGCGCCGACCACCTGATCGATGCCGTAGTCACCGCCCTTGACCAGCACATCCGGCTTGACCTGGCTCAGCAGGTTTTCCGGGGTGCCTTCAGCAAAACTGATGACCCAGTCCACCGCACCCAGACCGGCCAGCACGGCCATGCGCCGGTCGACGCTGTTGATCGGACGGCCCGGCCCTTTCAGGCGACTCACCGAAGCGTCGTCGTTGACCGCGACGATCAGACGATCGCCTTGGGCGCGTGCTTGTTCCAGGTAGGTCACGTGACCGGCATGCAGAATGTCGAAGCAGCCGTTGGTGAAGACGATCTTCTCGTTGTGCGCCCGCGCATCATCGATGGCCAGCAGCAACTGATCGAGGCTCAGCACACCGCGCTCGGAGCCTTCTTCGCGCTGGATCGCCCGGCGCAGTTCCGGGGCACTGATCGCAGCGGTACCCAGCTTGCCGACCACGATACCGGCAGCAAGATTGGCCAGACCGACCGCGTGGGGCAGGTCCTCACCGGCGGCGATGGCGGCGGCCAGGGTGGAAATCACCGTGTCGCCGGCACCGGTCACATCGAACACTTCACGGGCGCGGGCTGGCAGGTGCAGGGCCGGGTGCTCCGGGCGCAGCAGGGTCATGCCGTGCTCGCCACGGGTCACCAGCAAGGCGCCCAGTTCCAGGTCGCGCATCAGCTCGCCGCCCTTGGCCACCAGTTCGGCCTCGTCGGCGCAGCGGCCGACGATGGTTTCGAATTCACTGAGGTTCGGGGTGATCAGGCTGGCGCCGCGGTAGATGGAAAAATCCTTGCCCTTAGGGTCGGCCAGCACCGGAATGCCGCGCTCGCGAGCGGCCTGGATCAGGCTCTGGTGATTCTTCAGTGCGCCCTTGCCGTAGTCGGACAGGACCAGCACTTTCACCCCTTCCAGCAAGGCGTCGACTTCCGCGCCGAGGGAGAGCGGGTCGGTTGCAAAGGGCTCTTCGAAATCGATACGCAGCAGTTGCTGGTGACGGCTCATGACCCGCAGCTTGACGATGGTCGGCTGGTGGGCGATGCGCTGGAACACCGAGCGCACGCCCGCTGCTTGCAGGCTGTTGGCCAGGCTGTCGGCTGCCTCGTCCTGGCCGGTGACCCCGACCAGCGCAGCCGGCGCGCCGAGCGCGGCAATGTTCAACGCAACGTTGGCCGCACCGCCCGGACGGTCCTCGATCTGCTCGACCTTGACCACCGGCACCGGCGCTTCAGGCGAGATTCTGGAGGTACCGCCATGCCAGTAGCGGTCGAGCATGACATCGCCGACCACCAGTACCGGGGCTTGATCGAAACGCGGCATGGACAACTTCATGGAGAACCCATCAGACAAAATGAACAGGGGCGGGATATTAGCACAGGCTTCGCGCCAGCCAGATTACAGCCAGCGCCGCGCCGTGCGGGCCAGGGCGCAAGACGCCCTGGCGAAGGTGTTTCAGGTGATGTCAGCCTTGCTTGGCTCATCCAGCCCCATGGCATGCAGGCGGGCGTAGTAGCCGTTCTCGGCGAGCAACTGCTGGTGCGTGCCGCGCTCGACGATCCGGCCCTGATCCATGACCAGGATCAGGTCGGCCTTTTCGATGGTCGACAGGCGGTGGGCGATCACCAGGGTGGTGCGGCCCTTCATCACCTGATCCAGGGCTGCCTGGATATGCCGCTCGGATTCGGTATCCAGCGCCGAGGTGGCTTCGTCGAGGATCAGCAGCGGAGCGTTCTTCAACAAGGCGCGGGCGATTGCGAGTCGCTGGCGTTGGCCACCGGACAGCAGCACGCCGTTCTCGCCGACCTGGGTGTCGAAGCCCTGCGGCAGTTGCTCGATGAACTCCTTGGCGTAGGCATCGGCGGCGGCGGCCTCGATCTGCTCGCGGGGCGCGCCGGCCAGATCGCCATAGGCGATGTTGTTGGCGACGGTGTCGTTGAACAGGGTCACATGCTGGGTCACCTGGGCGATGTGCTTGCGCAGGTTACGCAGCCGGTAGTCCTCGACCTCGACGCCATCGAGCAGGATCTCGCCATGCTCGTGCTGGTAGAACCGCGGGATCAACCCGGCCAGCGTCGATTTGCCGCTGCCCGAACGTCCGACCAGAGCAATCATCTGCCCCGGCTCGGCGCTGAAGTTGATGTCGCTGAGCACCAGGCGCTCGGTGCCCGGATAGGAGAAGGTCAGATTGCGCACTTCCAGCCGGCCGCTGACGCGATTACGCTCGACAGTGCCGCTATCGACTTCAGGCTCGACGTCCAGTTGTTCGAAAATGCTCTCGGCACCGGCCACACCTTTCTGGATGGTCGAACTGACCTCCGAAAGCTGACGGATCGGCTTGGGCAGCAGGCCCGCAGCGGTGATATAGGCTACGAGGTCGCCCGCGGTGGCATCACCGCGCAGGAACAGCACCAGGAACATCAGCACCGCCATGGCGGTGTAGATCACCAGTTGCAGCATCGGCGTGTAGACCGCGCCGGTCTTGGTCATGCGCAGTTGCTTGTCGGTGTTGCTCTGGCTGGCCTTGGCAAAGCGCTCCTGCTCGTACTGCTCGCCGCCGAAGCTGCGCACTACGCGATAGCCCTGGATGGTTTCCGACGCGACGTGGGTCACGTCGCCCATGGCCACCTGGATCTTCTTGCTCTGCTTGCGGAATTTCTTGCTCGCGCTGCTCACCATGACGGCAATCAGCGGCAGGATCGCCAGCATCACCAGGGTCAGTTGCCAGTTCATCCACAGCAGGTAGATGAACAGGAACACTACGGTCAGGCCTTCACGGATCACCACCTTGATGGCGTCGGTCGCAGCGCCGGTGACCATGGTCACGTTGAAGGTGATACGCGAAATCAGGTGACCGGAGTTGTTGTTGTCGAAGTAGCGGTTGGGCAGGACCAGCAGCTTGTTGAACAATTCGACCCGCAGGTCGTGCACCAGGCCCAGGGAGACCTTGGCCAGAAAGTAGTTACCCAGGAATGAACCAAGACCCTGCCACGCCGCGATCAGTACGATCAGCAGGGGCACGGCCTGGAGCAGCTGCAGGTCCTTCAGATACGGCACGGTGGGGAACAGCACCGCTTCGGGGTTGCTCAATCCATCGACGAAATACTTGAGGATGCCGGCCAGCATGGGCTGGGTCGAGGCGAAGATAACGAACCCGACGATACTGAGCAGGAAAACGCCGACATAAGGCTTCACATAGCTCAGCAGACGCAAGTAGATCTTCATACTCGAAGGGGCAGACGATTCGGGGGCGGTCATGAGAATCCGTCATGTGAAAAAGAGGCGGGATTGTATCACAAGCACTTTTTGCCACTTCCTGCTGAGGTAATATAGCCGGCTGGCCTTTACACCGGAGTTTCGATGCAAGCGCTCGACCATGCCCGCTACCTTGCCCTGCGCGAAGGTGCGCACGTTCTGGAGGCCGACGGCACCGGAGACAAGGTATTACGCCTGCGTGACGGTTCGATGTTGAAGCTGTTCCGCCGCAAGCGCCTGATCAGTTCGGCTGCCTGGTACCCCTACGCGCGCCGTTTTGCCGACAACTGCAAGACCCTGGCCGAACGCGCCATCCCTTGCCCTCGCGTGCGCGAGGTCTATCGCATCGCCGACATTGCTCGCGACGCGGTGCACTACGACCCGCTGCCGGGCAAGACCCTGCGCCAGTTGCTGGATGACCCCGACAGCGGCGACAACCTGCGACGTCAATTGGGGATCTTCATCGCCCGGCTGCACGAGAAAGGCATCTACTTCCGCTCCGCGCACCTGGGCAACGTGGTGCTGACGCCCGAGGGCGAACTCGGCCTGATCGACATCGCCGACATGCAGACCTATCGACGCCCGCTGCGCAAGACCCAACGGCTGCGCAACTTCAAGCACATGCTGCGTTACAAGGAGGATCGCGCCTGGTTGCTGGGCAACGGCAGCGATGTGTTCGCCAGCGCTTACCTGTCGGCGCAGACCACCTGCAAGGTCGCCGATCTCGCCAGCGCCCTGGCGAAGGCCTGAAACGAAGCGACCACCCGAAGGTGGTCGCCAGATGTATCAGATCAACCAACGCTTTGGTGTCTGTACAACCCGTCCCAGCACCACGGCTGCCGGCAACAGCACCAACGGCCAAAGCTCGTCGGGGTTGCCGATGAGCTTGCTGCCATCGAAGTTCAGCATCACCAGCGCAGCAACCAGAAATAGCCCCCACGCATCGCGCAGGCGCCAGGCTTGCCAAAGCGTGGCCGCCATCACCACGACGAACAAAACTAGCGATACACCACCGGTATACAGCCCCAGTGCCACAAAGATGTTGTGTGGATGCTGGATAGGCATAAAGCCGCCAAGCAGCTTGTCGGTCTTGAACTCGACCCCGCAGCCCAGCAACCAACCGCAATTGTGCCACTCACCAACCATCACCTGGAACAACTCGATTCGGAAGGAATCACCACGCTCCATCATTGCATGGAACCAGGCCTGATTACTGATGACCCAGAACACAAGCCCTGCCACCGCAGCACCAATCAGCAGCCCTGTCAGCCCATACCTCGGGAATCGCCAGATGCCATAAGCCGCCCAGAGCCCCAGCAGAAAGGCCGCACCAACGAGCGCCGTACGCGTCTGCAAGATGAAGGCGACGGCTAAGAGGCTCAGTACCACTGCACTGATAGCTTCGACCCAGCGACGCTCCTTCAACCACAGCGGGAACGCCAGGGCCAGCGCGCATAGCAACCAGATGCTCGCGTAAATGACGTTCTCCAGGCGGGAGGGCAGCAGATTAACGCGCTCGCCGAACGCATGGAGCCCACTCAGATAGGCATAAACTGCAAAACCGTAGATGTAAGCACAGAGAATCCAGAACATGCACCGCACAAACGCCGGATGCCGGAAGAAACCAGGTTCGACCAATGCCCCGATGATGAAGACGAACAGCCCCACATACAGGATGTGTTTGTAGAACTGGCCATCCCCCGCAATAGCTGCAGGAACCAGAAACCACAACAGGAAAACCAGCCAGGCCCAGGCCAACGGCTGCTGTACCAGACCGGCTCCGCGCTCCTTGATCAGGAACACCAGACCCGGCAATGCAATGAGGGCGTAAAAGATGTTATTCGTCCATTTCGACGACGCCATCAGGATGTAGCTCAAAAGAAATATGATCGTGGCTACAGCGAAGTAGCTTCGACTTGTCCTGCTTCCCACACTTGACCTCACAAAACAGCGTTAATCAGAAAACCTATCACCACCCCAACGGCAACGCTGCCTATGAGCTTGATGCGATCCCTGCGTTTACGTCGAAGTTTGTTGACGCGCTCTTGCGGCAATTCGACATGCTCTCCAAATCCGGTGTGCAACACCGCATCATTTTCCAGAATCAATGCATAGCGGTTTTCCGCTGCGTACAAGCGGGAAAGGCTCTTTTCGCCAGAGTGCGCAGCATAGGGGGCATGCTGCTGGTAATCCGCCAGGCGACGCAGCCCCGGGTTGAACGAAAACCCCTGCCAGTCGGCCTTTTCCGAGCCCAACTGATAGAACGGGATGCCCTGTACCACTTGCCGCTCATTGAGAAAGACGTACGGGCTGTGCACCTGAAGGTCGTGGTTGAAACTGCGCAGCCACACCTGCAGGGCTTGCGGGTCAGCTTCCAGCAGAACTTGCGAGTCCTCGATGAAGCACGGACGGTAGAAGTCCCAGTCGTCCTCGCAATGGAACACCCAGAACGTCTTGATCTGCGCGTAAGCGGCGTCGATCGAGCGCATCTGGCCCAGCTTGGGTTTGTTGACGATGAACGTGGTGTGCTCCCGCCAACCGGCCGGGATGCAATCGCGCACGGCTTCGTCACCCGAGTCTTCGGTGATGAACACCTCGCGAATGGGAGCCGTGTTGAAGCGGTCGAAAGTTTCGAGCGTACGCTTCAACAGGTCGAACCGACCACAGCTGGTCACCATCAAGGTGATCTCACTGCTCTCGCTGAAGACCATTGTCATTCTTCCTCGGTAAAAACGATTGAACGGCCTTACAGGCCGACGACGTTGCGCAATTTGTTCCACCAGCCCGGCGCCACATGCGGGCGCAACGGGGGACGCATGGCATCGACGATGGCCTTGCCCAACGCATGGAATGTGAAGCGCTGCTCGGCCAGCAACTGGCCGTTGCGCGATATTGTCAGGGCCAGTTCGGGCTGCTCGCGCATGTACCGCAACTTCTCGCGAAACTCTTCGAGATCCCGGTACAGCACAATGTTGTGCAGATCGACGAAACCAAGCGCGCGGTTTTCTTCCTCGCCCTGGTCGAAGGCGAACAGCACGCAACCGCACGCCATGGCCTCGAAGTTCTTGATCATGTACTCGCCCATACCGACATCGGCACTGACGAAGAAACGGATTCGGCTCAGGGTTTCCCTATATTCCTCACCCGACTTGGTACGGGTGATGAGCAGGTTTTCGACTGCCGCGATCGACTCGAGCATCGCCTTGCGCCCGGAATAGGCCACGCTGCGCAGGCTACCGACAAAAGCCAGTTCGATATCACGCTCACGCTGTTCATTGCTCAACAGGGCCTGATCGTAGCCCTTGGGAATGAACACCGCGTCGAAGCCTTCATCACACAGGCGGCGAGTCACCACTGCCCCGGACGTGATAACCCTCGCCCACGGCAGATTTCGGTAATACTCGCTGAACTTGCCGGTGTACTTGCATGGGATGTAATTCTGGTAGGCGTCGTGCTCCAGAATCACCAGGTTAGGCAAGGTACGGATGAAGTTGACCTGCCGAATTTCCTTCTTGAAACGCAGGAAGAACAGAATCCGATCGTAGTCCTCGACCTTCACATGCTCCCGGAAGTACTTGCGCAAGTTGTCCTGCTCGGCATCGGTAAGCCAGCGGGTATCGCATTCGCACTCAGCCGCGATGCCGTCGTAGAGACGATCGAGAATCGCGCGCTGATCTTTCTGAACCAGGAAAAGGACTTTCACCGTTGTTCTCTCTTGTCGGCCGTGGCTTTGACCCAGAAGAGTTCATGCCGGCGTACTGCCTTGCGGAAGAACTCGTTTTCGCCAAAGGCCGGCCATCTCCGGGCGGCCAGACAATGCTGGAACAGTCGCCGCAGGCGCCGCTTGAACGGGGGGCTGGGTTGAAGGTCGTGCATCATGCCCAACGACATAGCCTTTTGCCACTGCTGTTGCGAAGTCACGGCATGGGTCCAGGGCCTCATCGGCGCCTCACCGTCAAAATGCGGTGGCAGCGCCACGCCGCTACCGGCATTGCCCATCGGCCAGCGATCGTTGTCGTGAAGATGATTGGCGTAATGCAACAGCCAGCGTGGCTGCCAGTCGGTCCGCGTCAACGCTTCGATCAGCGCGTCACGGGCGCAGATGTGGTCGGGATGAGGATCGAGGAGTGGCTCGGGCAGCACGATGGTCAACGGGCGAATCCGCTCGATCAGTTCGCACAGATCCTGGATCAGGTTGCGCCAGGAGGGCGTGCCATCTGCGTCGCTGGTCAGTGACAGGTTGTTGAAACGCCGAAACAGGCGGGTATCCAGCAGATCCGCTTCACGGGAGCCAACGGCTTTTTCCGGCTCGGCCTTCATCGCGGGCAGTTGCAGGCAGAAGTAGCCGAGTTGCACGCAGCGCTCCTGCGGCACCCCCGCCCACAGCGGCACGCTGATGCTGTCCCAAGCGCGAAGCTGGCCTTTGAGGCGAGCGGCGGCAACCGGGTCGAGGCCCATGGCACGGTAGTGTTCGGTTTCGATCTCGCCGGCGGTCAGGGTGACGATCCAGCTTTCCCGTGCCTCACCGTAGGTGGCGAAGGCTGCCAGCTCGGCATCGTCGGCATGCGGCGCAATGACCAGCAACGGCCCGGCCAGGTAGTCGGGATGGCGGCAGACAAACAGCTCGGTCTGGTCATCCAGCCGGCAATGCTGCCCGCCCAGCCAGAGCCGGCCCTCGTTCAGGGCAAGATGCTGACCCGTCAGGTTCAGGTAGCGGACACCGGCTACACCGCGCTCGAACGCCTGGCAGTCCTCTTCGTCGCCGCGAATCTTCACCGCAGGATCAAGAAAGCGCCCCAGAAAGCCAGCCCGCAAACTCACCTTGAGCACCAGCGTGTCGCCCGCCTGCAACTGACAGCCCGATGGCAAGCTCAGACGCCCCTGATTCAGAGTCAATGCATGGCGCTCGTCGGCGTCGATACGGTAGTCGTAATCGCTGGCCGGAGAGTAAAACAGGTGATCGGCAAACCACGCCTCATGCGCCACCCAGGCGACCACCGCCAGCAGCAGCGGCAACCACCAGGCCACCAGCACGCCAACCACGACCAGCAATAGCAGACCGAGCAACAGGCCCATTCGCTTGTTGCGGCGGTGCCGTTTGAGCAACTGCTGTTTGCGGTTCACACCTGGAACACCGGCACGGGGTTGCACCATCGGTCCTTGTACTCGCGATCAGAACGGCCAAAGGAGAAACGCAACGGCTTGTTGCGTGCACGGGCATCCTCCCAGGCACTCTGGGTATTGAGGAAGCTGAGTACGCTGCCCGGACTGAATTCGCGGGTCTGTGGGTCAACACCGCCGTTGACGTATTCCACGCTGATCCATTCTGGCGCTTCAACCCTGTACACCAGCTGAATGGCAATCGGCGCATCATTGAGAAACACCACCGAACCGATCAACAGCGACCGCAGCCGCTCGATGACTTCCGCCATGCGCTCGGCACCGGTGGCCGGGAAGGTCCAGCGACGCAGGAACAGGTCGCAGTACATCGCGGCGATTTCAGCGCTGTCGAAATCCTGGATCGGCCGCACCACACCACCCGCCTCTTCCAGCAGGCGCAGTTCGCGGCGTTGGTTGTAACGGAATTTTTTTGACAGGTCTTCCGGCTGCCGCGCCATGGCCAGCGATTCGGCCTGAGGCTTGAGCGTGCTGAAACGCCCCTGATTCAGTTCCGACAGGTAGCGCCCGGCATGCCGAAGCGGCGCCTGGGCATCGGCTGCGGCCGGCAAGATGATTTCGGCGTTGCCGAGATCGAAGAGACCTTTTTTGCCGTGGCGTTTAAGCACGTCCTTGGACAAAGCCAGGTGACGCCCCCAGACCGGAATCGCGGCCTTGGTCTCGCCGGACTGCTGCCAGGCCAGGTAACGCACCGGGATTTCGGACATTTCGGCGAGCTGTGCGACCACCAGCGGGTGTGTCGCGACGCTGCCGCCAAAGAGCGCCCAGGCCTGTTCATAAGTCTGAGCGTCAACAACGCTCCAGCCGCGCTCACGCCAGCCTTGAAGTCGATTGAGCATCAAGCCTCCGCAGTCAGCGCGACGACATGAGGCAGGCGCCAGAACACCTCGCGTACCGCCTCGTCGGAGAATCGCTCGCGCAACCGTTCAAGCATGCGCGCCTGGCACTCCTGGCGTTGCTCGTCAGTCATCTGCGCGAGCACTTGCAGCGCCTGGGCCAGCGCCGCGGCATCCCCGAGCGGGAACAGCACACCGATACCTTCCACCACTTCGACAGCACCGCCACACGCCGTCGCTGCCACCGGCGCACCTGCCACCATGGCTTCCAGCAGGACCATGCCGAACGGCTCGTGGTCCGAGCTCAGGGCGAACGTGTCGAAGGCGGTGAAGTAGCGCCTGGCATCAGGCACCTGACCGAGGAAGTCTACCTGGGCAGCAATGCCCAGCTCGGCGGCCAGCGCCTTGAGCGAACTTTCCAAGCGTCCCTTGCCGAGGATCGCCAGTCGCGCCCCCGCCGGCAGACTCGGCAGGGCCTGGGCAAAACCGCGCAACAAGGTCACCTGGTCCTTGTCAGGGTGAAGCCGGCCGACGTTGCCGACGATCCAGGCTTGCGGGTCCAGCTTCAGCGCGACACGGGCCTCGGCGGCCGGCACCAGCGCCCCCTGCAGGGCCTCGATATCAATACGGTTGTATAAGGTCTGGATCCGCTCGGCCGGCCATTTCGGCAGGCAGCGACGCATATCGTCACGCACCGAGTCGGAAACACCCAACAGGCTCAGGCGCTTGCTGAACAGATTGGCGAACAGCTTTCGGCTACCCCGCTTGTAGTCATCGAAGGCGTGATGCACGCCAATGACCGGCAGGCGCGTGGCCAGCAGGGTGATATAGATAGGCTTGAAGCGATGGGCGATGCAGAAGCTGAAGTCGCGCGCGGCGGCAATGCGCCGCAACGCACGAATCGCACCCAGCTTCAGGCCACGAATGGCACTGGAGCTGAATTCGAGAAACAACACTTCGTCACTGGCGCAGCCCGATGCCACCTGGGCGTCGGCCTTGCCAGTGAGAAATACCGTAGTGACCTTGTAGCCACTGCCGGCGAACAGGCTGGCGTACTGACGGGCGCAATCGAGAAAGGGCCCGTCGTAGCCATGGCAGAACTGCAGGACACGCTTGTCAGTCGAGCGTGTCATAGGCTTTCGCGCCGTCCTTCACGACCAGGATGTCTTCCATGATCAGGTACTGCAGGTCGGAGCCGAAGAACATGTTCAACGCGTCGGTCGGCGAGCAGATCATCGGCTCGCCACGGCGGTTGAGCGAGGTGTTCAGCGATACGCCGTTACCCGTCAGTGTTTCCAGCGCTTTCATCATGTCGTAGTAACGCGGGTTGTACTCGCGCTTGAGCACCTGGGCACGGGAAGTACCGTCTTCATGGACGACTTCCGGCACGCGGGTTTTCCACTCTTCCGAGACTTCGAAGGTGAAGGTCATGAACGGCGCCGGGTGATCGACCTTGATCATCTGCGGGCCGACGGTGTCGAGCATGGACGGGCAGAAAGGCCTCCAGCGCTCGCGGAACTTGATCTGTTCGTTGATCCGGTTGGCCACACCCGGCACGCTCGGGCAGCCGATGATCGAACGACCACCAAGGGCACGCGGGCCGAACTCCATGCGGCCCTGGAACCAGGCCACCGGGTTGCCATCGACCATGATCTGGGCGATGCGCTCCGGCATGTCGTCGATCTTGCGCCATTTCGGTGCACTTGGGTGACGGGCGCAGGCGGCGATGACATCTTCGTTGGAGTACGCTGGGCCGAGATAGACGTGTTCCATCTTCTCCACCGGCACGCCACGGGCGTGGGAAACATAGGCTGCGGCGCCAACTGCGGTGCCGGCATCGCCGGACGCCGGCTGGACGAACAGCTCTTTGAGGTCCGGGCGGGCGATGATTTTCTGGTTCAGCTTGACGTTCAGCGCACAGCCGCCGGCGAAGGCAAGCTTGCCGGTTTCCTTGAGGACGTCGCCCAGGTAGTGGTCGATCATCTGCAGCGCCAGCTTCTCGAACAGCGCCTGCATGCTGGCGGCGTAGTGGATGTACGGCTCGTCGGCGATGTCGCCTTCGCGCTTCGGACCCAGCCACTCGATCAGCTTCGGCGTGAAGTAGAAGCCCTTGCCCTTCTCTTTATAGCGACGCAGGCCGATAACGTTGGCGTACTCGGTGTTGATCACCAATTCGCCATTTTCGAAGCTGGCCAGGCGCGAGAAGTCATATTTGCTGGCATCGCCGTACGGCGCCATGCCCATGACCTTGAACTCGCCGTCGAGCATTTCGAAACCGAGGAACTCGGTGATCGCGCCGTACAGGCCACCCAGCGAATCCGGATCGAAGAACTCCTTGATCTTGTGGATCTTGCCGTTCTCGCCATAGCCGAAGAAGGTGGTGGCGTACTCGCCCTTGCCGTCGATACCGAGGATCGCGGTCTTTTCCTTGAAGCCCGAGCAATGGTAGGCACTGGAGGCGTGCGCCAGATGGTGCTCGACCGGCTCGATCTTGATCTTCTTCGGATCGAAGCCCAGTTGCTCCAGGCACCAGACGATCTTCTTGCGGTAGCGCTTGTAGCGACGGTTGCCCATCAGGATCGCGTCGAGGGCGCGGTCCGGGGCATACCAGTAGCGTTTGGCATAGTGCCAGCGAGCCTTGCCGAACAGGCTGATGGGCGCGAACGGGATCGCGACCACATCGACGTCGGACGGCTTGATGCCAGCCTGCTCCAGACAGAACTTCGCCGATTCGTAGGGCATGCGGTTCTTTGCATGTTTGTCGCGCACGAAGCGCTCTTCTTCAGCGGCGGCAATCAGCTTGCCGTCGATGTACAGGGCCGCGGAAGGATCATGGCTAAGGGCGCCGGACAGGCCAAGAATCGTCAATGCCAAGGGTCTAGCCTCTTTATTCGGTAAAAATGCGCTGCGGCCTCATCGGGCTGGCGGCGGCGAAAGGGCGGGATTATAACGCAAAGCGAGGGGGCAATAGGAGGGTTGCTGCAGGGCCCGCTCTGGACCCCGCGAGAGGCCGGAATCACTCGGCGATCAACCAATCCATCCGCCAACTTCCGCCTGTCTGCCCCAGGCACTGCGCCAGCCATGGCAGCAACTCACGCAACTCCTCTTCCAGCCCCCACGGCGGGTTGGCGATAGCCAGGCCCGAGCCGTTCAGGCTTTGCGGGGTGTCCTGCGGGTGCACGTACAGCTCGACACGCAGCAGCTTTGGCGCACCGGTGCTGGTCAGGTCCTGGTAGTAACGCACCAACTGGCGCTGATCCTTGATCGGGTACCAGATCGCCGCGACGGTCTGCCGCATGCGGCCGATCGTCTCTTTCATCGCGTTGGTGCAGCGTTTCAGCTCGTCAGGCTTCTCGAACGGCGGGTCGATCAGCATCACCGCACGCTTTTCCTGCACCGGCAGCAATGCCCGCGGCACATGCCAGCCTTCGCCCAGGTGCACGGCAACACGCGGGTCCTTCTTCATGTTGTCCTTGAGCAGGGCGCCGTCTTCGGGATGTTTCTCGTTGAGCAACACCCGGTCCTGCTGCCGCGCCATGCGCCGCGCCAGCTCGGGCGAGCCCGGGTAGTAGCGCAGTTCGCCGTCGGGATTGAGCTTGCGCACGATGCGCAGGTAATCCTCGGTGATGGCCGGCAGGTCGTCGCGCCCCCAGAGTCGGCCGATGCCTTCGACCCACTCGCCGGTGCGGGTTGCCTGGTCACCCTGCAGGTCATACAGGCCAAGGCCGGCGTGGGTGTCGAGATAGGCGAAAGGCTGCTCCTTGCGCGACATCAGGGCAATCAGACGGGTCAGCACGATGTGCTTGAAGACGTCGGCGTGGTTGCCGGCGTGGAAGGCGTGACGATAGTTCATGGCAACTCCTGGGAGGGCCGGGAAGTTTACCTTGTCGGGCCGGCGCCGTCAGGTTGCGCCCGCCGAAACGACAACGGCCCGCACCTCGGGAGAGATGCGGGCCGTCTCAAGCAACGATGTCAGCGCAGGTTACTTGTTGGCGTGGTAGTCCGCGTCGGCTTTCTCGAACCGCAAAACCATGCTCTTCGAAGCACGGCCCACCTTGCTCACCAGCACGATGGCGAGGGTGGCAAACAGGAAGCCTGGGATGATTTCGTACAGGCTGGTACCGCTGTAGTTCTTCCACAGGATCACGGTCAACGCACCGACCACGATACCGGCCAGCGCACCATTGCGGGTCATGCCTTTCCACAGCACCGAGAGCAGCACCACCGGACCGAAGGCGGCACCGAAGCCGGCCCAGGCGTAGGCAACCAGGCCCAGGACGCGGTTGTCCGGATCAGCGGCCAGGGCGATGGCGATCAGCGCAACCGCCAGCACCATCAGACGACCGACCCATACCAGCTCAACCTGCGAGGCATTCTTGCGCAGGAAGGTCTTGTAGAAGTCTTCGGTCAGGGCGCTCGAGCACACCAGCAACTGGCAGCTCAGAGTGCTCATGACCGCCGCCAGGATGGCGGACAGCAGAACACCGGCGATCCACGGGTTGAACAGGAGCTTGGCCAGCTCGATGAACACACGCTCGCGGTTCTCGGTAACGGGGGCTGCCACTTCCGGATGCGCCGCGAAGTAGGCGATACCGAAGAAGCCCACGGCGCAGGTGCCGGCCAGGCACAGGATCATCCAGGTCATGGAGATACGACGGGCTTTGGCGATCGACTTCACCGAGTCAGCCGCCATGAAACGCGCCAGGATGTGCGGCTGGCCGAAGTAGCCCAGGCCCCAACCCATCAGCGAGATGATGCCGATGAAGCTGGCGTCGCGGAACATGTCGAAGTTGGCAGGGTTCTGCGCTTCGATGGCAAGGAAGGTGGTATCGACGCCGCCGGTGGCGAGCAGCACGAAGATCGGCGTCAGGATCAACGCGAAGATCATCAGCGAAGCCTGCACGGTGTCGGTCCAGCTCACCGCCAGGAAACCACCGACGAAGGTGTAGGCGATGGTCGCGGCAGCACCGGCCCACAGCGCGGTCTCGTAGGACATGCCGAAGGTGCTTTCGAACAGGCGGGCACCGGCGACGATGCCGGATGCGCAATAGATGGTGAAGAACACCAGGATGACCACGGCGGAGATGATCCGCAGCAGGCCGCTATGGTCTTCGAAACGGCTGGCGAAGTAGTCCGGCAGGGTCAGCGCGTCGCCGTTGTGCTCGGTCTGTACCCGCAGGCGACCGGCGACGAACAGCCAGTTGAGGTAGGCACCGACGGTCAGGCCGATGGCGATCCAGGCTTCCGACAGGCCCGACATATAGATGGCGCCCGGCAGGCCCATCAGCAGCCAGCCGCTCATGTCCGAAGCGCCAGCCGAAAGCGCGGTCACCACGCTGCCGAGGCTGCGGCCGCCGAGAATGTAGTCGGAAAGGTTTTTGGTGGAGCGATAGGCCATGAAGCCGATCAGCACCATTGCCGCGATGTAGATCACGAACGTAATCGTGATGGGATTGCTAGTCATGTATTGCGCCCTGGCGTTTGTTTTTATGTAGTGACAGCCCCTGACGAGGTTGCACCCAGGCCGCGAATGCTATGCAACAACGCAAACGAGGTGCAACCGTTTTCACGCAACCAGTTGCACCTCGTCGGAAAAATCACACTACAACGTGTTTTTGCTCCTTTTTGGCGCAAGAACAGCCGATCTCAGAAGAAAACGCACCCTATAAAGCCTTTTTTGTCGTGTGGTTTTACCCGCCAGACGAGTTGCACTTCTTTCATGAAGTTTTTGGGTTGCACTAGGTTGCACCCGGAAAGCGGCACGGATAATCTTGGCGCCAGCTTAGCCACGGCCCAGTGGCAATAACGAGGATAAGAAATGGCGACGACCACCCTTGGGGTCAAACTCGACGACCCGACCCGTGAGCGACTCAAAGCAGCTGCGCAGTCCATCGACCGCACGCCGCATTGGTTGATCAAGCAAGCGATCTTCAATTACCTGGAGAAGCTGGAGGGTGGCGCCACTCTGACCGAGCTCAACGGTCAGCCGGGCACGCTTGCCGACGACGCGGGCGACGTGCAGCCCGATCATGTCCATCAGTGCTTCCTCGAATTCGCCGAAAGCATCCTGCCGCAGTCCGTTCTGCGCGCCTCGATCACCTCCGCCTACCGCCGCCCCGAGCAGGAAGTGGTACCGATGCTGCTGGAGCAGGCCCGCCTGCCGGTGCCGATGGCCGAAGCCACCAACAAGCTGGCCGCTGGCATCGCGGAAAAACTGCGTAACCAGAAGAGCGCCGGCGGCCGTGCCGGTATCGTTCAGGGCCTGCTGCAGGAATTTTCCCTGTCGTCGCAGGAAGGCGTGGCACTGATGTGCCTGGCCGAAGCCCTGTTGCGCATCCCCGACAAAGGTACCCGCGACGCGCTGATCCGCGACAAGATCAGCACCGGCAACTGGCAGCCGCACCTGGGCAACAGCCCGTCGCTGTTCGTCAACGCCGCCACCTGGGGCCTGTTGCTGACCGGCAAGCTGGTCTCGACCCACAACGAATCCGGCCTCACCTCGTCCCTCAGCCGCATCATCGGCAAGAGCGGCGAACCGATGATCCGCAAGGGCGTCGACATGGCCATGCGCCTGATGGGCGAGCAGTTCGTCACCGGCGAAACCATCGCCGAAGCCCTGGCCAACGCCAGCAAGTTCGAAGCCAAGGGCTTCCGCTATTCCTACGACATGCTCGGCGAAGCCGCACTGACCGAACACGACGCGCAGAAGTACCTGGCGTCCTACGAGCAGGCCATCCACTCCATCGGCAAAGCCTCCCACGGCCGCGGCATCTATGAAGGCCCGGGCATCTCCATCAAGCTGTCCGCCCTGCACCCACGCTACAGCCGCGCCCAATACGAGCGCGTGATGGATGAGCTGTACCCGCGCCTGCTGTCGCTGACCCTGCTGGCCAAGCAATACGATATCGGCCTGAACATCGACGCCGAGGAAGCCGACCGCCTGGAGCTGTCGCTGGACCTGCTCGAACGCCTGTGCTTCGAGCCGCAACTGAGTGGCTGGAACGGCATCGGTTTCGTCATCCAGGCGTACCAGAAGCGCTGCCCATACGTGATCGACTACGTCATCGACCTGGCCCGCCGCAGCCGCCATCGCCTGATGATCCGCCTGGTGAAGGGCGCCTACTGGGACAGCGAGATCAAGCGCGCCCAGGTCGACGGCCTGGAAGGCTATCCGGTCTACACCCGCAAGGTGTACACCGACGTTTCCTACATTGCCTGTGCACGCAAGCTGCTGTCGGTGCCGGAAGTCATCTACCCGCAGTTCGCTACCCACAACGCCCATACCCTGTCGGCCATCTACCATATCGCCGGCCAGAACTATTACCCGGGCCAGTACGAATTCCAGTGCCTGCACGGCATGGGCGAACCGCTGTATGAACAAGTCGTAGGCAAAGTCGCCGATGGCAAGCTGAACCGTCCGTGCCGCGTGTACGCACCGGTCGGCACCCACGAAACCCTGCTGGCTTATCTGGTTCGCCGCCTGCTGGAAAACGGTGCCAACACCTCGTTCGTCAACCGTATCGCCGACCAGTCGATCTCGATCCAGGAACTGGTCGCCGACCCGGTCGCCACCATCGAACGCAGCGCCACCCAGGAAGGCAGCGTCGGCCTGCCGCACCCGCGCATTCCACTGCCGCGCGATTTGTACGGCAGCGAGCGGGCCAACTCCAGCGGCATCGACATGGCCAACGAACACCGTCTGGCCTCGCTGTCCTGCGCCCTGCTGGCCAGTGCCCACAACGCCTGGAAAGCCGCGCCGATGCTCGGCTGCGCCGCCAGTGAAGAAGCTGCCGTCGCAGTCCTCAACCCGGCCGACCACCGTGACGTGGTCGGGCATGTTCAGGAAGCCACTGTCGGCGACGTCGACAATGCCATCCAGTGCGCCCTCAATGCCGGGCCGATCTGGCAGGCGACCCCGCCGGCCGAGCGTGCTGCGATCCTCGAGCGCGCCGCCGACCTGATGGAAGCCGAGATCCAGCCGCTGATGGGCCTGCTGGTCCGCGAAGCGGGCAAGACCTACGCCAACGCCATCGCCGAAGTGCGCGAAGCCGTGGATTTCCTGCGCTACTACGCGGTGCAGGCACGCAACGATTTCAGCAACGACGCCCACCGCCCGCTGGGCCCGGTGGTCTGCATCAGCCCGTGGAACTTCCCGCTGGCAATCTTCAGCGGCCAAGTGGCTGCCGCCCTCGCCGCCGGCAACCCGGTACTGGCCAAGCCGGCCGAGCAAACCCCGCTGATCGCGGCCCAGGCCGTGCGCCTGCTGCTCGAAGCCGGTATTCCGGAAGGCGTGGTGCAACTGCTGCCGGGCCGCGGTGAAACCGTCGGTGCCCGCCTGGTCGGTGACGAGCGCGTCAAAGGCGTGATGTTCACCGGCTCCACCGAAGTTGCCCGCCTGTTGCAACGCAATGTCGCCGGCCGCCTGGATAACCAGGGCCGTCCGATCCCGCTGATCGCCGAAACCGGCGGCCAGAACGCCATGATCGTCGACTCCTCGGCACTGACCGAGCAGGTCGTGATCGACGTGGTGTCCTCGGCCTTCGACAGCGCCGGCCAGCGTTGCTCGGCCCTGCGCGTACTGTGCCTGCAGGAAGATTCCGCCGACCGCGTCATCGAAATGCTCAAGGGTGCCATGGCCGAAAGCCGCCTGGGCAACCCGGAGCGCCTGTCCGTGGACATTGGCCCGGTGATCGACGCCGAAGCCAAGGCCGGCATCGAGAAGCACATCCAGGCCCTGCGCGACAAAGGTCGCTCGGTGTACCAGGTGGCCATCGCCGATGGCACGGAAACCAAGCGTGGCACCTTCGTCATGCCGACCCTGATCGAGCTGGACAGCCTCGACGAGCTGCAACGCGAGATCTTCGGTCCGGTCCTCCACGTGGTGCGCTACAACCGCAAGAACCTCGACCAGTTGATCGAACAGATCAACGCCTCCGGCTACGGCCTGACCCTCGGCGTGCACACCCGCATCGACGAGACCATCGCCAAGGTGATCGACAACGTCAACGCCGGTAACGTCTACGTCAACCGCAACATCGTCGGTGCCGTGGTCGGCGTTCAGCCGTTCGGCGGCGAAGGCCTGTCCGGCACCGGCCCGAAAGCCGGTGGCCCGCTGTACCTGTACCGCCTGCTGTCGACCCGCCCGGCCGATGCCATCGAACAGTCGTTCCAACGCGGCGATGCCGGCACCCCGCCGGACAGCCGTCTGCGCGAAAGCCTGCTCAAGCCGCTGGAGGCCTTCAAGGCCTGGGCCGCGAGCAGCCAGCAAAACGATGTGGTGCAACTCTGCGAACAGTTCGCCCGTCAGTCCCAGAGTGGTATCACGCGCCTGCTGGCCGGCCCGACCGGCGAACGCAACAGCTACACCATCCTGCCGCGCGAGCATGTGCTATGCCTGGCCGACAGCGAAGCCGACCTGCTGATCCAGTTGGCCGCGGTATTGGCCGTGGGCAGCTCGGCGGTAGTGGTCGATGGCGAGCCGGGCAAGTCCCTGCGCGCCCGCCTGCCGAAGGAAGTCCAGGCCCGCATCAAGCTGGTAGCGGACTGGAACAAGGATGAAGTGGCGTTCGACGCCGTCCTGCATCACGGCGACTCGGACCAACTGCGCGGCGTCTGCGAGCAGGTGGCCAAGCGTGCCGGTGCGATCGTCGGGGTTCACGGCCTGTCGTCGGGTGAAACCGCCGTCGCCCTGGAGCGCCTGGTGATCGAGCGCGCGCTGAGCGTGAACACCGCTGCGGCGGGTGGTAACGCCAGCTTGATGACTATCGGCTGATAGCCCGAAGGAAACGAAGCGGGGCGGGTTTTGCGGACTCTATCGAGAGTGACGCGAAACCCGCCCTGTTTTGTTTTGGACGATCAACTGGAGCCAGTGCCGCTACCCGTAAGCGATCGATAAACTCATTGCAAACGCCATGAAAATAAACATCCAAAGAGTAACACCGAGCATCATCCAACCGTTGCCGGCCCTAGTGGAGCGCGAGTTTGACTCCCCTCGAAGATCGCACTCGAGAACGTGACTACGCGGCTTCTTCCTCGAAAAGTCCGCCGTCCTCACCAGGCAACCCACCCAGTACCAGCCACCCTGAACTAACGATCAATATCCAAAGCCAGTTGATCACCGTTAGTTGCGCATTTCCCGCCCCTTCCGGATCGCCCTCGCAAAAGTTGATTGCCCGCTGAACCCTGCACTGAAACACATGAAACAGCACCACTGTCACCAACACAGCAGACGCAAGTTCAGGGAGTGGCAGTATCGCCATCCACAGGCAAAGACTGGATATGCCCATTAGCAGCACTCCAAAAGTCAGCCACCATGGTGACCACCGATAGCTACGCCCCGACGCACGAATCCGTCGATCTACCCGGTGCAACAGTGAATAAAGGAACAACTCCGGAAGCAAAACACGGGGCAGAAACATGACCCTGCGATCACTGGAATTTCGGTAAAGGTCCCAGTTGCGCAACGACCAGAACAACCAATAAAGCCCGAGCGTGAAAAGCGTCATGACGATCAACTTTGGCACCGCAACCACGAAAAACGCAGGCTGTGCCGGTTGAGAAGGGGAAAAGTTGCTTGTGGACATGCGCAGGACCGCCGTACTGGAGACGGCCCATGAAACCGCGTATGCACGATTCCAGGATGCCGGCTCGCTCTCGACTAGAAGCGCGATGATTCCGACAACGGATAGGAGCGGGACTACAAAGCTGAACGGGCCCTACAGGTGTGCAACGAGGAAAGCCAAAGACGCCGAGAAAATAATGTTCAGCGCCTCAGATACTGAGGCCCCCAAAAAGTATGCAGTCCGGGCCCCTCTTCGGATGCAGACATTTCCTACCCAAAGAAGCTTTCAGCCCAAGCGTCTGTAGCCTCTCTTCTACTCCACCATCACCCACACCTATTTCCCTGTGCACCCTCCCCCCACCTGCCTAGACTCGCCCCATCCCCGAACAAGGAATGGCCGCCATGACCGAAACCCTGCTCAGCGCCCGCAACCTCGCCTTCGAACTCTATGAAGTGCTCGATGCCGAATCCCTGACCCGCCGCGAGCGCTTCGCCGAGCACAGTCGCGAGACGTTCGATGCGGCGCTTTCCACTGCGCGCAGCATCGCTGAGAAGTATTTCGCGCCGCACAACCGCAAGGGCGACGAGAACGAGCCGCGCTACGAGAACGGCGAGGCGGTGCTGATTCCCGAGGTGAAACCGGCGGTGGATGCCTTCCTCGAGGCCGGCTTCCTTAACGCCAATCGCGATTTCGAAGCGGGCGGCATGCAACTGCCGACCCTGCTCTCGCAAGCCTGTTTCGCCCACTTTCAGGCGGCCAACGCCGGGACCACGGCATACCCGTTCCTGACCATGGGTGCGGCGAACCTGATCGAGAGTTTCGGCACCGAGGAGCAAAAGCGCCTGTTCCTGCAGCCGATGATCGACGGTCGCTTCTTCGGCACCATGGCGCTGACCGAGCCGCACGCTGGCTCGTCCCTGGCCGATATCCGCACCCGCGCGGAGCCCGCCGGCGATGGCAGCTACCGGCTGCGCGGCAACAAGATCTTTATCTCCGGCGGCGATCACCCGCTGTCGGAAAACATCGTGCATATGGTCCTGGCCAAGCTGCCGGACGCGCCCGCCGGGGTGAAGGGCATTTCGCTGTTTATCGTTCCCAAGTTCCTGGTCAATCCGGATGGCAGCCTCGGGGGGCGCAACGATGTGACCCTCGCCGGGCTGTTCCACAAGATGGGCTGGCGCGGCACCACGTCCACCGCATTGAACTTCGGCGATAACGGCAACTGTGTCGGTTATCTGGTGGGCAAGCCGCATCAGGGCCTGGCGTGCATGTTCCAGATGATGAACGAGGCGCGGATCGGCGTCGGCATGGGCGCGGTGATGCTGGGCTACGCCGGCTACCTGTACTCCCTCGACTATGCCCGCCAGCGTCCGCAAGGCCGACTGCCGGACAACAAGGATCCGTCCACCGCCGCCGTGCCGATCATTGCCCACAGCGATGTGAAGCGCATGTTGCTGGCGCAGAAAGCCTACGTGGAGGGTGCCTTCGACCTGGGCCTGTACGCCGCGCGGCTGTTCGACGACAGCCACACCGCCGACAGCCCCGAAGCGCGCCAGCAGGCACAGGAACTGCTGGACCTGCTCACGCCCATCGTCAAATCCTGGCCATCGGAGTTCTGCCTCAAGGCCAACGAGCTGGCGATCCAGATTCTCGGCGGCCACGGCTACACCCGCGAATACCCGGTGGAGCAGTACTACCGCGACAACCGCCTGAACCCGATTCACGAAGGCACCCATGGCATCCAGTCCCTCGACCTGCTCGGGCGCAAGCTGGCGCAGAACGGCGGCGCCGGGCTCAAGCAACTGGTGCGGCTGATTGCCGGAACCTGTGAACGCGCTCATCAACACCCAGGCCTGGACAATCTGCGCCAACCGCTGGAACAACTGCTGACCCGCCTGCAGGGCGTCACCCTCGGCCTGCTCGGCGACCTGGCGAGCGGCAAGGTCAACAGCGCCCTGGCCAACTCGGCGCTGTACCTCAAGGCGTTCGGTCACTGCGTGGTCGGCTGGCGCTGGCTGGAACAGGCCATTCGCGCCGAACAGGGGCTGGCCGTGGGCAACCCGGCGGACCGCGACTTCTATCAAGGCAAATTGCAGGCGGCGAGGTTTTTCCTCACCTGGGAAGTACCGCCCTGCCATAATGACCTCGCATTGCTCGAGGCCCGCGATGACACCTGCCTGAGCATGCAAGACGAGTGGTTCTGAGGGGGAACCACCGGCACCCGGAGTTCCGCGCATGTTCGATTTCACCGCGCCGCTGCGCCAGCGCTTCGCAAGCCTGCGCTGCGGCGGCGAGTTTTTCTCCCTGCGCTACGTGCAGCAGTCCCAACAACACCTGTCAGTGCGCAAAAACATCGCCGAGCCGCCAAGCCTGGGCCGCGATGAAGGCGCCATGCTCACCGTCCGCGTCAGCGGCGTCGAAGCCTACGCCGCCACCGCCGACCTGTCCCAGGCCGGCCTGCAACAGGCCCTCGACCGGGCCGAAGCCTTGGCCCGGCAGACCGCCGCCCACGCGCTGCTGGACCTGCGCGATCAATCCATCGCCACCGCCCGCGCCGACTATTGCTCGCCCAACCTTGACCAGGCCTTCCCATCGCTCGGCGATTGCTATGACCTGCTCAACCAGGAATCGGCGGCGGTGCCGGCGGATGAGCGACTCGCCAACTGGCAGGTCAGCCTCGGCCTGACCACCGTCGAGCAGATTTACCTCAACAGTGCCGGCGCCGAGCTGCGCCAGGCCCAGCGCTTCATCTTTCCCGGCCTCAGCGTCACCGCGTTCGGCGACGGCGACAGCCAGACCCGCACCCTCGGCCGCGAGAACTTCGGCCAGCAAGGCGGCCTGGACGTGATCCAGCGTTGCGGCCTGGTGGGCGCCGGCGCTCGGGTCGCCGACGAGGCGCTGCAACTGCTGCTGGCGCCCAACACCCCCAGCGGCGTGCGCGACCTGCTGCTGATGCCCGACCAGATGATGCTGCAGATCCACGAATCCATCGGCCACCCGCTGGAGATGGACCGCATCCTCGGCGATGAGCGCAACTACGCCGGCACCAGCTTCGTCAAAGCCAGCGACTTCGGCCACCTGCAATACGGCTCGAAACTGCTCAACGTGACCTTCGACCCGGACATCCGCGAAGAACTGGCCAGCTACGGTCATGACGACGACGGCACCCCGGCGCTCAAGCAATTCCTGATCCGCGATGGCCTGCTGCTGCGCCCGCTCGGCGGTGCGCTGTCGCAGTTCCGCTCGGGCCTCGAAGGCGTCGCCAACAGCCGCGCCTGCGGCTGGAACCGCGCGCCCATCGACCGCATGGCCAACCTCAATATCGAGCCGGGGGACCAATCCCTGGCGCAACTGATCGGCGGCATCGAGCGCGGCATCCTGATGCGCACCAACCGCTCCTGGTCCATCGACGACGCACGCAACAAGTTCCAGTTCGGCTGCGAGTGGGGCCAACTGATCGAAAACGGCGAGCTGAAGGGCGTGGTGAAGAACCCCAATTACCGCGGTATTTCCTCGGGCTTCTGGCGCAACCTGAGTGCCGTCGGCGACGCCAGCACCTTCCAGGTTCTAGGCACGCCGAACTGCGGCAAAGGCGAGCCGAACCAGGTGGTGCGCGTCGGTCACGCCTCGCCGGCCTGCGTGTTCAGCCAGATCGATGTATTCGGAGGAGACGCCTGATGGCCGCCAGCTTCCTGCAGAATTTCCAGGCGCTGGTCGCTTGGCTACACGACAACGTCAATGCGCCGGAGCAGTTCACCCTGAGCTATGCCGGCGAGCATTCGCAGTTCATCCGCTTCAACCACGCGCGGGTGCGTCAGGCCGGTGACGTGCACCAGTCCAGCGCCAGCCTGAAATTGATCGCCGACGGCCGCCAGGCCGAACTGAACCTGACCCTCAGCGGCGACGCCGACATCGACCGCCAACGCCTCGGCGAGGCCCTGGCCCAGTTACGCCAGACACTGCCGCTGATCCCGCCCGACCCGTACCTGCTGCTCAACGACAGCGCCTGGGAAAGTCACGACCAACAGGAACAGCCGCTGCCCGACAGCGCCAGCGTGCTGAAGCAGATTGAAGCCGGTGCCGGTGACCTCGACCTCGTCGGCATCTATGCCGCCGGGCCGATCTGTCGCGGTTTCGCCAGTTCGTCCGGCGCGTTCGGCTGGCACCAGGCCAACAGTTTCAACTTCGACTGGAGCCTGTTCCACGCCAACGGCCAGGCGGTCAAAGCCAACTACGCCGGGCAAGTGTGGGACGACGAACTGTTCGCCCGGCGCCTGGCCCAGGCCCGCGAGCAACTCGACTACCTCGGCCGCCCGTTGAAAACCCTGGCGCCCGGCCAGTACCGCGCCTACCTCGCCCCCGCCGCCCTCGAAGAAATCGTCGGCATGCTCGGCTGGGGCGGTTTTTCCGCACAGTCGATCGCCAACAAGCACAGCCCGCTGCAACGGCTGTACAGCGGCGAGGCCAGCCTCAGCCCACTGGTGAACCTGGCGGAACAGGTCAGCGGCTCGCTCAGCCCGGCGTTTTCCGAGGAAGGCTACCCGCGCAGCGACCTGCGCCTGATCGACCAGGGCCGGGCCCTTGAACAACTGACCAACGCGCGCAGCGCCGCCGAGTTCCAGCGCCAGGCCAATGGTGCCGAGCCGTGGGAATCCCCGAGCGCCCTGAGCATGGCCGGCGGCGAGCTGGCCGAGGCCGATGTGCTCGCGCAACTGGGCACCGGGCTGTACATCAGCAACCTGTGGTACTTGAACTACTCCGACCTGCCGGCGGCGCGAATGACCGGCCTGACCCGCTTCGCCTGTTTCTGGGTCGAAGACGGGCAGATCCACGCGCCGGTCAGCACCATGCGCTTTGACGACAGCGTCTACAGTTTGCTGGGTACGCAACTGGAAGCCCTGACCCAGGAGCGTGAGCTGATGCTGTCCACCAGCACCTATGGCCAGCGGCAGACCGGGTCGAATCATCTGCCGGGGGCGCTGGTCAAACGGCTGACGTTGACGTTGTGATTGTTGGGGCCGCTTTAGCGGCCCCCAAGGCCGGCTAAGGATTACCCATGCCCGAACGCACCCCGCTCGACCCCGTCACCGCCCGCTGGATTCCCTGGGTGGTGGCGATCGCTTTCTTCATGCAGTCACTCGACGGCACCATCCTCAACACCGCCCTGCCGGCAATGGCCCGTGACCTGGCGGAAAACCCGCTGCGCATGCAGTCGGTGATCATCGCCTACATGCTCACCGTGGCCCTGCTGATTCCCGCCTCCGGCTGGCTCGCCGACCGCTTCGGCACCAAGCACATTTTCTTCGGCGCGATCCTGCTGTTCAGCATCGGCTCGCTGCTCTGCGCCCTTTCCAGCAGCCTCGGCATGCTGGTGGGCGCCCGGGTCATCCAGGGCCTCGGCGGCGCCTTGATGCTGCCGGTCGGGCGGCTGGTGGTGTTGCGCGCCTACCCGCGTTCGGAACTGGTGCGGATCATGAGTTTCATCACCATCCCCGGCATGCTCGGCCCGTTGCTCGGCCCGACCGTGGGCGGCTGGCTGGTGGAGATTTTCAGCTGGCACTGGATCTTCCTGCTCAACCTGCCGGTGGGTGTGATCGGCTGCTACGCGGTGTGGAAGTACATCCCGGACCTGCGCGGCTCGGAACGCACCCGCTTCGACGGCGTCGGTTTCATCCTGTTCGGCGCGGCAATGGTGCTGATCACCATCGCCATGGAAGGCCTGGGCGAGCTGCACCTGCCGCACCTGCGGGTGATGTTGCTGCTGTTCGCCGGCATGGCCTGCCTCGCCGCCTACTGGCTGCGCGCCGGCAGCGTTGACAATCCGCTGTTCTCGCCCAGCCTGTTCCGCACCCGGACGTTCTCGGTGGGCATTCTCGGCAACCTGTTCGCCCGCCTGGGCAGCGGCGCGCTGCCGTTCCTCGTGCCGCTGCTGCTGCAAGTGGCGCTGGGCTACTCGCCGGCCGAAGCGGGGATGAGCATGATCCCGCTGGCGGCGGCAGCGATGCTGGCCAAGTCCATCGCCCGGCCACTGATCGAGCGCTTCGGCTACCGCACCATTCTCACCGCCAACACCCTGTTGCTCGGGCTGATGCTGGCGAGCCTGGGCCTGGTGAACGAACAGACGCCCCATGCCCTGCTGCTGGTGCAGCTCGGCGTGCTCGGGGCGATCAACTCCATGCAGTTCACCGCGATGAACACCGTGACCCTGATCGACCTCGACGACGCCAGCGCCAGCAGCGGCAACAGCCTGCTGTCGGTGGTCGCGCAACTGTCGCTGAGCCTGGGTGTGGCCTGCGCCGGCGCCCTGCTCGGCGGCTTCACCGCCGCCGGCAGCGCCGAAGGCGTGGAAACCACGCTGGGCGCATTCCAGCTCACCTTCGTCACCATCGGCCTGATGGCGATGCTCGCCGCGGCGATCTTCCTGCAACTGGCGAAGACGGATGGACGGCGTGCGCCTCGTCAGGAAGCCGGGATCGAGCCTTAGGGCGAATGGCCACGAGGCTGGTACACTGCGCGACATTTTGTTTTGCAGGCCCGCCTCGTGACCACCATTGCCACCGCCTTCGCCACCTTGCCGCTGTCCAACGCCATGCTGGCCAACCTGGACGCCCTCGGCTATGCCGAGATGACTCCGATCCAGGCCCAGAGCCTGCCGGTCATCCTCAAAGGCATGGACCTGATTGCCCAGGCCAAGACCGGCAGTGGCAAGACCGCCGCCTTCGGCATCGGCCTGCTGAACCCGATCAACCCGCGCTATTTCGGCTGTCAGGCGCTGGTGCTGTGCCCGACCCGCGAGCTGGCCGACCAGGTTGCCAAGGAGCTGCGCCGCCTGGCCCGCTCCGAAGACAACATCAAGATCCTCACCCTGTGCGGTGGCGTCTCCCTCGGCCCGCAGATTGCTTCGCTGGAACATGGCGCGCACATCATCGTCGGCACGCCGGGCCGGGTGCAGCAGCACCTGAGCAAAGGCACCCTGGTGCTGGACGGGCTCAACACCCTGGTGCTGGACGAAGCCGACCGCATGCTCGACATGGGCTTCTACGACGCCATCGCCCAGATCATCGGGCAGACCCCCGAGCGCCGGCAGACCCTGCTGTTCTCCGCCACCTACCCGAGTGGCATCAAGCAACTGTCCGCCGCCTTCATGCGCAACCCGCAGCAGGTCAAGGTCGACACGCTGCACGCCGACAGCCAGATCGAGCAGCATTTCTATGAAGTCGATCCCGAAGACCGCATGAACGCGGTCACCCGTGTGCTGGGGCACTTCCGGCCGGAATCGTGCGTGGCGTTCTGCTTCACCAAGCAGCAGTGCCAGGAAGTGGTCGATCACCTGCAATCCAAAGGCATCTCCGCCGAAGCCCTGCACGGCGACCTGGAACAGCGCGACCGCGATCAGGTCCTGACCGTGTTCGCCAACCGCAGCCTCTCGGTGCTGGTAGCCACTGATGTGGCGGCCCGCGGCCTGGACATCGATGCGCTGGACATGGTGATCAACGTCGAACTGGCCCGTGATGCCGAGATCCACGTGCACCGCGTCGGCCGTACCGGCCGTGCTGGCGAGAAGGGCCTGGCGGTCAGCCTGGTCGCGCCTGCCGAAGGCCATCGCGCCAAGGCCATCGAAGTGCTGCAAAAAGCCCCGCTGCGCTGGGAACAGCTCGACAGCCTCAAGGCCAAGGCCGGCGAACCGCTGGTGCCGGTGATGAGCACCCTGTGCATCTCCGCCGGGCGCAAGGACAAACTGCGTCCGGGCGACATCCTCGGTGCACTGACCGGCGATGCCGGGGTTCCGGGCAAGCAGGTCGGCAAGATCGCCATCTTCGACTTCCAGGCCTATGTGGCGGTGGAGCGCGGCGTGGCCAAGCAGGCGCTGCAGCGGCTGAACAGCGGCAAGATCAAGGGTCGGTCGCTCAAGGTCCGGATCATCTAAACCACCCAGGACCTGATCGCGAGCAAGCTCGCGCCTACCACGGCGTGGCTTGCACGATCCCTGTAGGAGCGAGCTTGCTCGCGATTTCCAGAGAACACCCATGCACTCCACCGATGTCATCATCATCGGCGCCGGCGCCGCCGGCCTGATGTGCGCCCGCACCGCCGCCTTGCGCGGCCGCCGGGTCGTGCTGCTGGACCACGCCAACAAACCGGGCAAGAAGATCCTCATGTCCGGCGGCGGCCGCTGCAACTTCACCAATATGTACACCGAGCCGGCCAACTTCCTCTCGCAGAACCCGCACTTCTGCAAGTCGGCCCTGGCCCGCTACACCCAGTGGGACTTCATCGAGATGGTCGCCAAGCACGGCGTGCCCTATCACGAGAAAAAACTCGGCCAGCTTTTCTGCGACAACAAGTCCAGCGACATCCTGCAGATGCTCCTCGACGAGTGCGACAACGCCGGCGCCACCCTGCGCATGGACACCCGCATCGAACACATCGAGAAACTGGAAGCCGGCTACCTGCTGCAAACCAGCGCCGGCCCGTTCCAGTGCCAGTCGCTGGTGATCGCCACCGGCGGCCTGTCGATCCCGACCCTCGGCGCCACCGGTTTCGGCTATCAGGTGGCCCGCCAGTTCGGTCACAACGTGCTGCCAACCCGCGCCGGGCTGGTGCCGTTCACCATCACCGACCAGCTCAAGGCGCTGTGCACCGAGCTGTCCGGCACGTCGGTGGACTGCATCGCCAGTTGCAACGGCACAAGCTTCAGGGAAAACCTGCTGTTCACTCACCGCGGCCTCAGTGGCCCGGCGATCCTGCAGATTTCCTCGTTCTGGGAAGCCGGCGACACCGTCGAAATCAACCTGCTGCCGGACCACGACGCCCTGTCCTGGCTGCAACAGCAACAGGCCGAGCGGCCCAACAGCGAGCTGAAAACCCTGCTCGGTGAGATCTTCACCAAGAAGATGGCCAACCTGCTGGCCGACCACTGGTTCGCCTCCAAACCGATGAAGCAGTACACCCCGGCCGAGCTGGCGCAGGTCGCGGAAAAACTCGGGAACTGGCAGTTGGTGCCGGCCGGGACCGAGGGCTACCGCACCGCCGAAGTGACCCTCGGCGGCGTCGATACCCGCGAGGTGTCGTCCAAGACCATGGAGTCGTTGAAGAGCCCGGGGCTGTACTTCATTGGCGAAGTACTGGACGTCAGCGGCCACCTTGGCGGCTTCAATTTCCAGTGGGCTTGGGCCTGCGCTTACGCCGCCGCGCAGTTCGTCTGAAGTTCCGGCTAGAATCAGCCCCATCACGGAACACATTTTGCTGGTACGTGACCACCGCGACGGCTTTGCGTCGCGGTGACCCGCTCACTTCCGATCTCGCCCAGCAGGCCCGCCGTTCATCATGTCATCGTCTTCGTTCAGCCATTCGTTGCGTCGTCTGTGGGCCCTGGACAAATTCAGCTACAGCATCCGGGTATTGATCGCCCTCACCGGCAGCATGGCGCTGTGCTGGTATCAGGATCAGATGAACCTGCTGATCCCGCTGTTCCTCGGCATCATCGCCAGCGCCCTGGCCGAGACCGACGACAGTTGGCAGGGCCGTCTCAACGCCCTGGCCGTCACCCTGGTGTGCTTCACCATCGCCGCGCTGGCGGTGGAATTGCTGTTCCCCTATCCGTGGCTATTCGTCTGCGCCATGGCCTTGGCGGCGTTCGGCCTGACCATGCTCGGCGCCCTCGGCGAACGCTACGGGGCGATCGCCCAGGCCACGCTGATTCTCTCGGTCTACACGATGATCGGCGTCGACCAGCGCGGTGGCGAGGTCGCCGATTTCTGGCATGAGCCGCTGCTGCTGGTGGCCGGCGCGGGCTGGTACGGACTGCTCTCGGTGCTCTGGCAAGCGCTGTTCTCCAACCAACCGGTGCAACAGAGCCTGGCGCGGCTGTTCCGCGAATTGGGCATCTACCTCAAGCTCAAGGCCACCCTGTTCGAGCCAATCCGCGGCCTCGACGTCGAAGCCCGGCGCCTGGAACTGGCGCAACAGAACGGCAAGGTGGTGGCGGCGCTGAACAGCGCCAAGGAAATCATCCTACACCGCGTCGGCAATGGCCGGCCCAGTTCGAAGGTCAGCCGCTACCTGAAGCTGTATTTTCTCGCCCAGGACATCCACGAACGCGCCAGTTCCTCGCACTACCCGTACAACGCGCTGACCGAGGCGTTCTTCCACAGTGACGTGCTGTTCCGCTGCCAGCGCCTGCTGCGCCAGCAAGGCAAGGCCTGCGAGCGGCTGTCGGCGTCGATCCAGTTGCGCCAGCCGTTCGTCTACGACATCGGTTTCGCCGAGGCGCTTGAAGACCTGCACGCCTCGCTGGAACACCTGCGCATCCAGAGCAACCCGGCCTGGCGCGGCCTGCTGCGTTCGTTGCGGGCGCTGGCGGCGAACCTGGCAACCCTCGACCGCCTGCTCAGCGACGCCAGCAACCCGGACAGCCTGGCCGACAACAGCGACCCGAGCCTGCTCGACCGCTCGCCGCGCAACCTGGCGGACGTGTGGAACCGCCTGCGCCAGCAACTGACGCCAACCTCGCTGATCTTCCGCCACGCACTGCGCCTGCCGCTGGCGCTGTCGATCGGCTACGGCATGGTGCACCTGATCCACCCGACCCAGGGTTACTGGATCATCCTCACCACGCTGTTCGTCTGCCAGCCCAACTATGGCGCCACACGGCGCAAACTGGTGCAGCGGATCATCGGCACCGCCATCGGCCTGACGGTCGGCTGGGCACTGTTCGACCTGTTCCCCAACGCCGTCATCCAATCGCTGTTCGCGGTGGCCGCCGGGGTGGTGTTCTTCGTCAACCGCACCACCCGCTACACCCTCGCCACGGCGGCGATCACCCTGATGGTGCTGTTCTGCTTCAACCAGATCGGCGACGGTTATGGCCTGTTCCTGCCACGCCTGTTCGATACCCTGGTGGGCAGCCTGATTGCCATTCTCGCGGTGTTCCTGTTCCTGCCGGACTGGCAGGGACGACGGTTGAACAAAGTGCTGGCCAACACCCTGACCTGTAACAGCACTTACCTGCGCCAGATCATGCGCCAGTACGCCGAAGGCAAGCGCGACGACCTCGCCTACCGCCTGGCCCGACGCAACGCCCACAACGCCGACGCGGCACTGTCTACCACCCTGGCCAACATGCTCATGGAGCCCGGGCATTTCCGTAAGGAAGCGGACGTCGGCTTCCGCTTCCTGGTGCTGTCCCACACCTTGCTGAGCTACCTCTCGGCCCTCGGCGCGCACCGCGACAGCACGCTGCCCGCCGAAGCCCGCGAACAGTTGCTCGATAGCGCCGGAGCGAAACTGGCCGAGAGCCTCGACGAAATCGCCAGCGGCCTGACCAGCAAGACCCCGGTGGCAATCCACAGCGACAGCGAGGAAGCCCTGGCCACCGAGCTGGAGCAGATGCCCGAGGAAATGGACGAGAACCTGCGGACCGTGCAGACCCAACTGGCGCTGATCGCCCGTCACCTCGGCCCGCTGCGCACCCTCGCCGCGCACCTGATCAAGGGGACGCCTGAGTGAAGGCGTGCTCCTTGAGGATCCGTGCGTAACTGCCGTCGGCTTTCATCGCGCTGATCGCCCGGTCGAAGCCGCTGACGATCTGCTGGTGCTGAGGGTTTTTCAGGCTGACCAGGATGTGCAGGCTGTTCTCGCTGACCGGCTCGCCGAAAAACTCCAACTGATCGCGCACCGTGTCGCGCGCGCGCATTAGAAACCAGTTGGCGACGTACTCGTCCTCCACGGCCAGGCTGACCCTGCCTGCGGCGAGCATGCCGATCGCCACCGGAAAGCTGCGCACCGGGACTTTCTGCAAGCGCCGGTCGGCATCGAACTCGGCGGAATAGGCGTAATCGCGGACCACCGCGATCGAATGGGGATAAATGTCGGACAGGCGTTCGAACTGGATGGCGTCGGCCTTGCGCTTGAGCAGGCGGATCCGGTTGTTCAGGTAGCCGTCGGAGAATTGCCCGATGCGGGTGCGGGATTCGTTGTACCAGGCATTGACCAGCACGTCGTAGCGACCATCGCCAATGCCCATCAACGCCCGCGCCCAGGGCACCTGCTCGAAGTCACTGGCAAAACCCGCGCGTTCGAGCGCCGTCTTGACCAAAGCGGTGGCTAGACCGCCCTGCGCCATGCTGGCATCGGTGAAAGGTGGCCAGGCATCGGCAACCAGACGGAGTTTTTCGGCATGCGCCGGGGTAACTGACAACATTCCAAGCAAACACAAGACTCGGAGCAAGGGTCGCATGCTCAAATCCTATAGCGGAGCTTCCGCGTTGTGGTTTGACCGCTTGAGCGTTTCAGTGCCAACAAATCCAGGTTGCGACGGCCAGATTACACAAACGACCGTCCGGGTGGCAGCAGCAAATGATAGCTATGTGCCTCTATTCCTGCCGGTTTTGCGGACACTTTGGCTTACGACAAAAAATGTCAGCGCCGTCGAGGCTGGTTATCATCGGCGCATCCAACCAGAGAGAACCGTCATGCCCATCGAGTGGATTTGCAAACATCACGCCGACCTTGGCAAAGAACAGCTCTACGCCGTGATGCAGTTGCGCAACGAAGTGTTCGTGGTCGAGCAGAAATGCGCCTACCAGGACCTCGATGGCCAGGACCTGAGCGGCGACACCTGCCACTTGATGGCCTGGCAGGACAATCAGCTGGTGGCTTATCTGCGCTTGCTCGATCCGACATCCCAGGGTGGCGACGTGGTGATCGGCCGGGTGCTCATCGCCGAGGTGGGCCGCGGCCAGGGGCTGGGCCACGAACTGATGGTGCAGGGCCTCAAGCATGCCGAAGAGAACTGGCCGGACGTGCCGGTATACCTCTCGGCCCAGGCGCATCTGCAGGACTATTACCGCAAGCATGGCTTCGAGGTGGCGGGCGAGGAATACCTGGAGGACGGCATTCCGCATATCGGGATGCGGCGGGCCTGAAATTTTTGGTTCTCTACGGGGATTGGGGGCGATAGGTCAGGGATACCCCAACACGTCCCGAATCCCCCGCAGATTCTGAATGATCCACCCTTTGTCGATCGCACCCCAATCATGAATCCGGTAATGCCCGGCATGGTTGCGCGCCCCCGCTTCCTGCTCGAACTCACAAACGATATCCAGATCAGCCAGCGCAGCGATGGTGTCCTGCGCGGTGCGGCGGGGCATGCCGGTGGCGGCCATCAGCGCCGGGACGCTGCTGGCGGTCTGGCTGTCGATCAGCCAGGCAACGTACAGGCGACGGTAGAAACTGCTCTTGGTCTTGCTTACGTCCATGCAAAGGGTCCTTTGACTCACTGATCGCCCGGCAACTCGCGCCAGGTCAGGTAAACGCGCAGGTCGAACTCCAGTTGATGGTAGCCCGGCTGCATGTATTCACAGAGTTTGTAGAAAGCCTTGTTGTGCTCGGCCTCCTTGAAGTGCGCCAGTTCGTGCACCACGATCATGCGCAGGAACTCCGGCGCCGCCTCCTTGAACAGCGAAGCGATGCGGATCTCTTTCTTCGCCTTGAGCTTGCCACCCTGCACCCGCGAAACCGCCGTGTGCAGGCCGAGCGCACGGTGGGTCAGGTCGAGGCGGTTGTCGAACAGCACTTTGTCGAGGTTTGGCGCGTTGCGCAGGTGTTCCTGCTTGAGGTTCTGCGCGTAGCTGTACAGCGCCTTGTCACTCTGCACGTCATGCCGGGCCGGATAGCGCCTTTGCAGGTAGTCGCCCAACTGGCCACGGGCAATCAACTGACGCACCTGATCTTGCAGGGCGGGCGGGTAGGCTTGCAGGTACTTGAGGGTGTTCATGGCTGCTGCGGGTGAAAGGGGAAAGGCCGCAGTGTACCCAACTACTGCCCTTGCCAGTCAAAAAAGGCCGGGAAGCGACCGGCTTCCGCCGCGGTAATCGGCCGCGCCACAAGGAAGCCCTGAACGTACTCGCAGCCGTGCTCGCGCAACCATTGCGCCTGCGCCGGGGTCTCCACGCCTTCGGCGATCACGCTGATGCAGTACTGCTCGCAGAGTTCGATGACGCAACGCACCAGCGCCGCGTCGGCGGCGGAATCGGGCAGGCGCGCCACCAGGTGGCGGTCGAGCTTGAGGGTATCGATCGGCAGATCGCGCAACAGGCGCAGCGAGCAGTCGCCGGCGCCAAAGTCGTCCAGCGCCACGCGCACGCCCAACTCGCGCAACTTGCGCAACTGGCGCAACGCCGTGTCCAGGTTGTCGGTCAGCGATGTTTCGGCGATTTCCACTTCCAGTTGGCTCGGTGCCAGGCCGGCATCGGCGATCACCTGCGACAGCTCTTCGATCAGGTTGGGCATGCCGAACTGCACCCGGCTGAGGCTGATGCCGAGGGTCAGGTCGTCGGCAAAATGCCCGCACCAGGCCCGCCGCTGCTCGGCGCCCTGGCAGTAGATCCAACTGGCCAGGCGGTTGATCAACCGCGCTTCTTCCAGCAACGGCAGGAACAGCCCCGGCGGCACATCGCCGACGCTCGGATGCCGCCAGCGCAACAGCGCCTCGAAGCCGCGCAGGCGACCGTCGGAGAACGCCACCTGCGGCTGGAACACCAGGGTGAAATCCTGGTTATCCACCGCCGCGCGAACGCTGTCTTCGAGCATCAGCCGCGAACGGGCGCGGCCGTTGAGGTCCTCGTCGTAATAACGATACTGCTGGCGCCCGGCCTGCTTGGCCGCGTACATCGCCGTATCGGCAGCGCGCAACAACCCGTCGAGGTTGGCACCGCAGTCGGGGTAGATAGCAATACCGATACTGACCCCGAGCACCACTTCCAGGCCGTCGATCTGCTGGCGGATCGACATGCGCTCGATGCACTTCTCGGCTAAACGCGCCGCCTGTTCGGGGTAGTCGAGGTCGTCGAGCAAGGCCGTGAACTCATCGCCGCCCATCCGCGCCAGGATGCCGTGGCCACCCAGGCAATCCTTCAGTTGCTCAGCGACCCAGTGCAACACCTGGTCGCCGATTTCGTGCCCGAGGGAATCGTTGACCCGCTTGAAGCCGTCGAGGTCCAGGTACATCAAGGCATGGTGCTTGTCCGAATGTTCGCTGCGCACCAGCGCACTTTCCGCGGCCTGATAGAAACCGCGGCGGTTGAGCAAGCCGGTGAGCGGATCGGTGACCGCCTGATGCTCCAGTTGCTGGTGCAGGCTGCGCACCACCGACATGTCCAGCACCGTCACCACCATCGCGCGCTGCTCGCCGGGCAAGGCGGCACAGGACAACGCCACCGGCAGCGCCTGGCCATTGCGGGTGCGTAGCACAGCATCGTGCAAACGAAAGATGTCCCGCTCCAGATACGCCTGATAAAAGGCCGACTCGCGCCATTGCGCCGCGGTTGGCGACAGCACGAAGTCCAGCAGGTCGGCGCCCTGCAACTGGTCGACCGACGCGAGCAGCAATCGTGAAATGGCCGGATTGGCGAAACGAATGGTGCCGTCTTCGGCCACCACCAGGATGCCTTCGGCAGCGTTCTCCAGCACCGAAGCATTGAAGGCGCGGGCCGCTTCCAGGTCGCGGGTCAGCCGTTGCAAGGCGCGACGGTTGCGCTGCTGGTCGAGCAGGGCCTGCACCTTGGGTTTGAGGATTTGCGGATCGAAGGGTTTGAACAGGTAATCCACGGCACCGCTGGCGTAGCCCTTGAGCACCGCGGCCTGGGTTTGTTCGTTGGCGGTCAGGAAAATGATCGGTGTCAGCCGAGTTCGCTGGCTGCCGCGCATCAGCCGGGCCACTTCAAAACCGTCCATGCCCGGCATCTGCACATCCAGCAGAACCAGGTCGACTTCATGTTCAAGCAATGTACTCAGGGCTTCGATACCCGAACTGGCCGTCAAGACTTGCCAGTCCTGACGGGCCAGCAAGGCACGCATGCTGATCAGGTTTTCCGGATAGTCATCAACGACCAGTAAAACCGAGCCACCCTCGTGTGTCGGAATTTGAGCGCATTCCATGCTGCTTCTCTTTGGCAACTACGTCATCTTTCGGATGAAATCTGCGCGTTTGACTCTAGACCCGAGTTTTCCAAATCTAAAGCTGGCAACTGGCCAACAGGTGTTTTAACGATAGTTCGCCGACTAACGGTCTTCCTGGGTGATCAACAGGCATAAAAAAACCCGCATCGCTGCGGGTTTTTTTGCTTTGCGCGCGTATCAGTTGACCTTCGCGGCCAGCTCGCCTTTGGCGTAACGCAGGAACATATCGTCCAGGGAGATCGGCTTGATCTTCGAGGCGTTGCCCGCGGTGCCGAAGGCTTCGTAGCGATCGATGCAGATGTCGCGCATGGCTTCGACAGTCTTGGCGAAGTATTTGCGCGGGTCGAACTCGGCCGGGTTCTGCGCCAGGAAGCGACGGATCGCGCCGGTGGAGGCCAGACGCAGGTCGGTGTCGATGTTTACCTTGCGCACGCCGTACTTGATGCCTTCGACGATTTCTTCGACCGGCACGCCGTAGGTTTCTTTGATGTCACCACCGAACTCGTTGATGATCGCCAGCCAGTCCTGTGGAACCGAGGACGAACCGTGCATCACCAGGTGAGTGTTAGGGATGCGCTTGTGGATTTCCTTGATGCGGTCGATCGCCAGGATGTCGCCGGTAGGCGGCTTGGTGAACTTGTAGGCGCCGTGGCTGGTGCCGATGGCGATGGCCAGGGCATCGACCTGGGTTTTCTTGACGAAGTCAGCGGCTTCTTCCGGATCGGTCAGCATCTGGCTGTGATCCAGGATGCCTTCGGCGCCGACGCCATCTTCTTCACCGGCCTGACCGGTTTCCAGGCTGCCCAGGCAACCCAGCTCACCTTCCACGGAAACGCCGCAGGCGTGGGCGAATGCCACGGTCTGCTGGGTGACGCGGACGTTGTATTCGTAGTCGGACGGGGTCTTGCCGTCGGCTTTCAGCGAGCCGTCCATCATCACCGAGCTGAAGCCCAGCTGGATCGAGCGCTGGCAGACGTCAGGACTGGTGCCGTGGTCCTGGTGCATGCACACCGGGATGTGCGGGAATTCTTCGATCGCCGCCAGGATCAGGTGGCGCAGGAACGGCGCGCCGGCGTATTTGCGGGCACCGGCCGAGGCCTGGACAATCACCGGAGAGTCGGTCTTGTCAGCGGCTTCCATGATGGCGCGCATCTGTTCCAGGTTGTTGACGTTGAAAGCTGGAACGCCGTAACCGAACTCGGCGGCGTGGTCCAGCATCTGGCGCATGCTAATGAGTGCCATTGTGTATCTCTCTCCCGACAAGCGTCGTTTTTCGTGCAAACCTGCCGCAGCGGCGGTTGCTGTTCAAGTTGTGTGGGCCAGTATCAGCCGGCCCGGCCAGTCACGGTGCCTTGCAGCCCCGCCCTATCAAATCGTTGGTCGCAACCCAGTACACCAGGCCCTCATCGCCCTTGGTGTGCAAGGCCAGCACGCCATCGCTGTACAGCGCTCCGGATCCGGACGGCTCGGGTTTGAGCCGGTAGACCTGATCGCCGCCGCCAAGGCGTACGTCCATCTCCTGATTGCCGGCGCCTGCCGCACGCCAGAGCACTTCGGCCTTGCTGTCGCAGACCCAGCGGGTCCAGTTGTCGGCCGGGGCCGCCGCTGGTGCGGGCGTGAAGCTGGCGCATCCTGCGAGTGTTGCCAGGGCCGTCAAGGCCAGAACACCTTTCATCCACTTCCTCCAGCAGACCACAAACCTGGCGACAGGTTGTCGCGAGCCGATCAAGGGCATCCCTTGGCCCGGCGCTGATGTTCGTCGTCGTATTTTTCCAGGCCATCGGGACCGAGCCGTTTATTGATGACCGGCGCGGTCTCCGCCTGCCATTCGGACTGGTAGCAGCCACCCTTTTCCGCGGCGGGCCGATCGGGAGCGGAGTCAGGCGTGCTGGAGCAGGCGCTCAGCACGACGCTCATGACCATCAAGGACAAGCGCTTGATCATCCGTTCGCTCCCTTTGCCAGGCACCGGGCGACTCAGGCCTTGGCCCGCTGTTCCAGAACCTCGACCGCCGGCAGGACCTTGCCCTCGACGAATTCGAGGAACGCACCGCCACCGGTAGAAATGTAGGAGATATCAGCCGCGACGCCATATTTGTCGATGGCCGCCAGGGTGTCGCCACCACCGGCGATGGAGAAGGCGCTGCTTTGCGCGATCGCTTTGGCCAGGGTCTTGGTGCCGTTACCGAACTGGTCGAACTCGAACACGCCGACCGGGCCGTTCCACAGCACGGTTTTCGACGACTTCAGCAGCTCGGCGAATTGCTCGGCGGTTTTCGGACCGATGTCCAGGATCATGTCGTCGTCAGCAACGTCGGCAACCGATTTGACGGTGGCTTCGGCGTCTTCGGCGAAGGCCTTGGCAACCACCACGTCGACTGGCAGCGGCACGTTGACCTTGGCGGCGATGGCCTTGGCGGTCTCGACCAGATCAGGCTCGTACAGCGATTTGCCGACCTTGTGACCGGCCGCGGCGAGGAAGGTGTTGGCGATGCCGCCACCGACGATCAGCAGGTCGCAGATCTGGCTCAGGCTGTTCAGCACGTCCAGCTTGGTGGACACCTTGGAGCCGGCAACGATGGCGGCCATCGGCTTGGCCGGCGCTTTCAGGGCCTTGCCCAAAGCGTCCAGCTCGGCGGCCAGCAGCGGGCCGGCAGCGGCGACCTTGGCGAACTTGGCGACACCATGCGTCGAACCTTCAGCACGGTGAGCGGTGCCGAAAGCATCCATGACGAACACGTCGCACAGCGCGGCGTACTTCTGCGCCAGCTCGTCGGCGTTCTTTTTCTCGCCCTTGTTGAAGCGCACGTTCTCGAACAGCACGATGTCACCGGCCTTCACCTCGACACCGTCCAGGTAGTCGGCGACGAGCGGAACGTCGCGGCCCAGGGCCTTGCTCAGGTAGTCGGCAACCGGCTTGAGGCTGTTCTCGGCCGAGAACTCGCCTTCGGTCGGACGACCCAGGTGCGAGCAGACCATCACCGCCGCGCCCTTCTCCAGGGCCAGCTTGATGGTCGGCAGCGAAGCAAGGATGCGCGCATCGCTGGCAACCACACCGTCCTTCACAGGGACGTTGAGGTCTTCGCGGATCAGTACGCGCTTACCTTGCAGATCGAGGTCGGTCATCTTCAAAACGGTCATGAATGCAGTCCTTCAGGGCTGTTTGCGAGTGGTGCGGGTGGTGTGGTCCACGACGCGCAGAAAATGATCGGCGACGTCGAGCATACGGTTGGCGAACCCCCATTCGTTGTCGAACCAGGCCAGCAGGTTCACCAGGCGAGGGCCGGAAACACGGGTCTGGCTGGCATCGACGATGGCCGAATGCGGGTCATGGTTGAAATCACAACTGGCGTGGGGCAGCTCGGTATACGCCAGCAGCCCCTGCAGCGGTCCGCTCAGGGCCGCGTCCCGCAGCACCTGGTTGACCTCGGCGGCCGTGGTGTCGCGGGTGGTCTGCAGGGTGATGTCCAGGCACGACACGTTCACCGTCGGTACACGCACGGCTTTGGCCTGAATTCTCCCGACAAGTTCCGGGAGCAGTCGCTCGATACCCCGGGCCAGGCCGGTGGACACCGGAATCACCGACTGGAACGCCGAACGGGTGCGGCGCAGGTCTTCGTGGTGATAGGCGTCGATGACGGGCTGGTCGTTCATCGCCGAGTGGATGGTGGTGATCGACACGTAGTCGATGCCGAACGCCTGATCCAGCACCCGCAGCAGCGGCACGCCGCAGTTGGTGGTGCAGGAGGCGTTGGACACCAGCAACTCGTCGCCGGTCAGGCAGTCCTGGTTGATGCCGTAGACCACGGTGGCATCGACGTCCTGCTCGCTGGCCATCGGCTGGGAAAACAGCACCCGCGGTGCGCCCGCATCAAGGAAGCGCTGGCCATCGGCGCGGGTGTTGTAGGCCCCGGAGCATTCCAGTACCAGGTCGACGTCCAGCGCCGCCCAGTCGATGCCCTCGGGTGTGGCACTGCGCAGTACTTTCACGCAGTCGCCATTGATATGCAGACAGTCGCCGTCGACCTTCACCTCGCCGGGGAAACGCCCGTGGGTGGAGTCGAAGCGTGTCAGGTATTCCAGGCTGGCCTGGTCGGCCAGGTCATTCAGCGCAACGATCTCGAAGCCCGCCTTCGCGCCCCGTTCGACGAGTGCGCGCAGGACGCAACGACCGATACGGCCGTAACCGTTGAGTGCAACTTTATAGGGACGCGGTTGAGACATTGGGGGCTCACGGAACAGATCGTTATCGGCAATCGGCGGTTTTTTGCGTTGTCGCATTCGGTGACAAGCCCGCCCCTGCAAATGCGGGGGCGGGCTTGTCATCGATCCGCAGATCCTTACATCAGTCTTCCAGCAGCTCTTCGGCAGTACCCAGGATGTTTTCCAGGGTGAAGCCGAACTCTTCGAACAGTGCGCTGGCCGGAGCCGATTCACCGTAAGTGGTCATGCCGATGATGCGACCTTCCAGGCCGACGTACTTGTACCAGAAGTCCGCGTGGGCAGCTTCGATGGCGATGCGCGCACCGACTTCCAGCGGCAGTACCGACTGCTTGTAGCCAGCGTCCTGGGCGTCGAACACGCTGGTGCTCGGCATCGACACGACGCGGACCTTGCGGCCCTGTTCGGTCAGCTTGTCGTACGCCTGAACGGCCAGGCCCACTTCGGAACCGGTGGCGATCAGGATCAGCTCAGGCTCGCCGGCGCAGTCCTTGAGCACGTAACCGCCACGGGCGATATCGGCGATCTGCTGGGCGTCGCGGTCCTGATGCTGCAGGTTCTGGCGCGAGAAGATCAGCGCCGAAGGACCGTCCTTGCGCTCCAGGGCGTGCTTCCAGGACACCGCCGATTCGACGGCGTCAGCCGGGCGCCAGGTGTCCAGGTTCGGCGTGCTGCGCAGGCTGCTCAGTTGCTCGATCGGCTGGTGAGTCGGGCCGTCTTCGCCCAGACCGATGGAGTCGTGGGTGTAGACGTGGATCACGCGCTGCTTCATCAGGGCGGACATGCGCACCGCGTTACGGGCGTATTCCATGAACATCAGGAAGGTCGCGCCGTAAGGCACCAGGCCGCCGTGCAGGGCGACGCCGTTCATGATTGCGGTCATGCCGAATTCGCGCACGCCGTAGTACATGTAGTTGCCGTTGGCATCTTCATGGCTGACGCCCTTGCAACCTTTCCACAGGGTCAGGTTGGAACCGGCCAGGTCGGCCGAGCCGCCGAGCAGTTCCGGCAGCAGCGGGCCGAAAGCGTTCAGGGTGTTCTGGCTGGCCTTGCGGCTGGCGATGGTTTCGCCTTTGGCGGCAACTTCGGCGATGTAGGCGGCGGATTTCTCTGCGAAGTCGGCCGGTAGGTCGCCGTTCAGACGACGCTTCAGTTCGCTGGCCAACTCAGGGAAGGCGGCGGCGTAAGCGTCGAAGCGCTTGTTCCACTCGGCTTCGGCGGCGGCACCGGCTTCCTTGGCGTTCCACTCGGCATAAATCTCGGCAGGCACTTCGAACGGACCGTAGTTCCAGTTCAGTTCCTTGCGGGCCAGGGCGATTTCGTCGTTGCCCAGTGGGGCACCGTGGCAATCTTCCTTGCCCTGCTTGTTCGGCGAACCGAAACCGATGATGGTCTTGCAGCAGATCAGGGTCGGCTGCTCGCTCTTGCGGGCGGTCTCGATGGCGGTCTTGATTTCGTCGGCATCGTGGCCGTTGACGTTGCGGATTACCTGCCAGTTGTAGGACTCGAAACGCTTCGGCGTGTCGTCGGTGAACCAGCCTTCGACTTCACCGTCGATGGAGATGCCGTTGTCGTCGTAGAAGGCGACCAGCTTGCCCAGGCCCAAGGTACCGGCCAGGGAAGCGACTTCGTGGGAAATGCCTTCCATCATGCAGCCATCGCCGAGGAACACATAGGTGTTGTGATCGACGACGTTATGGCCAGCACGGTTGAACTGGGCGCCCAGCACTTTCTCGGCGAGGGCGAAGCCCACGGCGTTGGCCAGGCCCTGGCCCAACGGACCGGTGGTGGTCTCGACGCCAGGGGTGTAGCCGAACTCCGGGTGGCCCGGGGTGCGGCTGTGCAGTTGGCGGAAGCTCTTCAAGTCATCGATGGACAGGTCGTAGCCGGTCAGGTGCAGCAGCGAATAGATCAGCATCGAGCCGTGACCGTTGGACAGCACGAAGCGGTCACGGTCAGCGAAATTCGGGTTGCTCGGGTTGTGCTTCAAAAAGTCACGCCAAAGAACCTCGGCGATATCCGCCATGCCCATGGGGGCACCGGGATGGCCGCTGTTGGCTTTTTGCACGGCATCCATGCTGAGGGCACGAATGGCGTTGGCACGCTCACGACGGCTGGGCATCGCTTGTCTCCTGGGGCTTGAATAAAGAACGAACGGAAAAAAGGCGGCCATTTTCGCCCAGGCGCATGCCCGGGGGCAATGACGGATGGTCGAACTGGAACGATTTTCCTGCGTTTGCGCGGTGATTCCGTGGCCAGACCAACGAAACAGCCGAAAAAGCCTGCCCCGCCGACAGTTTTAGCTCCGCCCATCGACCAATATCAAAACTTTTTGATATTGGTCTTGCGACGCGGGTTTGGCCTGACTAGACTGCCGCCCCATGAATATTCGCGTACCCGTTCCGGATTCTCGGCAAAGCGACCGCCTGGCTGCCCTGTGCAAGTCGGGCGGCGACCCGCTGCGCCTGAACGTGTTGCGCGTGCTGGCCAGCGATTCGTTCGGCGTGCTGGAACTGGCGCAGATCTTCGCCATTGGCCAGTCCGGCATGAGCCACCACCTCAAGGTGCTGGCCCAGGCCGAACTGGTGGCGACCCGCCGCGAAGGCAACGCGATCTTCTATCGCCGCGCCCTGCCCGACGGCCTGAGCCTGGGCGGCAAGCTGCACGCCGCCCTGCTCGAAGAAGTCGACGGGCTGCCGCTGGCGGAAGACATGCAGGCGCGTATCGGCCAGGTCCAGCAACGGCGCGCGGCCACCAGCCAGGACTTCTTCCTGCGCGTGGAAGAGAAATTCCGTGCCCAGCAAGACCTGATCGCAGGCCTGGCGCAGTACCGCGAAAGCCTGCTGACGCTGCTCGACAAGCTCAGCTTCGAGCCCGGCGCGAGCGCCCTGGAAGTCGGCCCCGGCGACGGCGAGTTTCTTCCCGAGCTGGCCCGGCGCTTCGCCCAGGTCACCGCACTGGACAACAGCCCGACCATGCTCGACCTGGCCCGCCAGGTCTGCCAGCGCGAACGGCTGGCTAACGTAAACCTGCAACTGGCCGATGCCCTCAATACCACCGAGGTCCAGGCCGATTGCGTCGTGCTGAACATGGTCCTGCACCACTTCAGCGATCCGGCCGCGGCCCTGGAACAACTGGCCGAACGCGTCAAACCAGGCGGCAGCCTGTTGGTTACAGAGTTATGCAGCCACGACCAGAGTTGGGCCCGCGAAGCCTGCGGCGATCTCTGGCTGGGCTTTGAACAGGACGACCTGCTTCGTTGGGCGTGCGCTGCGGGACTGGCTCCCGGAGACAGCCTCTATGTGGGCTTACGTAATGGTTTCCAGATCCAGGTCCGCCATTTTCAGCGGCCGACTGGCAACACTCACCACCGGTAAATTTAGGAACCCGTCGAGATGAGCGAATACTCCCTTTTCACCTCCGAGTCCGTATCTGAAGGGCATCCGGACAAAATCGCCGACCAGATTTCGGACGCGGTGCTGGACGCCATCATCGCGCAAGACAAATTCGCCCGCGTGGCGTGCGAAACCCTGGTGAAAACCGGCGTGGCGATCATCGCTGGCGAAGTGACCACTTCGGCCTGGGTCGACCTCGAAGACATCGTGCGTAAAGTCATCGTCGACATCGGCTACAACAGCTCCGACGTCGGCTTCGATGGCGCGACCTGCGCCGTCATGAACATCATCGGCAAGCAGTCCGTGGACATCGCCCAGGGCGTTGACCGCAGCAGGCCGGAAGACCAGGGCGCCGGCGACCAGGGCCTGATGTTCGGCTACGCCAGCAACGAAACCGACGTGCTGATGCCAGCACCGATCTGCTTCTCGCACCGTCTGGTCGAGCGCCAGGCCGAAGCGCGCAAGTCCGGCCTGCTGCCGTGGCTGCGTCCGGATGCCAAATCCCAGGTCACCTGCCGCTATGAAGGCGGCAAGGTTGTCGGTATCGACGCGGTCGTGCTGTCCACCCAGCACAACCCCGAGGTTTCGCAGAAAGACCTGAAAGAAGCCGTGATGGAGCTGATCGTCAAGCAAACCCTGCCTGCCGAACTGCTGCACAAGGACACCCAGTTCCACATCAACCCGACCGGCCAGTTCATCATCGGTGGCCCGGTAGGCGACTGCGGTCTGACCGGCCGCAAGATCATCGTCGACAGCTACGGCGGCATGGCCCGTCACGGCGGCGGCGCGTTCTCCGGCAAGGATCCATCCAAGGTTGACCGTTCCGCCGCGTACGCCGGTCGTTACGTCGCCAAGAACATCGTGGCCGCCGGCCTGGCCGAGCGTTGCGAAATCCAGGTCTCCTACGCCATCGGCGTGGCCCAGCCGACCTCGATCTCGCTGAACACCTTCGGCACCGGCAAGATCTCCGACGACAAGATCATCAACCTGGTGCGCGAGTGCTTCGACCTGCGTCCGTACGCAATCACCACCATGCTCGACCTGCTGCACCCGATGTATCAGGAAACCGCTGCCTACGGTCACTTCGGCCGTACCCCGCAGCAGAAGACTGTCGGCGACGACACCTTCACCACCTTCACCTGGGAACTGACTGACCGCGTTGACGCCCTGCGCGCCGCCGCCGGCCTGTAATCCCCCAGCGTTGAAAGAGCCCCGGTCGGGTTACTGGCCGGGGCTTTTTTGTGTCCGAGCGTTGCATCGCCGCGCCGCTTTCAAGCAGTTTCGCGGCGTAGAAACATGGCCTGACACACCGGGCCAAACACCTTGGGCACTCTATTCCTAGGCTGTGATTTCCATTCCGCCGAGCAAGGACGCTCGTCATGCCGTTGATCACCGCCCTGCTGTTGTTTTTCCTTTCCGTCCCGGCCTTCGCCCAGGCCTGTCCCGACTGGACCGGCAGCGTTGCGACCCGCCAGCTCACTGAACTACGGGACCGCCTGGCCATCTGGGACGACCACTACCACCGCCTCGGTGTCTCGCTGGTCAGCGACGAACTGTACGACCAGCACCGCGCACGCCTGCACCGTCTGCAAGGCTGTTTCCCCGGCACCGATATCAACACCGCCAACCCGCTGGCCAGCGCGGCCGGCCCGATCCGCCATCCGGTGGCGCACACCGGCCTCGACAAGCTGGCGGACGAGAACGCCGTCGCGGCCTGGCTCAAAGGCCGGCAAGACGTGTGGGTCCAGCCCAAGGTCGATGGCGTGGCGGCGACGCTGATCTATCAGGGCGGCACACTGGTGCAACTGATCAGCCGCGGCGATGGCAGCACCGGTCATGACTGGAGCCGGCATATCCCCGTCCTCGACCCTGCCCTGCGCAACCTCGACGAAGCCAGCGACCTGACCCTGCAAGGCGAGCTGTTCTGGCGCCTGGACGGCCATGTCCAGGCCAGCGCCGGCAGCCTCAACGCCCGCAGCCGGGTCGCCGGCCTGCTGGCTCGGCATCAGGTCAGCGCCGAAGACGGGCGCAACCTGGGCCTGTTCATCTGGGCCTGGCCCGATGGCCCGCAAGATCCCCGTGAACGCCTCGCCCGGCTCACCGCCCTTGGCCTGCGCAACAGCGAAACCTACAGCCAGCCGGTCAACCGCCTCGAAGACGCCGTGCGCTGGCGCCAGCACTGGTATCGCTCGCCCCTGCCATTCGCCAGCGACGGAGTGGTGCTGCATCAGGCTCGGCAACCGCCGGCGGAACGCTGGCAGCCGCGGGCGTCGCACTGGAGCGCGGCGTGGAAATACCCGTTCGCCCAGGCCGTCGCCGATGTGCGGGACGTGCACTTCCGGGTTGGCCGAACCGGCCGCATCACCCCGGTCATCCAGCTCGAACCGGTGCGCCTCGACGACCGCCTGGTGCGCCAGGTCAGCGCCGGTTCGCTGCAACGCTGGCAGCAACTGGATATCCAGCCCGGCGACCAGATCACCCTCAGCCTCGCCGGGCTGACCATCCCGCGGATCGAAGCGGTCACCGAGCGCGGCCCCCGGCACAACAACGTGACACCGCCTGCGCTGGATACCTACCACCCGCTCAGTTGCTGGCAGCCAGACATCGGCTGCCGCGAGCAGTTTCTCGAACGCCTGACCTGGCTGGCGGGCAAACGGGGGCTGAACATGCCAGGCGTCGGCCCCGGCACCTGGAACAAACTGCTCGACGCCGGTCGGCTGAACAGCCTTGCCGACTGGCTCGACCTGCAGCCGGACGACCTGCTGAGCATCAACGGCATCGCCGAACGCAGCAGCCAGCAGTTGCATACCGCCTTTGGCCAGGCACGCGCCCAGCCATTCAACCGCTGGGCCAGGGCGCTGGGGGTGCCGGCGCCGAAACAAACTAACCTGGGCGATTCCTGGGCGGTACTGGCCTCACGCAGCGCCGCGCAATGGCAACAGGAGCCGGGTATCGGGCCGCTGCGCGCGGGGCAACTAGTGGCGTTCTTCAACGATCCGCAGGTCAGGAAGCTCGCCGTTCGTCTGGCCGAACATGCAATCGAGGGTTTCTAAATCCCGTGGATCAGGGCAGCATCACGGGTTCTGCTTGCCCGACGACGGAGCTTTTATGAAATCGATTTCCCCGCTTGCCCTGTTCACCCTCTGCGCTGTACTCGCGGCCCCTGTGCTGGCCGCCGAAGAACAGCCGGGCCTGACCGGATGCGCCGCCAAGCAGCAGGCCATCAGCGTCCAGATCGAACAGGCCCGCAGCCACGGCAACGCCGAGCAGCAAGCCGGGCTGGAAAAGGCCCTGAGCGAAGTGAAGGCCAACTGCACCGACGCCGGCCTGCGCAAAGAGCGCGAAAAGAAAGTTCTCGACGCCCGCCACGAAGTCTCCCAGCGCACGAAAGACCTGGACAAGGCCATGAAGAAAGGCGACTCGGAGAAAATCAACAAGCGCAAGGACAAACTGGCCGAAGCCAATAAGGAACTGCAGAACGCGCTGCAGGAACTGGAGAAGTAAGGCGGGTTTTCAGACATCGCGACGGTTCGGCACCCGCCGAACCGTCGCGATCACTGTTTCTCAGTGATTCCTGAACTCGGTATGACACGCCTTGCAAGCCGCCTCGACCTTGTCCATCGGCGCCTGCAACTGCGCGGCCTGCAACGGCTGAACCCGGGTGACGGTCACAAGCTCGGCCGTCGTCGCCTCGAGTTGCCGCGCCAGTTCCTCGAACCGCGCCTGCTTCTCCCAGACATCCGCCCGGGCGCTGGTATCATCCGTTTCCTTGACCTGCGGAAAATGTTTCCACGGCTCACGGGACAGCCCGTCGAGCTTGACCGCGCCATCGGCGAATTTCTGTCCGTCGAAGTTCACCCGCCCGCGCAGCATGCCGCCCATGTCTTCGCTGGTCTTGAGCATCTGCTTGAAGATGGCCTTGCGCTGGCCCAGCGGCGAATTCGGATCGACCCCGCCACAGGCGGTCAGGGTCAGGCAGGCCAGGAGTACAACGGAACAACGCTTGAGCATCATGGTCATCAACGGCTCACGGTAAAAAAGGCGGCCAGTATCCTCGCCTCACCGGCAAAGACCAATACCCCCAAGAAAACTACGGGTTGTGCAGAGGCCCTCGCGCCCCGCACGACCCGCAAAGGAAATACCCGCATGAATATTCCCCTGCGCCGCCTCGGCTGGACCCTCTCCCTGTTCGCCCTGCTCGCCGGCTGCAACGGCGGCGCCCCGGAAAAATCCAAACCGCACCCGGTCGCCACCTACACCCACGCCACCTGGCAAGACCTGCCGAGCGTCGCCGAAGCCGATCTGGTGGCCGGCTTCGAAGCCTGGCGCAGCGCCTGCCAGCGCCTCAAGAACGACCCGGCCTGGGGCCCGACCTGCGCCGCAGCGGCCAACGTCCCGGCGGATGCCCGGCAGATCCGCGACTTCCTCGGTAATCAGTTGGAGGTCTACAGCCTGCGCTCGGCGGAAAACAACGCCAGCGGCCTGATCACCGGCTACTACGAGCCGGTCTATCCCGGCAGCGAAACCCGCACCGAGCGCGCCAACGTGCCGGTATACGGCATCCCCGACGACCTGATCGTGGTGGCGCTGGACAGCGTCTATCCCGAACTCAAGGGCAAGCGCCTGCGGGGCCGCCTCGAAGGCCGCACCCTCAAGCCCTACGACACTGCCGAAGTGATCCAGCGCCAGGGCGTCAACGCGCCGGTGGTGGCCTGGCTGACCGACCCGATGGACCTGCAGTTCCTGCAGATCCAGGGCTCGGGCCGCGTCCAGCTCGATAACGGCCGGCAACTGCGTCTGGGCTACGCCGACCAGAACGGCCATCCTTATCGTCCGGTGGGCCGCTGGCTGGTTGAGCAGGGTCAATTGAACAAAGAAGACGTGACCATGGGCGCCATCCACGCCTGGGCCCAGGCCAACCCGACGCGGGTGCCGGAATTGCTGGCGAGCAACCCCAGCTACGTGTTCTTCAGCACCCGTCCGGACAGCAATGAAGGCCCGCGCGGTTCGCTTAACGTACCGCTGACCGCAGGCTATAGCGTGGCGATTGACCGCAAGGTGATCCCGCTGGGCAGCCTGCTCTGGCTGTCCACCACCCGTCCCGACGGCAGCCCGGTGGTACGTCCGGTGGCGGCGCAGGACACGGGCGGCGCAATCGCCGGTGAAGTGCGCGCGGACCTGTTCTGGGGAACGGGCGAAGCGGCCGGCAAGCTGGCGGGGGACATGAAGCAGCAGGGGCAGATCTGGTTGCTGTGGCCGAAGGGGATGGCCTTGCCGGCGGTGCCGCAGACCGAGGCCAAGTAAGCAGGCTCACAGGTTCTGTGGAATCGAGCTTGCTCGCGAACGGGCGCGCAGCGGCCGCAGAAATGGGAGCGCTATGCGCTCCTTCGCGACGGTTCTGCGCCCCGACAAGCTCGCGCCCAAAAGAACACCGCCAATCAGGCTGAAACCACAAAGAAACTGATGATCAGCCCCACCCCGACAAACCACACCACCGACCGCAGCGCCGCCCAGTCCGCCAGGTAGCAGATGATGTAAAGCAGGCGGCTGGTGATGAACAGCACCGCCAGCACATCCTGGGTCACCTGCTCGGCATTGCCGACAACGTCGGCGATCAGCACCGCCGCGATGAACGCCGGCAGGATCTCGAAGCTGTTCATCTGCGCCGCGTGCGCACGGCGCGGCCAGCCTTCGAGGTTGTCGAGGAAGGCCCGTGGATCATGGTTGTGGCGCAGGTTGAAACGCCCGCTGCCGAACTTGGCGACGCTCGTACACAGGTACGGCAGGCACAGGGCGATCAATACACACCAGAAGGCGACAGTCATGGTTCAGTCCTTGTCAAAATCGAAGTTCGCGCCGGCTCAGAGCTTCATCACCAGCATGCCGATCAGCACCAGCGCACACGCTAAGAGCCTGGGCCCACCGAAAGGTTCTTTGAGGTAGCGCATGCCCAGCAGCACCACCAGGATCACACTGACCTCGCGCAGCGCCGCCGCTTCGGCCACCGACCCGAGGTGCATCGCCCAGAGCACCAGAGCGTAGCTGAGCAATACGCAGACACCCACCGCCAGGCCGAGCTTCCACTGGGTGCGCCAGAACAGCACGAACGGCGCGCGCCGCGACACGCTCGCCAGCAGCGGAAATGGCAGGGAGCAGGCCAGCGTCAGCCACACCAGATAATCCAGCGGTTGCGACCAGCGCCGGATCGCCTGGCCGTCGAGCCAGGTGTAGCAGCCGATGCACAGGCCGATCAACGCCACCACCGGCAGCATCGACCACGGCAGGCGATCGCCGCCGCCCCCGCGCCAGAGCAGGCAGGCCATGCCACACGGGATCAGCAGGATGCCGATGATCTGCTGGCTGCTCAGGTCTTCGCCGGCGAACACCAGCGTCAGCGCCAGCACCACCAACGGCGACAAGCCGCGCATCAACGGATAGACCAGGCCGAGGTCACCCACTCGATACGCCTTGATCAGCAGGATCCGGTAAACCAGCTCGAACCCCGCCGACGCCAGCAACCACGGCCAGATGTCCGCCGGTGGCAACTGGACGAAACCGACCATCACCAGCGCAAACACTAGGGCTACGGTATCCATGCTGGCGATCACCAGAAGGCGCTCGCCGCTGAATTTGATCAGGGTATTCCAGGTTGCATGCAGCAGTGCCGCGACCAGCACCAGTGAAGTTGCTACCACGTCTCGATTCCTTCGCCATCTGCGGACAGGGTCCGTAACCGGACGGCGAAGTTTCAACCAGCGGCAACAAAACAGCCAGCGCGCTGTCAATGGCGACATTGAAAAAAACTGTGTCCCGAAACGGTCAAAAGGCTATCAAAGTCTTTGCCCGCCTCGTTCGGGCACCGACTTGGAAGCCAATACAGGACCTAGGATGCTTGAGTTAGTTGCCGCGTTTATCTGCCTTACCACCCTCCTCACTTATGTGAATTACCGCTTTATCGGCCTGCCGCCCGCCATCGGCGTCATGGTCACCGCCCTGCTGTTCTCCCTGATGCTCCAGGCCCTGAGCCTGGTCGGTTACCCGGGTCTGGAAGAACGCGTCGAAGGCCTGATGAACCAGATCGACTTCAACGACCTGTTGATGCACTGGATGCTGTCGTTCCTGCTGTTCGCCGGCGCCTTGCACGTCAACCTGGCCGACCTGCGAAGCTACCGCTGGCCGATCGGCCTGCTGGCAACCCTCGGCGTACTGATCGCCACAACCGTGATCGGCTTTCTCGCGCACTGGGTGTTCGCCTTGTTCGGCTGGAACGTCAGCCTGATCTACTGCCTGCTGTTCGGCGCCCTGATCTCGCCCACCGACCCGATTGCCGTGCTCGGCGCGCTGCGTACCGCCAATGCCTCGAAACCGCTGAAAACCACCATCGTTGGTGAATCGCTGTTCAACGACGGCACCGCGGTCGTGGTGTTTACCGTGCTGTTGGGCATCGTCCAGCTCGGCGAAACCCCGAGCGTCTCGGAAACCGCGATGCTGTTCGTTCGTGAAGCGATTGGCGGCGTGGTCTTCGGCGGCATCATCGGCTACTTCACCTACCGCATGATCAAGAGCATCGAGCAGTACCAGGTCGAGGTGATGCTGACCCTGGCGCTGGTCATCGGCGGCTCGGCGATGTGCTACGAGCTACACGTCTCGGCGCCGATCGCCATGGTGGTGGCCGGTCTGATCATCGGCAACATGGGCCGCAACCTGGCCATGAACGACATGACCCGGCGCTACATGGACGGTTTCTGGGAACTGATCGACGACATGCTCAACGCCCTGCTGTTCGCCCTGATCGGCCTGGAACTGTTGCTGCTGCCCTTCAACTGGATGCACCTGGCGGCCGGCAGCGTGCTGGCGGTGGCGGTGCTGCTGTCACGCCTGCTGACCGTGGCCCCGGCCATTGTCCTGCTGCGGCGCTGGCGCAGCGTGCCGAAAGGCACCGTGCGGGTACTGACCTGGGGTGGTTTGCGTGGCGGGGTGTCGGTGGCCCTGGCACTGTCGCTGCCAATGGGCGATGAGCGTGACCTGCTGCTGTCGATCACCTACATCGTGGTGCTGTCGTCGATCCTGGTGCAGGGGTTGACGGTCGGGCGGGTGGTGCGGGGCGTCAGCGAACACCCGGCGACCTGACGTCCAGGCCTGCTTGGCAGGCCATCGCGAGCAAGCTCGCTCCTACAGTTGATTGCGCATTCTGTAGAAGCGAGCTCGTCGGGGCGCCGAACCGTCGCGATGCCCAAGAGTCAATCACTCAACGGCGCTGTCCGGGAACTGGTCCTCGATGTACTTGATCTCGGTCCGTCCATGCGCTGCCGGCAAGCCGTCATCGCCCAGGTTGACGAACACCATGCGCTCGACGGTAAGCACCGCCTTGCGGGTGATCTTGTTGCGGACTTCGCACTTGAGGGTGATCGAGGTGCGCCCGAACTCGGTGGCGGTGATGCCCAGTTCGATGATGTCACCCTGGCGCGAGGCGCTGACGAAGTTGATTTCGGAGATGTACTTGGTCACCACGCGCTGGTTGCCCAGCTGGACGATCGCGTAGATCGCCGCCTCTTCGTCGATCCAGCGCAGCAAGCTGCCGCCGAACAAGGTGCCATTGGGGTTGAGGTCTTCGGGTTTTACCCATTTGCGGGTGTGAAAATTCATGCGTGCTCCTACCGGCCTGGCATGTGAAGCAGGGCCACCGAGGCCCTGCCACTACATGGTAGCCCCATTCTTTGAACGCAAACCATCGCCGGCATACGACCATCCGCCAGTCGTCGGTCGCACGCGACGCTTTGGCCCTTGGGCGCGCGCGAAAGCCCGGCTATAATCCCCGCGTTTTTCGGCGATGGTCCCCCGCGACCGTCGCTCCCGCCACCCGACCGAGGGGCGCTGCAGCAGGTTGACCCTGTCAGGCTCGGTCGGGGCGTTGTCCGCACGCTGTATCGCGGACCCTTAACGCACAACGGCGCCCATTCGCACACTACGAATGGAGGCTCTTCATGAGCGCTGTAAACACGCCTGCAGGTTTTAACGATTTCAAAGTCGCCGACATCTCCCTGGCCGCCTGGGGCCGTCGCGAAACCATCATCGCCGAGTCGGAAATGCCTGCGCTGATGGGCCTGCGCCGCAAGTACCAGGAAGAGCAGCCACTCAAGGGCGCGAAAATCCTCGGCTGCATCCACATGACCATCCAGACCGCCGTGCTGATCGAAACCCTGGTTGCCCTGGGTGCCGAAGTGCGCTGGTCGTCCTGCAACATCTTCTCGACCCAGGACCAGGCCGCTGCCGCCATCGCCGCCGCCGGTATCCCGGTGTTCGCCTGGAAAGGTGAAACCGAGCAGGAATACGAGTGGTGCATCGAGCAGACCATCCTCAAGGACGGTCAGCCATGGGACGCCAACATGATCCTCGACGACGGCGGCGACCTGACCGAAATCCTGCACAAGAAATACCCGGCGATGCTGGACAAGATCCACGGCGTCACCGAAGAAACTACCACCGGCGTACACCGCCTGCTGGACATGCTGGCCAAGGGCGAGCTGAAAATCCCGGCAATCAACGTCAACGACTCGGTCACCAAGAGCAAGAACGACAACAAGTACGGCTGCCGTCACAGCCTGAACGATGCCATCAAGCGCGGCACCGACCACCTGCTGTCGGGCAAGCAAGCCCTGGTGATCGGCTACGGTGACGTGGGCAAGGGCTCGGCCCAGTCGCTGCGTCAGGAAGGCATGATCGTCAAGGTCACCGAAGTCGACCCGATCTGCGCCATGCAAGCCTGCATGGACGGTTTCGAACTGGTTTCGCCGTTCATCGACGGCATCAACGACGGCACCGAAGCCAGCATCGACGCGGCCCTGCTGGGCAAGATCGACCTGATCGTCACCACCACCGGTAACGTCAACGTCTGCGACGCCAACATGCTCAAAGCCCTGAAGAAGCGCGCCGTGGTCTGCAACATCGGTCACTTCGACAACGAAATCGACACCGCTTTCATGCGCAAGAACTGGGCATGGGAAGAGGTCAAGCCGCAGGTCCACAAGATCCACCGTACCGGCAATGGCGACTTCGATCCGCAGAACGATGACTACCTGATCCTGCTGGCCGAAGGCCGTCTGGTGAACCTGGGCAACGCCACTGGTCACCCAAGCCGGATCATGGACGGCTCGTTCGCCAACCAGGTCCTGGCACAGATCTTCCTGTTCGACCAGAAGTTCGCCGACCTGAACGCTGCTCAGAAAGCCGAGCGCCTGACGGTTGAAGTCCTGCCGAAGAAACTCGACGAAGAAGTGGCCCTGGAAATGGTTCGCGGCTTCGGCGGCGTGATCACCCAACTGACCCCGAAACAGGCCGAGTACATCGGCGTGTCCGTTGAAGGTCCATTCAAGCCACACGCCTACCGCTACTAACAGCAGCTACAAGCTACGAGCTGCACGTTTCAGGCAACGACGGCCTTGCGCCGCTCTTGCCTGACACTGCAGCTCGCAGCTTGAGGCTTGCGGCTGAAGGAAATTCAAATGACTCAGGAACGCCGTTACAGCTTCGAGTTCTTCCCGACCAAGACCGACGCTGGACATGAAAAACTGCTCGCCACCGCTCGCACGCTGGCCAGCTACAACCCGGATTTCTTTTCCTGCACCTACGGGGCCGGCGGATCGACACGCGACCGCACCCTGAATACCGTGCTGCAACTGGAAAACGAAGTGAAGGTCCCGGCCGCACCGCACCTGTCCTGTGTCGGTGACAGCAAGGAAGAGCTGCGCAACCTGCTCGTCCAGTACAAGGACGCCGGCATCAAGCGCATCGTCGCCCTGCGCGGCGACCTGCCTTCGGGCATGGGCATGGCCAGCGGTGAACTGCGCTACGCCAACGACCTGGTCGAGTTCATCCGCCAGGAAAGCGGTGATCATTTCCACATCGAAGTGGCCGCCTACCCGGAGATGCATCCGCAGGCACGCAGCTTCGAAGACGATCTGATCAACTTCGTGCGCAAAGCCAACGCCGGCGCCGACAGCGCCATCACCCAGTATTTCTTCAACGCCGACAGCTACTTCTACTTCGTCGAGCGCGTGGAAAAACTGGGCGTGAAGATCCCGGTCGTACCAGGGATCATGCCGATCACCAATTACAGCAAGCTGGCCCGGTTCTCCGACGCCTGCGGCGCCGAGCTGCCACGCTGGATCCGCAAGCAACTGGAAGCCTACGGCGACGACGCCAAGAGCATCCAGTCGTTCGGTGAAGAAGTCATCAGCCGCATGTGCGAACAACTGCTGCAAGGCGGCGCACCGGGTCTGCACTTCTACACGCTGAACCAGGCCGAACCGAGCCTGGCGATCTGGAACAATCTCAAGCTGCCGCGTTGATCGATCCGGCGATGGTGTCCGTAAATTCCGGCGCCATCGCCACTCCAGGCTTTCTGCACTCGCTTTCGCGCGATGCATCCCGTATACAGCCACCATGCCCTATCTCGCCCGCCTGCTGACCGTCCTGCTACTGAGCTGCATGAGCCTGCTGGCCCATGCCGAGCGGCTGCGTATCGTCACGGATCCGTGGGCGCCCTATGCCTACGAGGAAAACGGCCAGCCCAAGGGCATCGACTACGAAGTCACCGCCGAAGTGTTCAAGCGCCTGGGTGTCGAGGTGGACTGGCAATTCATGCCGTGGCGGCGCTGCATGCTGATGGTCGACCAGGGTCTGGCCGACGGCGTGCTGGATATTTTTCAGAACGCGCAACGCAGTAGCCAGCTGTTCTACCCCAACGAACCGCTGTCGGAAGTCGAATTCGTGCTGTTCCAGGCCAACGACCGGCCGCATGCGGTCAACAGCCTCGACGACCTGCGCGACCTCACCGTCGGCACCTCCGCCGGCTATGACTACGGCAAGGCGTTTCTGGAATCGCCGCTGTTTCGCCGCGAAGCCGCACCGACCCAGGAAGCCAACTTCGGCAAGCTGCAACGCGGACGCATCGACCTGGTGATCACCGACCGCCGCGTCGGGCGCCATGTGCTTGCCCAACTGGGCCTGGAACAGCACGTCAGCGAGTTGCCGCTGGTCATCGACCGCCAGCGCCAGTACCTCGCGGTACGCCGCAACGCCGGCATGGACCTGCTGGCCCAGCGCTTCGCCGCGGAGCTTCGGCGCTTCAAGCAGGAGCCCGCCTACGCCGAGCTGCATGCGCGCTACGGCCATGTCACGGCGGGCATTACAAAAACCGTTGAGCAGCAGGAACGCAGCACTCCCTGATTGCTCTGTTATACTCCGGCCTTCCCGCCAGGCTTACGCCCGGACGCTCGGCCTTACAAAAGGCATCCCGACCGGTAAAACAGCGAGGCCCAAAGCCCGCTCACCGCTCCCGGATGCGCATTGAAGACCCTGCAGGACCGGACGCGACAGCATCCCTCGATGCCCCTCGCGCCAGGCAAGATCATCCCATAGGGCCCAGCCCCCAATAGAACAGGATTTCTCATGTCCTTTGCTTCCCTCGGTCTCTCCGAGGCTCTAGTCCGCGCTATTGAGGCTGCGGGCTACACCCAGCCTACTCCGGTGCAACAGCGGGCCATTCCCGCCGCGTTGCAAGGTCGCGACCTGATGGTTGCGGCGCAGACAGGTACTGGTAAAACCGGCGGTTTCGCCTTGCCGATCCTCGAGCGTCTGTTTCCCGGTGGTCACCCGGACAAGTCCCAGCGTCATGGCCCGCGCCAGCCGCGCGTACTGGTCCTGACCCCGACCCGCGAACTGGCCGCCCAGGTCCACGACAGCTTCAAGACCTACGCCCGTGACCTGAAATTCGTCAGCGCCTGCATCTTCGGCGGCGTTGGCATGAACCCGCAGGTCCAGGCCATGTCCCGCGGTGTTGACGTGCTGGTGGCCTGCCCGGGTCGCCTGCTCGACCTCGCCGGCCAAGGCAGCGTCGACCTCAGCCACGTTGAAACGCTGGTGCTGGACGAAGCCGACCGCATGCTCGACATGGGCTTCATCCACGATGTGAAGAAAGTCCTTGCCCGCCTGCCGGCCAAGCGCCAGAACCTGCTGTTCTCGGCGACCTTCTCCAAAGACATCACCGACCTCGCCGACAAGCTGCTGCACAACCCCGAGCGCATCGAGGTCACGCCGCCGAACACCACCGTCGAGCGTATCGAACAACGCGTCTACCGCCTGCCGTCCAGCCACAAGCGCGCCCTGCTCGCTCACCTGATCACCGCTGGCGCCTGGGAACAGGTCCTGGTGTTCACCCGTACCAAGCACGGCGCCAACCGCCTGGCCGAGTACCTGGAAAAGCACGGCCTGACCGCCGCCGCGATCCACGGCAACAAGAGCCAGAACGCCCGCACCAAAGCCCTGGCCGACTTCAAGGCCGGCACCGTGCGGATCCTGGTCGCAACCGACATCGCCGCCCGCGGCCTGGACATCGACCAGTTGCCTCACGTGGTCAACTTCGAGCTGCCCAACGTCGAGGAAGACTACGTTCACCGTATCGGCCGTACCGGCCGTGCCGGACGCTCCGGCGAAGCGATCTCGCTGGTCGCGCCTGATGAAGAGAAGCTGCTCAAGAGCATCGAACGCGTCACGCGTCAGCGCATCCCGGATGGCGACCTGCTGGGCTTCGATTTCTCCGCCGTCGAGGCCGAGAAGCCGGAAACCCGCGAGCCACGCCCGCAGAACAACCAGCGCCGTGGTCAGCGCGCCGACGGCAGCAATGCCGGGGGCCGCAAGGACAAGGGCAAGGATAAAGGCAAGGAAAAGGACAAACCGGCCGGTGACAAGCCTGCCGAGAAAGCCGCTGGCGGTCGTCAAGAGCGCAAGCCACGCGATCAGAAGCCACGCCAGCCCCAGACTGCCAAGGCTGCTGCACCGTCGACAGCCAACTCGGGAAACCGTGATCCGGAAGTCTTCCTGGATGACGACGTCGACAACTTCGGTAACCGCGCCGACTACGTCAGCCCTTACCAAGGCAAAGGCGGCCAGGGCCGTAACCGTCGTCCGGGCGCACCCGCCAGCGCCGGCACCGCAGGTAGCGGCCAGCCACGCGCCAATGCACCCCGCAGCAATGGCGCCGCTCCACGCGGCGACAAAGCGGCTGGCGGCGAGAAACGTGGTGGTGGTCCGCGCACCGGTGGTGGTGCCCGTGATGGCCAGCCACGTCGCGAAGGCAGCAACAACCGCAACCGTCGCCCGGCCCGCGAAGATCGCCAGGAACCGGCCGTACGCAGCCCACGTGAAGAGCAGCCGCAACAGCAGCCGAAGATCATGCACAAGGAATCGAAGGTCGACCGTTTCCCGTCGATCGAACAGCTCGAGCAACTGCCGAGCCGTCCTCGTGGTGAGAAACCGGCGCTGCTGACCCGCAATCGCTGAGTCAACGCCGTAAATGAAAACGCCGCCCCAAGGGGCGGCGTTTTTGTTGGCGCAGCGGAAATTACTTCTGCTTCACGCCTTCAACGGAGATGTCCAGGTCCAGGGTCTGAGAAGACGGGCCTGGGCCTTTGATGCCGAAGTCGTTCAGGTTCAGGGTGGTGGTAGCGTTGAAACCTGCACGCTCGCCGCCCCATGGATCCTTGCCTTCGCCGTTGAACACTGCCTTGAACACGACTGGCTTGGTCACGCCGTGCAGGGTCAGGTCGCCGGTCACGTCAGCGGTTTTCTCGCCGGTCGATTTGACTGCGGTAGAGACGAACTTGGCTTCCGGGAATTTGCTGACGTCCAGGAAGTCCTTGCTGGCGATGTGCTTGTCACGTTCAGCGTGGTTGGACCAGACGCTGGCGGTTTTCAGGTCGACAGCGATCTTGCTCGCTTCAGGCTTGGCGGCATCCCAGGAGAAGGAACCGTCGAAGTCCTTGAAGGTGCCGAGGATGAAGCTGTAGCCCAGGTGGCTGATCTTCCAGTTGACGAATGCGTGCTGGCCTTCCTTGTCGATCTTGTAATCGGCGGCCATGGCCTGACCAGCCGAGAGCAGAGCGGTACCGAGCGCCAGAGCGGCAAAAGTCTTCTTCAACATACTTTCTATTCCTTTGGAGTGGAGGTTGAACATCAAGCCTTGCGGCCCAGCATGCGCACCAGGGTCGCGTCACGGTCGATAAAGTGGTGTTTTAGAGCAGCCAGCCCGTGCAGGCCGGCGAAAATCACCAGACCCCAGGCCAGATAGAAGTGGATCGCACCGGCGATATCGGCCTGATCAGGCAGGCCGGAAACGAGCGCCGGAACTTCGAACAAGCCGAATACCGGGATCCCCGCGCCTTCAGCGGTGGAGATCAGGTAACCGGCAATCAACACGCCGAACAGGCCAACGTAGAGCAGCATGTGGCCAGCTTTGGCGGCGAAACGGGTGAAAGCGTCGTGGGTGGCCGGGGCAGGAGGCGGCGGGCTGACAAAGCGCCACAGCACCCGCAGCAGCATCAGCGCCAGCACAGTCAGGCCGATGCCTTTATGCAGTTCAGGCGCGGTATGGCGCCAGGAGCTGTAGTAATCCAGCCCGACCATCCAAAGGCCCAGCCCGAACAGACCGAACACCGCCAGGGCAACACCCCAGTGCAGGACAATGCTGATCAGACCGTAACGAGAAGATGAATTGCGAAGCTGCATTTGCCTGGTTCCCCGTAAGAATTGCTACCAAGACTAACCGGATATCTATCGAATGAAAGCGGAAAATTTCGCTTTGAACTATCGGAAAAATCGATACTTAGTCTGCAACAGGGGCGTTAAGGAAACATTAACGCCAGGGGAAGGACTGTAGCTGATGTGAGCCGTGGGAGCGGGCGCTCCCACGGATAAAGGCTTGTCAGCCCGCCTTGGCCTGGGTATTGGAGGCCGGCTTCTTCGCCGGCTCCTTTTTGGCTTCGGTCTTTTTCGCAGGAGTTGGCGCGGGTTTCTTCACTGGCGCCGCCTTGACCTCGGCCTTCTTCGCCGGCGCATGGGCGGCCGGAGCGGCCTTGGCTGGCGCGGCTTTCACCGGTGCGGCCTTGGCCGGCTCTTCCTTGGCAACGGGTGCAACGGGTGCAACGGCTGCCGGCGCGGCAGGCGCAGGCGCTGCTGCCGGAGCCGGTGCGGCTGCCGGTTCGACCGCCTTGGCGGTTTCAGGGGCCGCAGCAGGCTTGTCATCACCGCCACCGAACAGGCGCGAGAAGAAGCCGCCGCCGCCATCTTTCTCTTTCTTCGCGGCGACCGCTGCGGCAGCCGTTCCCGCCGCGGCAGTGGCGGCAACCGATTTGACCGGATCGAACGACTTGCCCGCCGCCAGATCACGCACCTGGGTAGCGGCACGCTGGCCGCTACGTAGTGCGCCTTCCAGGGTGCCCGGATACAGCGAATCGGTGTGTTCGCCGGCAAAGGCGACGCGTTGCACCGGACGCTCCCACAGGCGCCAGTATTTGCTGATCTGCCCCGGACCATAGGCCAGGTACGAACCGCCAGTACCGACGTCGGTGCTGTAGCGGCGCACTTCATAACCGGTGAAGGCGCCACGCGCCTGTGGATAGAACGCATGCAGGCGGATCAGCACCTGATCGACCATCTGCTTGTCGCCGAACGCCTGCAGCAGGCGGGCGTTGTCACCGGAAAGGTTGATCACCACGTTGGCGCCGCCTTTCAGCGCCGGTTCGATCCACAGCATACCGAGGCCGGTGTTGCTGAAAATCTCGCCGGACATGCGTGCGCGGCTTTCCCAGACCGGGGTCTTGAACTTCAGCAGCAACTGGTCACGCCAGCCGTAGTTGGTACCTTTGAGCGCGGCCAGGTGCAGGCTGTCCAGGCCCGGGGTCATCTGGATCTTCGACAGGGCACGCAGCGGCACGGCCAGCACCAGGTAATCGGCCTGGTAGCCGACACCGCCGACCTTGACGGTCACGCCGTCCTTGTCCTGGCTGATGGCGGTCACCGGCGAGCTGGTCTTGATGGTTTTCAACTGTTTGACGAAAGCTTGGGCCAGCACCGGGCTGCCGCCTGGGAGGCGGGCGGCGCGCAGGTCGCGGTCGCTGACGCCGCGATAGACGCGGTTCTGCTGGGCGAAGTAGAGCAGCGACAGGCGCGACGGCTCGTCATAACGGGTACGAATCTGCTGGTTGACCAGTTGCCGCGCGGTGGCCGGCAGTTGCAGCTTGTCCAGCCAGGTGGAAACGTTGATCTGGTCGAGGGCGAACAGGGTGCTGTTGGCCGCCGGGTTTTCCGGGTCGCTGATGGACGCGGCGAGGTCATCGACGGTCTTCTCGTAGCGCTTGAGCGCCTCGGCGGTGGCCGGTTGCTTGGTGGTCAGGTCGGCGGCGCTGAAATACTCGCCGTCGATCAGGTAGCCCGGAGTCCGCACGAATTCCGGGGCGGGCAAGGTGGTGAGCTTGAAGCTGTCCAGGTACTCATTGAGCACCGGCTGGACCTTGCTGTTGGCGATCCATTCGCTGGTGGCCAGGCCCGAACGCCCGCCAATGCTGGACTTGGCTTCCAGCAAGGTGACCTGCCAGCCCTTGTTCTGCAGTTCGTACGCCGCGGTCAGGCCCGCCAGTCCGCCGCCGACCACGATGGCCGTAGGGGTCTTCGCCGCCGCCATCGCCCCCGCGCTGAACAGCCCAATAAACACCAGCGCGCAGCCGCGCAGCCAACCAGCAGACATGTGTCGAACTCCGGATCAAAGGCAGAAAAAGGTGGGGAAGAACGCCCCGGGCAGATGCCGTGCAGGATACGTCACCCCGACCATGCCCGCCAGCAAGGGTCCGGCCGATTGGTCGCCACGGGTTGTGGTGGCCGGGCGCTTTGCATAGGCTTGCGCGGATGTCCGCAACCCGTGCCGCCAGGAGAATGCCAATGGGCCTTAATCAACAGTGGATGCAGCGTGACCTCAAGGTCCTCTGGCACCCCTGCACCCAGATGAAAGACCACGAGCAACTGCCGCTGATCCCCATCAAGCGCGGCGAAGGGGTGTGGCTCGAAGACTTCGAAGGCAAGCGCTACCTGGACGCGGTCAGCTCCTGGTGGGTCAACGTGTTCGGCCACGCCAACCCGCGCATCAACCAGCGCATCAAGGATCAGGTCGACCAACTGGAGCACGTGATCCTCGCAGGCTTCAGCCACCAGCCGGTGATCGAGCTGTCCGAGCGCCTGGTCAAGCTCACCCCGGAAGGGCTGACCCGGTGCTTCTACGCCGATAACGGTTCGTCCTGCATCGAAGTGGCGCTGAAAATGAGCTTCCACTACTGGCTGAACAAGGGTCGCTCGGAGAAGAAACGCTTCGTCACCCTGAGCAACAGCTACCACGGCGAAACCATCGCCGCGATGTCCGTGGGCGACGTGCCGCTGTTCACCGAAACCTACAAGGCGCTGCTGCTCGACACCTTCAAGGTGCCAAGCCCCGACTGCTACCTGCGCCCCGAGGGCGTGAGCTGGGAAGACCACTCGCGCACGATGTTCGCCGCCATGGAGCAGACCCTGGCCGAGCACCACGACAGCATCGCCGCAGTGATCGTCGAACCGCTGATCCAGGGCGCCGGCGGCATGCGCATGTACCACCCGGTGTACCTCAAGCTGCTGCGCGAGGCCTGCGATCGCTATGAAGTGCACCTGATCCACGACGAAATCGCCGTCGGCTTCGGCCGCACCGGTACCATGTTCGCCTGCGAGCAGGCCGGCATCCGCCCGGACTTCCTCTGCCTGTCCAAGGCCCTGACCGGCGGTTACCTGCCGCTGGCCGCGTGCCTGACCACCGATGAGGTCTACGGCGCGTTCTACGACGACTACTCGACCCTGCGCGCTTTCCTGCATTCCCACAGCTACACCGGCAACCCGCTGGCCTGCGCCGCGGCGTTGGCGACCCTGGACATCTTCGAACAGGACAACGTGATCGAAGCCAACAAGGCCCTTTCCCAGCGCATGGCCAGTGCCACCGCCCATCTGGTGGACCACCCGCATGTGGCCGAAGTACGCCAGACCGGCATGGCCCTGGCGATCGAGATGGTCCAGGACAAGGCCAGCAAGACCGCCTATCCGTGGCAGGAGCGCCGCGGCCTGAAAGTCTTCGAACACGCCCTGACCCGCGGCGCGCTGCTGCGTCCGCTGGGTAGCGTGGTGTATTTCCTGCCGCCGTATGTGATCACCCCGGAGCAGATCGACTTCCTGGCGCAAGTGGCCAGTGAAGGGATCGACCTGGCGACGCGGGACAGTGTGAGCGTGGCGGTGCCGGCCAATTTCCATCCTGATTTCCGCGATCCGGGTTGATCCTGATCGTTTTTCGCCCGTGAGGGCCTCATCGCGAGCAAGCTCGCTCCTACAGTTTGCCGATCGTTTGTAGGAGCGAGCTTGCTCGCGAAGGCCCTGACACCTCAATTCTGTAACCGAGCCCGACCATGAGACTCTCCCGCTTTTTCATCGACGCCCCGCTCAGCCTCGGCGAACACGATCTACCTGAAACCCAGGCCCACTACATCGGCCGCGTGCTGCGCATGGCCGTCGGCGATGCCGTGCAACTGTTCGACGGCAGCGGCCAGGAATACCTCGGCCAACTGCTCGAAGTCGGCAAGAAAACCGTGCGCGTCAGCCTCACCGAAGCCCTCCCCGGCCAGGCCGAATCCTCGCTGCACATCCACCTCGGCCAGGGCCTGTCCCGTGGCGAGCGGATGGACTGGGCGATACAGAAAGCCACCGAACTGGGCGTCAATGTGATCACGCCGATCGTCAGCGAACGCTGCGAAGTGCGCCTGAAAGACGAGCGCGCCGACAAGCGCCTGGCCCACTGGCGCCAGGTGGCGATCAGCGCCTGTGAACAGTGCGGGCGCTCCAGCGTGCCGCAGATCAACCCGCCGCTCACCCTGGCCGAATGGCTGGCCAGTAGCGACGAGCAACTCAAGCTGGTCCTGCACCCGGTGGCCGAGCCGCTGGTCAGCCATGCCCGGCCGGACAGCCTGGCGTTTCTGATCGGCCCGGAAGGCGGTTTGTCCGAGGCGGAAGTCGATCAGGCCAAGGCCGCCGGCTTCCACGCCGCACGCCTCGGCCCACGGGTGCTGCGCACCGAAACCGCGCCGGTGGTGGCGCTGGCGGTGGCGCAGCAACTCTGGGGTGATTTCTAAAGAGGCGGCAGTAGCCGTTCCAGCCCGACCAGGTCCGGTACCCGGGCGACCTGCTCGCCCACCTGCACCGCCGCCAGCTCCAGTTCGCTGAGCGGCACGTCGACGTAGTTGAGCTGGCTGTCGAGCTTGCAGGACCGTGGAATGCCCTGCACCAGCAAGGCGAAGAAGCTGCGCTGGGCACCGCCCAAGGCATTGAGCACGACAATCCGCGCGCGCTCGCCGACCTGGGTCTGGCCACCGCAGGCGGCCTCGAAACTCAGCAACGGCAAGCGCTGGCTGCGCCAGTCGATCCAGCCCAGCAGCCAGGCCGGCTCATCGGGCGCCGGGGTACAGGCCTGGTAGCCGATCAGTTCAGCCACCGCCACGTTGGGCAGCACCAGGCAACGGTCGCTCAACGGCAACAACAGCCCGGTCAGGCTGCTGCGACGGCCGTTGCGGGCTCCTTGTTCAAGCATGGGAATGGCTCCAGCGGGCGATGCTCTGCAATAGCACCGATTCCTGGTACGGCTTGCCCAGGTAGTCGTTGACGCCAATCGCCATGGCCCGGTCGCGGTGCTTCTGGCCGGTCCGCGAGGTGATCATGATGATCGGCAGGTTCTTCAGTTTCGGGTCCTGGCGGACCTGGGTCGCCACTTCGAAGCCGTCCATCCGCGGCATTTCGATATCCAGCAGCAGCACGTCGGGCCGGTGCTCCTGCAGCACGGCCATGGCGTCGACACCGTCCTTGGCGGTCAGCACGTTCATGCCGTGCCGCTCAAGCAGGCGTCCGGTGACCTTGCGCACCGTCACCGAATCGTCCACCACCAGCACTAACAGCGGCCGCGCCGGACCACCGAGCAGCGCCACATTGGCGTGGCGCGTGGTGGTGTCGGCCTGCCGCGACAAGCGCAGGTGCAAGGCGCGCAACTGTTCCAGCAGATCGAGGATCAACACCACCCGACCATCGCCCAGCAGCGTCGCTCCGGCCAGGCCCTGCACCGCGGCGAACTGCGGGCCGAGGCTCTTGACCACGATTTCGCGGCTGGCCGAGAGGCTGTCCACCTGCACCGCGAACTGCTGGTCATGGGCCTGCACCAGCAGCACCGGCAACGGCAGGCTCTGGCCCAACAGACGCGGCTGTCGCTCGCCTTGCAGCAATTCACCGAGGTAGCGCAATTCGTAGCGATGCCCGGCGTATTCGTAGCGCGGCGGGTCGAGTTGGTAGCAGGCCTCCAGCTCCGCCGGCGGCACCCGCACCACGCCATCGATGGCATTGAGCGGCAGCGCGTACTGTTCCTCGCCGCAATGCACCATCAGCGCGCGGTTGACCGAGACGGTGAACGGCAGGCGAATCAGGAAACGCGCGCCCTTGCCGGGCACCGAGCTGATAACCATCGAGCCGCCAAGCTGCTTGACCTCTTCATGGACCACGTCCATGCCCAGCCCGCGCCCGGAAATCTGGGTGATTTTCTCAGCGGTGGAAAAACCAGGCTGCAGGATGAACTGCATCACTTCGTGATCGCTGAGTTCGCTGTCCGGCGCCAGCAGGCCACGCTTGATGGCCTTGGTGCGCACCGCTTCCAGCGGCACCCCGGCGCCGTCGTCAAACATTTCGATAACGATGTCGGCGCCTTCGTGCAGCAGGTTCAGGGCGATCATCCCCAACTCCGGCTTGCCCGCCGCCAGCCGCGCTTCGCGGCCTTCCAGGCCGTGGTCGACGGCGTTGCGCAGCATGTGCTCCAACGGCGCGACCATGCGCTCCAGCACGCTGCGGTCCATTTCGCCCTCGGCGTTGCCCACCACCAGTTCGACCTGCTTGCCCAGCTCGCTGGCAACCTGGCGCACCACCCGTTGCAAACGCGGCACCAGCCGCTCGAACGGCACCATGCGCGTGCGCATCAAACCTTCCTGCAACTCGCTGTTGACCCGCGCCTGCTGCTGCAACAGGCCCTGCGCCGTCTGGTTGCGCACGGTCAGGGTTTCTTTCAGATCGAGTAGGTCGGAGGCCGACTCCGACAGCGCCCGGGACAACTGCTGCAACTGCGAATGGCGGTCCATTTCCAGCGGGTCGAAGTCGTCGTAGCCCAGCGCATCGCCTTCGGCCTGCAGACGGCTGAGGATGCCGCCCTGGGTTTCGGTGTCGAGCCGGCGCAACTGATCGCGCATGCGCTCCAGGGTGGTTTCCATTTCATTCAGGGCCACCTGCGCATCGTTGACCTGCTGTTCCAGGCGGCCACGGGCGATGGAGGTTTCGGCGGCCAGGTTGCCAAGGTCGTCGAGCAGCTCGGCGTTGACCTTGACCACATCCAGCGCCGCGCGCTCTGGCGCCGGGGCCGGTGCTTCGGCCGGCGTCGCATCGTTGCCCGGCGCGGCAGCGGCGCTGTCGCTCAGGGCCGCGCTGCTGAAGTTGCGGATGTAGTCGATCAGCGCGGTGGCCGCGTGCAGCGGCTGTTGCAGGCGCACCGCGTCGAGCATGTGCGCCAGCCGGTCGTGGCAGTTCTGCAACAGGCTGAACAGCGCCGGACTGGGCTGGAGCTGGCCGGCGGCAAGGTGTTCGTAGAGGAATTCGAGTTCGTGGGCGAGGTCGCCGATGGGCGCGATTTCCACCATCCGCGCGCCGCCCTTGAGGGTGTGCAGGTCGCGCAGGAGGTTTTCCACTTCGACGCTGTTGCGCGGGTCGGCCTGCCAGCGGGTCAGCGCTGCGGCAGCGCTTTCAACGATATCCACACCTTCTTCGAGGAAGACTTCCAGCAGTTCCTTGTCGCCTTCCTGCGCCACCTGAGCGCCGGGTTTGGCGACGCCGGCCTGGGGCACCGCGTTGTGGCGGAACTCGCGCAGCCCGGCGAGGGTTTCCACCACCGACTCCAGCGGCTGGCCCTGGCTGATTTGCGCCAGCATCCGCGCCAACAGCGCGTGGCTGCCGCGCAATAAACCGCTCAACGACGGTGAAGGGCTGTAGCGTCGGTCGACCAGCCCTTCGTAAAGCAATTCCAGTTCATGGGCGAGCACATCCAGCGCGCCGATGCCGGCCATCTGCGCGCCGCCCTTGAGGGTTTGCAGGTCGCGCTGCAACGAGGAGAGCGCCGAGGCGTTTTCCGGGTCTTGCAGCCAGCGCGCCAGCGCCTGGTCGGCGCTGTCGAGGACGTCGATGGCTTCTTCGAGGAAAAGCTCCACCAGCTCGCTGTCATCCGCCTGACTGGTCAGTTCGCGGGTGACGCTGCCCAGTTCGGCGATGCTCGCCGGTCCATCGCCGTGGCTGCGCACCAGGCCCATGGCGCCGGGATCGAGCCCTTCTTCCAACAGCGCGCGCAGCGCATGCAGTCGCTCCGGGCAAGGCTCCACCTCCTGGCCTGCGGCGATCTGGTCGAGCATGTCGATCAGCGCTTCATGAGCGTGCTGCGCCTCCTCGAAGAAGCGCGCATCGGCCGCCAGGCTGCTCTCTTCCACCGCACCGTAAAGATCCAGCAGCGCTTCGCAAAGCTCATCGACCTGCCACAGGTTGGCCAGATGAGCGCTCTGGCCGAGGGTGGTCAGTTCATCGAGCAGCGAGCTGAGTTCGTGGCGCTCGCCGGGGTGCTCTTGCCAGCGCTGCAACAACGACTCCGCGTCCAGCAGGATATCCATGCCCTGGTTGAGGAAGCTGGCGATCAGTTGCGGATCGCGCTTGATCCGCAACTGATCGCTCGGCGAATCAAGCAGCGCCTGCAGTCGTGCGCTGACCACCTGATCGACCTGTTCGATCAGAATGTCAGCGCCCTTGATCGGCGCCAGCGGCGTGCTGCCCAGTTGCTCCAGACCGCGGCGCATCAGCGGCTCGGCCATTTGCAGCAAGTAGATTTCATCGAGGTCGAAGCCCAGTTGATGGGCCTTGAACTCCCGCGCCAGCAAGTCCAGCGCGGTGGCCAGTTCGGCGATCGGGGTCACCCCGGCCATCGCTGCGCTGCCCTTCAGGGTGTGCAAAGCGCGCTGCAGATCGTCGCTGACCGGCGCCGGCAGGTGCAATTCGGCGCCTTCAAGAAACGCGTCGAGGCTGGCCAGGTGGGCCTGCGCCTCGTTGCGGAAAATCTCCAGCAGTTGCGGGTCGAGGGCGTCCGACTTCTCGCCGCCCGTCACCGGGTCATTCATCGCCAACGCATGAAGATGGCCGGCCAGGTGCTCGACCCGCGCGTGAGCGTGTTCCTCGCCGCTGCCGAACTCGGCCACCAGCGGCGGCATCAAGGTGAGCACCTGTTCGATCGCCTTGAGCACCTCGTCACTGCTGCCGACGCGGCCTTCGAGCATGCGGTTGAGCAGGTGCTCGGTGCCCCAGGCCAGCTCCGCCAGGACCTGCGCGCGCACCATGCGCCCGCTGCCCTTGAGCGTGTGGAAGCCGCGGCGCAGTTCCACCAGCGCTTCGCGGGGATGGCCCTCGCCGCGCCATTGCTGCCAATGCTCGTCCAGTTGTTGCAGCACTTCCTCGGCTTCTTCGAGGAAGACTTCGCGCAGTTCGTCATCCACCGGCAACGGTGCGGCAACCACCGCGAGGGGTTCCGCCACCGGCGCCGTCGGCGCCGCGAAGCCCAGCGCAGCCAGGGCGTTGCCGGCGCGCTCCAGCAGCGGATCGACCTCGGCTTGCAGGTCGATGCTCATGGCTTGCAGGTAGCATTCGAGGCTGGCGATCACATCGGCCAGATGGTCCAGTTCCACACTGCCGGGCAACGATTCGGCCTGCAGCACGTGGGCCTGGAGGTAATCGGTGCAGCGCTGCACCAGCGCAGCGGGTCGCGGCAGCATCAGCATCGCCAGGGCGCCACGAATCTGCACCAGCAGGTCGGGAAGCGGCTGCAGGCGCTGGCGCTCCCAACCGGCTTCAAGGCAATCGGCAATCAGATCGCGGGCCTGCAACAGCACGCCGTGTGCTTCATCCAGCACCAGTTGGCGGATTTCCGTGAGGTCGGTGCCGGGCGGCGGCGTCTGATTCAAGGATTCGAGGGAGCCGACCATGCCGCCCAACGTCGCTTCGGCGTACTGCAGCGCGCCGGCCACGTCCATCAGCAGCGCGTCTTCCAGCGCCCGTTGGCCCTGAACCACGCCTTGCAAAACGGCAACCTGATCGAGAATCACCCGGCGCGGCTGGCCGAAGCCCAGCACCGCCAAGGTGTCGGCCATCTGCCGCAGCGGCGCGAGCAGGGCGTCGAGTTCCGAAAGCTGCTCGCGGTCGCCGCGAACGAACTGGTCAAGGCGCTCCTTGATGCGGATCAGGTCTTCGCGCACCGCCGCCACCACCGAACGCAGCGCATCGCGGTCGGGCATCGTCGGCAACTGGCCTTGCAGGGCATCGAGCGACAGTTCCAGGCTGTCGCCGGCCGCCGGCGCGGGGATCACGCCCAGGGCGCCCTCGCCAACGGCCTCGGCACCCCGAGCCGCGCGCAACTGATTGAGCAGCGGTAGCGCCAGCAACGGCAAATCGCGGCGGGCGCCGCGCAGGCGGTCCAGGTACAACGGCAACTGGCTCAGCGCACGAAACAGCATGCCCTGCGCTTCGCCACGGGCGGGCACACGGCCTTCGGCCAAGGCCCGGGCCAGCAGTTCCATTTCTTCGGCGAGCAGCGCCGCGCCCTTGAGCTCGAGCATCACCAGGCAGCCGTGCACCTGATGCAGGCTGTCGATGAAGCCGCTCAGTTCCTGCGCTTCACCCGAATTGCCGGCGAAATGGTCCAGCGCCTGCCGCGCCTGCCCGAGGCTCTCGTCAATCGCCCCCTTGGTCCACGCCAGGGCGACGAAATCTTGCCGGTCAGCCATACCCACTCCAGTAGCCATTAATGCCCACGCGCCGGGATCAGCGCGACTCCGGTGCCGGTGGCAGGGTGAAGCCCGAAACCGAGCGACGCATTTCACTGGCCATCCGCGCCAGGTTGCCGATGCTTTCGGCGGTGGCGGTCGAGCCGGACGAGGTCTGCGAGGTGATCTGCTGGATGATCGCCATGGTGTGGGAGATCTGTCCGGCCGAGGAGGTCTGCAACTGCGCCGCGTCGGAAATGCTGTGGATCAGCTCGGCGAGGGTCTGCGACACGCCTTCGATCTCGGCCAGGGCCACGCCGGCATCCTGTGCCAGGCGCGCGCCGCGCACCACCTCGGCGGTAGTCTGCTCCATGGAGATGACCGCTTCGTTGGTATCGACCTGGATCGCCCGCACCAGCGCCTCGATCTGCCGGGTCGCCGACGATGACCGCTCGGCCAGCCGCTGCACTTCGTCGGCCACCACGGCAAACCCGCGCCCGGCCTCACCGGCCATGGACGCCTGGATCGCCGCGTTGAGGGCGAGGATGTTGGTCTGGTCGGCAATGTCGTCGATCAGGTTGACGATGTCGCCGATTTCCTGGGAAGACTCGCCAAGGCGCTTGATCCGCTTGGCCGTGTCCTGGATCTGCTCGCGAATGTTGTCCATGCCGTGGATGGTGTTGTGCACCACCTCGTTGCCCTTGTTGGCGATGGCGACCGAGCGCTCGGCCACCTTGGCCGACTCGTACGCATGCCCGGACACCCGGTCGATGGACTCGGCCATGTCGCCCACCGCCATCGACGCATCGGCGATCTGCTGCGCCTGGTGTTCGGAGGCCTTGGCGAGCTGGTGCGCGGTGGTCTGGGTGTCCTCCACGGCGCTGGCGACTTCTTCGGCGCTGAGGTTGATGGTCGCCACCAGGTCGCGAAGCTGGTCGATGGAATAGTTGATCGAGTCGGCAATGGCGCCGGTGAAGTCCTCGGTGACAGAGGCGGTGACGGTCAGGTCGCCATCGGCGAGGTCTTCGATTTCGTCCAGCAGGCGCATGATCGCCTGCTGGTTGCGTTCGTTCTTCTCGGCGGTTTCGGTCAACTGGCGGTTGGTCTCGCGGACCATCACCGAGCCGATCAGGATGATCGAGGCCAGCGCCAGCAAGCCCAGCACGTAGCCGCCAACGGTATCCAGGGTGCGCCCGCCAGCGAGGTTTTCGAAACCGCTGGCCAGGCGCGAAGCTTCGTCCAGCAGGGTCTGCGAGAGACTGAAGATATTGCCGGCGGCTTCCCGCACGCGGAACAGTTCTGGCGAGGTTTCGAGGATTTCGTCCACCGAGCCCGCGACAAACTGGAACAGCTCGGCGATTTCACCAAGGCGGGCGCGGGCGTCGGGGTCTTCGACACGGGTGATCTGGATGGTCGAGTTGCCGCCGAGCATGCCTTCAAGCACCTGGCCGAAGCGGTTGGCGTCGCGGCCAAAGGCATCGGCGGCCTGCACCGAGGTTTCGTCGCCGGCCAGTACGGTGTTGACCGAACCCAGGATGCGCTCGGCCAGCAGCGCCTGACGCTGGGCCACCGCCACCTGATTGGCCGGCGCGCCACTCTGCAAGAGGATTTCCACGACCTTCTCGTACTCGACCTGCAACTGCGGCACGGTTTCGGCCAGGGTCGCGGCGACCTGATGCAGCGACAACACCGTCTGTTCGCTGGCAAGAATGGTATCGGTGTATTTGCGCAGGTTTTCCCAGTCGCGCTGCACCGCGTCCATCTCGGCGCGCACCGCCGGCGGCGCCGACGGCAGGCCGGTGCTCGAATCGCCCTTCTTCAGGTAGCCCCAGCGCTGTTCGAAGTCATTGCGCGCCTCGCTCAGCAGGCGGAAGGCCACGGTCTTGCCGGCCGCAGCCTCGGTGGCGTTCTTGGCGATGCGCTGGGACAGCACCCGCAGTTCGCCGGCGTGACCGATGTACTGCTTGTCGTGGTTGGCCTGGGTGTTGAGGTAGGCGAAGTTGGCGAACAGCAGGATGATCGACAGGATCAGCACGACGAACAGTGCGGCGATCTGTGCGCTGCTGCGAGAGCCTTTGACTGCGCTGGCGGGTCTGAATTGGGTCACGGGTCTGGCATTCCTTTACAGCGCGACATCGAGAAAACCGGGCGCCTGGGCCAGGGCGAACGGGCTGAAAATTCCCCAGCAGTGCTCACGCTGGAAATGCCCCTGGACGAACGGCGCGGCGCCGGTCAGCAGCGGCGAAGGTGGCGACAACTCCAGGCTGTTGAGGGCGAAATGCTGCAGGCCGAGCACTTCGTCGACCAGCAGGCCAGTGAACAGCTCTTCATGATCCAGCACCAGCACCCGGCGCTGCTTGCGCGTCACCGCGGGCTCCAGGCCAAGAAAACCGCAGAGGTCAGTCACCGGCAGCAAGCGTCCGCGCAGGTTGGTCACCCCGGCGACCCATGGCTTGACCCCGGGAATGCGGCTCAGGCGAGGCGCCTGCAGCACTTCGGCGACCTCGCCCATCGGCGCAACGAAACAATGCCCGCCAAGACGAAAACCAATCCCGCTCCAGGATTGCAGGCGGGTTTCCTGCAACGGCAGGTCGGCAGCCAGCAGGCGGCAGCGCCGGTCGATGTCCAGCAGCAGCTCGAACGCCGTCAGCGATTCGCCCATGGCCCCGCGGCTCAACCCTTGAGAACGCCGTCGAGCACCTTGATCAGGGCATCTTCATCCACCGGCTTGACCAGATAATCACTGGCGCCCTGGCGCTTGCCCCAGACCTTGTCGGTTTCCTGGTCCTTGGTGGTGACGATGATGATGGGAATGTGTGAGGTTTCCGGGTTCTTGCTCAGTTGCCGGGTGGCCTGAAAACCGTTCACGCCGGGCATGACGATGTCCATCAGCACCGCGTCGGGCTTTTCCTGGACCGCCAGGGCAACGCCATTGGCGCCATTTTCCGCCTTGAGCACCGTGTGCCCGTTTTTTTCGAGCATTTCGGTGAGTTTGTACATTTCAGTCGGCGAGTCATCGACGATCAGAATTCGGGCCATGCTGTTCCCCATGAAAGGAAAAGACGCCAGCGACCTTGGCCGTGGCGTCAGGGTGCGTGTTGTTCTTCTGCGGCGAAACCGGGCACGTGGGCGCGGATCGCTTCCAGCAGTTCTTCCTTGCTGAACGGTTTGGTGAGGAACTGATCCGAGCCGACGATCCGGCCCCGGGCCTTGTCGAACAGGCCGTCGCGGGACGACAGCATGATCACCGGAATATCCTTGAACGCGCTGTTGTGCTTGACCAGCGCGCAGGTCTGGTAGCCGTCCAGGCGCGGCATCAGCACATCGACGAAGATGATGCCGGGACGGTGGTCGACGATCTTGGCCAGGGCATCGAAACCGTCGATTGCCGTGATGACCTCACACCCTGCTTCACTGAGCAGCATTTCCGCGGTGCGACGAATCGTCTTGGAGTCGTCGATCACCATCACCTTCAATGCCGTGTCGGGCTGAACCATATTCGCTCTACCGTTACCTGATAAGTAGCGCCATGCCGGCCACCTGCCACGCATTTTTAGCACACTCATGGGGTGCATTCCATCGAGCCGGGGCAGGGCCCGGCCTGGCCGCGTTTTTCCCTTGACCGCCAGCCTTGCGAGCGCCACCCTGACGCCACTTTTCATTCGAGCTACCGCGGCCCCGCGCCGCCGAGAGGAAATTCCCCGATGAGCGTTCGCCTCGGCATTGTCATGGACCCCATCGCGTCCATCTCCTACAAGAAGGACAGCTCGCTGGCCATGCTGCTCGCTGCCCAGGAACGCGGCTGGAGCCTGTTCTATATGGAACAGCAGGATCTCTACCAGAACCAGGGCGTGGCCCGCGGCCGGATGCGCCCGCTGAAGGTCTTCGCCGACCCGGCCCGCTGGTTCGAACTGGACGCCGAGCAAGACGCACCGCTGAGCGACCTCGACGTGATCCTGATGCGCAAGGATCCGCCGTTTGACATGGAGTTCGTCTACAGCACCTACCTGCTGGAGCAGGCCGAAGCCGCCGGCGTCCTGGTGGTCAACCGTCCGCAAAGCCTGCGCGACTGCAACGAAAAGCTGTTCGCTACGCTGTTCCCGCACTGCACGCCGCCAACCGTGGTCAGCCGCCGCCCGGACATCCTGCGCGAATTCGCGGCCCTGCATGGCGACGTCATCCTCAAGCCGCTGGACGGCATGGGCGGCGCCTCGATCTTCCGCCACCGCGCCGGCGACCCGAACCTCTCGGTCATTCTTGAAACCCTGACCCTGCACGGCACCCAGCAGATCATGGGCCAGGCCTACCTGCCGGCGATCAAGGACGGCGACAAACGCATCCTGATGATCGACGGCGAGCCGGTGCCGTACTGCCTGGCGCGCATCCCGGCCAGCGGCGAAACCCGCGGCAACCTGGCCGCCGGCGGCCGCGGCGAAGCCCGCGAACTGACCGAGCGCGACCGCTGGATCGCCGCCCAGGTCGGCCCGACCCTGCGCGAAAAAGGCCTGCTGTTCGTTGGCCTCGATGTGATCGGCGAGCACCTCACTGAAATCAACGTCACCAGCCCGACCTGCATTCGCGAAATCGACAACGCCTATGGCACCAAGATCGGCGCGCAACTGATGGACGCCATCGATCGCAAGCTCAAGGCACGCTGACCGACGACAAGGGGAAACCGTACGGAGTGGGTTATCATGCCGGTCTTTCACGACCTGGGCACCCTGCTCCGCCGGTTCATCCCGGCTGCTGGACTATCGATGACGCTTCCCGCCGAACTCCCCGCCGACTTTGCCCCGCCCCGCGTTCGCGCGGCGGACCGCCTGGGTTTTACCCTGTTCGTGGCCGCCCTGCTGCACCTGGCGCTGATCCTCGGGGTGAGTTTCACCTTCGCCAAGCCCGAAGAAATCCGCCGGACCATGGAAATCACCCTGGCGACCTTCAAGAGCGAAGTGGCGCCGAAAAAAGCTGATTTCCTCGCCCAGGAAAACCAGCAGGGCGCCGGCACGCTGGACAAGGCCGAGGTGCCGAAGACCACCGAGGTGGCGCCGTTCCAGGACAGCAAGGTGAACAAGGTCACCCCGCCGCCGGTATCGCGCCAGGAAGATGTCCCGCCGCCGCCGGCCAAGGCCGTGGTCACCACCGTCGCGCCGAAGCCGCAGAAAGTCCAGAACACCCCCAAGGAAGCCAAGCCCCAGCAGGCGCCCAAGGCCACCACCCCGGACTTCGACAGCTCGCAGCTATCCGACCAGATCGCCAGCCTCGAAGCTGAACTGGCCAATGAACAACAGCTCTATGCCAAGCGCCCGCGTATCCACCGCATCAGCGCCGCCTCGACCATGCGCGACAAGGGCGCCTGGTACAAGGACGAGTGGCGCAAGAAGGTCGAGCGCATCGGCAACCTGAATTACCCCGACGAAGCCCGCCGCCAGCAGATCTACGGCAGCCTGCGGCTGATGGTGTCGATCAACCGCGACGGCTCGCTCTACGAGGTGCTGGTGCTGGAGTCGTCCGGCCAGCCGCTGCTGGACCAGGCGGCACAGCGCATCGTCCGCCTGGCCGCGCCTTTTGCGCCGTTCACCGGCGACCTGAACGACATCGACCGGCTGGAAATCATCCGCACCTGGCGCTTCGCCCGTGGCGACCGCCTGTCGAGCAATTAAGGCCGTGGCGCGGCTTGTCAGTCCGGCGCCTCGCCGCCACACTACATAGCTATGAAAAACCTCAGCCCGACTTACCTCAAGCACCAGTTCCTGATCGCCATGCCGCACATGGCGGACCCGAATTTCGCGCAGACCCTGACCTACATCGTCGAGCACAACGCCAACGGTGCCATGGGCCTGGTGATCAACCGTCCGCAGGAGCTGACCCTGGCCGATATCCTCGAGCAGTTGCAGCCGGAGGTCGAGCCATCGCCCGCCAGCGCGAACGTGCCGATCTACATCGGCGGCCCGGTCCAGACCGACCGCGGTTTCGTGCTGCACACCAGTGAGAAGTCCTACCAGGCCACCATCGAACTCGATGGCCTGTCGCTGTCCACCTCGCAAGACGTGCTGTTTGCCATAGCCGACGGCAGCGGCCCGCGCCAGAGCCTGATCACCCTCGGCTACGCCGGCTGGGAAGCCGGGCAACTGGAAGCGGAACTGGCCGACAACGCCTGGCTGAATTGCCCGTTCGACCCCGAAATCCTCTTTGGCATCGCCTGCGAGCTGCGCCTCGACGCCGCCGCCGCGCAGCTCGGCATCAACCTGCACCTGCTCACCAGCCAGGCGGGGCACGCCTGATGGCCGAACTTCGTCTGCTGCTGGGTTTCGACTACGGCAGCAAGCAGATCGGCGTCGCCGTCGGCCAGATGATCACCGGCCAGGCCCGCGAGCTGTGCACGCTGAAGGCGCAGAACGGCGTGCCGGACTGGAGCCAGATCGAAAAACTGATCAAGGAATGGCAACCCGACGCCCTGGTGGTCGGCCTGCCGCTGAACATGGACGGCACGCCCAGCGAAATGAGCGCGCGCGCCGAAAAGTTCGCCCGCCGCCTGAACGGCCGCTTCAACCTGCCGGTACACACCCACGACGAACGCCTGACCACCTTCGAGGCCAAGGGCGAGCGCATGGCCCGTGGTGGCCAGCGCGGCAGTTATCGCGACAACCCGGTCGATGCCATCGCCGCCGCCCTGCTGCTGCAGGGCTGGCTGGAGGCCAATCCCGCGCAGTCGTAACGTATCAAGCCGGGCCAGCCCTCTGCCCCGGCCATTTGAGGAGCACGCATGAGCCTACCCAATCCCGCCGAACTGATCCGGCAGATGGCCGTTGACCTTCGCGCCCATCTGAGCCGCCGCAACATCGCCGAACCCCGCTACATCGGTATCCGTACCGGCGGTGTCTGGGTCGCCAAGGCGCTACTGGACGAACTGGGCAGCGACGCCGCCCTCGGCACCCTCGATGTTTCGTTCTACCGCGACGACTTCAGCCAGAACGGCCTGCACCCGCAGGTGCGCCCGTCCGAGCTGCCGTTCGAGATCGAAGGCCAGCACCTGGTGCTGGTGGACGACGTGCTGATGAGCGGCCGGACCATCCGCGCCGCCCTCAATGAACTGTTCGACTATGGCCGCCCGGCCAGCGTGACCCTGGTCTGCCTGCTCGACCTGGACGCCGGCGAACTGCCGATCCGGCCGAACGTGGTCGGCGCCACCCTGTCGCTGGCCGCCCATGAACGGGTAAAATTGCTCGGCCCCGCGCCGCTCGTCCTCGAGCGCCAGGACCTCGCCTCCGCTTCCGCCCTTTAAGAGTCCCCCGCGATGACGCCACTCGACGCCAAGCGCCCGCTGCAGCTCAATGACCAGGGCCAGCTACGCCACTTCCTCTCGCTCGACGGCCTGCCCCGCGAGCTGCTCACCGAAATCCTCGACACCGCCGACTCGTTCCTCGAAGTCGGCGCCCGGGCGGTGAAAAAAGTCCCGTTGCTGCGCGGCAAGACCGTCTGCAACGTGTTCTTCGAGAACTCCACCCGCACCCGTACCACCTTCGAACTGGCCGCTCAGCGGTTGTCGGCGGACGTGATCACCCTGAACGTGTCGACCTCCTCGACCAGCAAGGGCGAAACCCTCTTTGACACCCTGCGCAACCTCGAAGCGATGGCCGCCGACATGTTCGTGGTCCGCCACGGCGACTCCGGCGCGGCGCACTTCATCGCCGAGCACGTCTGCCCGGAAGTGGCGATCATCAACGGCGGTGACGGCCGCCACGCCCACCCGACCCAGGGCATGCTCGACATGCTGACCATTCGTCGGCACAAGGGTGGCTTCGAAAACCTGTCGGTGGCCATCGTCGGCGACATCCTGCACTCGCGGGTGGCGCGCTCGAACATGCTCGCGCTGAAGACCCTCGGTTGCCCGGACATCCGCGTGATCGGCCCGAAAACCCTGCTGCCGATCGGTATCGAGCAGTACGGCGTGAAGGTCTACACCAACCTCGAAGAAGGCCTGAAGGACGTCGACGTGGTGATCATGCTGCGCCTGCAGCGTGAGCGCATGGCCGGCGGCCTGCTGCCCAGCGAAGGCGAGTTCTACCGCCTGTTCGGCCTGACCACCGCGCGCCTGGCCGGCGCCAAGCCGGACGCCATCGTCATGCACCCCGGCCCGATCAACCGCGGCGTGGAAATCGAGTCGGCGGTGGCCGACGGCGCCCATTCGGTGATCCTCAACCAGGTTACCTACGGCATCGCCGTCCGCATGGCGGTGCTGTCCATGGCCATGAGCGGGCAGAACGCCCAACGTCAATTCGAGCAGGAGAACGCCCAGTGACCCTCAGAATCCTCGGCGCCCGGGTCATCGACCCCAACAGCGGCCTGGACCAGGTCACCGACCTGCACATCGATGGCGGCAAGGTCGTTGCCATCGGTGCCGCCCCCGCCGGCTTCAGCGCTGCCCGCTGCCTCGACGCCAAGGGCCTGGTCGCCGCGCCTGGCCTGGTCGACCTCAGCGTCTCGCTGCGCGAGCCCGGCTACAGCCGCAAGGGCACCATCGCCAGCGAAACCCGCGCCGCCGCTGCCGGTGGCGTCACCAGCCTGTGCTGCCCGCCGCGCACCAAACCGGTGCTGGACACCTCGGCGGTCGCCGAGCTGATCCTCGACCGCGCCCGCGAAGCCGGCCATGCCAAGGTGTTCCCGATCGGCGCCCTGAGCAAGGGTCTGGAAGGCGAGCAACTGGCCGAACTGGTGGCCCTGCGCGACACCGGTTGCGTCGCCTTCGGCAATGGCCTGGAAAGTTTCCGCAACACCCGCACCCTGTGCCGGGCGCTGGAATACGCGGCCACCTTCGACCTGACCGTGATCTTCCACTCCCAGGACCGCGACCTGGCCCACGGCGGCCTGGCGCACGAAGGCGCGATGGCCAGCTTCCTCGGCCTGCCGGGCATCCCGGAAACCGCCGAGACCGTGGCCCTCGCCCGCGACCTGCTGCTGGTGGAACAGACCGGCGTGCGCGCGCACTTCAGCCAACTGACCAGCGCCCGCGGCGCCCAACTGATCGCCCAGGCCCAGGCCCGCGGTCTGCCGGTGACCGCCGATGTCGCCCTGTACCAGTTGATCCTCACCGACGAAGCGCTGGTGGACTTCTCCAGCCTGTACCACGTGCAACCGCCGCTGCGCACCCGCGCCGACCGCGACGGCCTGCGCGAAGCGGTGAAGTCCGGGGTGATCCAGGCGATTTCCAGCCATCACCAGCCCCATGAGCGCGACGCCAAGCTGGCGCCGTTCGGCGCTACCGAGCCGGGTATCAGCAGTGTCGAACTGCTGCTGCCGCTGGCCATGACCCTGGTGGAAGACGGCCTGCTCGACCTGCCGACCTTGCTCCAGCGTCTGTCCGCTGGTCCTGCCGCGGCGCTGCGCCTGCCGGCGGGCGAACTGCGCGTCGGCGCGGCTGCGGACCTGGTGCTGTTCGACCCGCAAGCCTCCACCGTGGCGGGCGAGCAATGGCGCTCCAAAGGCGACAACTGCCCGTTCATCGGCCACTGCCTGCCGGGCGCGGTGCGCTTCACCGTGGTGGATGGGCATATCAGCCACGAGGGCTGATTGCCCCCTCCCCCCACCCCCTGTAGGAGCGAGCTTGCTCGCGATCGCGCAGCGTGCCGGCATCTTTGCTAACGCTATCGCGAGCAAGCTCGCTCCTACGGGGTTTGTGCGAAGCACGAAGTGCGACCAAGGTCCAACCGCCCGTCTCCCACGGTTGAAATATTTCCCCCCACCCCCATATGAGTCTGCACAGGCATTTTCGCCCCGCTGCGTGGAGACTCTCCCTTGACCACCATCGTTTCAGTTCGTCGCCACGGCAAAGTCGTCATGGGCGGCGACGGCCAGGTTTCCCTCGGCAACACCGTGATGAAAGGCAACGCCAAGAAGGTGCGCCGCCTGTACCACGGCCAGGTCATCGCCGGTTTCGCCGGCGCCACCGCCGACGCCTTCACCCTGTTCGAACGCTTCGAAGGCCAACTGGAAAAACACCAGGGTCACCTGATTCGCGCCGCCGTCGAGCTGGCCAAGGAATGGCGTACCGACCGTTCCCTGAGCCGCCTGGAAGCCATGCTCGCGGTCGCCAACAAGGACGCCTCGTTGATCATCACCGGCAACGGTGACGTGGTCGAACCCGAGGACGGCCTGATCGCCATGGGCTCCGGTGGCGGCTTCGCCCAGGCCGCGGCCCGCGCCCTGCTGAACAAGACCGATCTGTCGGCCCGGGAAATCACCGAGACCGCCCTGAATATCGCCGGTGACATCTGCGTGTTCACCAACCACAACCTGACCATCGAGGAGCAGGACCTGGCCGAGTAATCAGCTGTTCTGGCGCCCGGTGACGACCACCGGGCTTTTCCACGCTGATTTCACCGCCAAGGGACGACCACTACCATGTCCATGACCCCCCGCGAGATCGTTCACGAACTCAACCGTCACATCATTGGCCAGGACGACGCCAAGCGCGCCGTCGCCATTGCCCTGCGCAACCGCTGGCGCCGCATGCAACTGCCCGCCGAACTGCGCGTCGAAGTGACCCCGAAGAACATCCTGATGATCGGCCCGACCGGTGTCGGCAAAACCGAGATCGCCCGTCGCCTGGCCAAGCTGGCCAATGCGCCGTTCATCAAGGTCGAAGCGACCAAGTTCACCGAAGTCGGCTATGTCGGCCGCGACGTCGAGTCGATCATCCGTGACCTCGCCGATGCCGCGATCAAGATGCTCCGCGAGCAGGAAATCATCCGCGTCCGCCACCGCGCCGAAGACGCCGCCGAAGACCGTATCCTCGACGCCCTGCTGCCTCCGGCGCGGGCTGGCTTCAACGATGATCCGGCGCCAGCCGATTCGAACACCCGCCAGTTGTTCCGCAAGCGCCTGCGCGAAGGTCAGCTGGACGACAAGGAAATCGAGATCGAAATCGCCGAGTCCGCGGGCGTCGATATTTCCGCCCCGCCGGGCATGGAAGAGATGACCAACCAGTTGCAGAGCCTGTTCGCCAACATGGGCAAGGGCAAGCGCAAGAGCCGCAAGCTCAAGGTCAAGGAAGCGCTCAAGCTGGTGCGTGACGAAGAAGCCGGGCGCCTGGTCAACGAGGAAGAGCTCAAGGCCAAGGCCCTCGAAGCGGTCGAGCAGCACGGCATCGTGTTCATCGACGAAATCGACAAGGTGGCCAAGCGCGGCAATGTCGGCGGCGCCGATGTGTCCCGCGAAGGCGTGCAGCGCGACCTGCTGCCGCTGATCGAGGGCTGCACCGTCAATACCAAGCTGGGCATGGTCAAGACCGACCACATCTTGTTCATCGCTTCCGGCGCTTTCCACCTGAGCAAGCCGAGCGACCTGGTGCCCGAGCTGCAAGGCCGCCTGCCGATCCGCGTCGAACTCAAGGCGCTGACCCCGGAAGACTTCGAGCGCATCCTCAGCGAACCGCACGCCTCGCTCACCGAGCAGTACCGCGAGTTGCTGAAGACCGAAGGCCTGAACATCGAGTTCGCCGCCGAAGGCATCAAGCGCCTGGCCGAGATCGCCTGGCAGGTCAACGAGAAGACCGAGAACATCGGTGCCCGTCGCCTGCACACCCTGCTTGAGCGTCTGCTCGAAGAGGTATCGTTCAGCGCCGGCGACCTGGCCAGCGCCCATAGCGAAACGCCGATCCGCATCGACGCCGAGTACGTCAACAGCCACCTCGGCGAGCTGGCGCAGAACGAAGACCTGTCGCGCTACATCCTCTAAGGACAGCCGCGCGTTTCAAGCCCCAAGCTGCAAGCTGGACGTGATCCGCTTGCAGCTTGTAGTTTGGGCCTGTCGCCAAGGAGCCCGTCATGTCCCGTTTGCCTACCGCCATCAACCTTCGCAAAGCCTCGAAGACCCTGTCCCTGACCTACGGTCCCGATGAGGTCTACAACCTGCCCGCCGAATTCCTGCGGGTACATTCCCCCTCCGCCGAGGTCCAGGGCCACGGCAATCCCATCCTGCAATTTGGCAAGATCAACGTTGGCTTGAGCAAGGTCGAACCAGCCGGTCAGTACGCACTGAAACTGAGCTTCGACGACGGCCATGACAGCGGCCTGTTCACCTGGGAATACCTCGAACAGCTCTGCCTGCGCCAGGAAGCACTCTGGTCCGACTACCTGCAGGAACTCGCCGAAGCCGGCAAATCCCGCGACCCCTCCGAATCTGTCATCAAGCTGATGCTCTAGTCCGGCACTCTCCTGTTTTAGAGCGCATTTTCTAATTCGATCTGCTTGAATGCCTCTGGCACCGGCCAGCGACTGGCCGGCTTGCGCATAACTGGAAAGTCGGGTAACCAATGGATCTGGCAAGTTCTCTGCATCGGCAACAGGGCAGGGAACGGGCTGGTATGTAGAGGTCGCGAGCGAAAGCAGGCAGTCTTCTCACGCAGAAAAACCCGCACGGCTCATCGTCGCTCACATCCGGCCGCAAGACCGCAATTCGTTATCACTGGTCACCCGAGCAGCAGTACCGGGGCTTCGTCTGTGTAACGCCAACAGCCGAGCCGGTACTCGTCTCAGGACAACGGAGCGTCGTAGATGAGTAACAAGAATAACGATGACCTGCAGCGCCAAGCCTCGGAGAACACCCTGGGTCTGAACCCGGTCATAGGCTTGCGCCGCAAGGATTTGCTGACTTCTGCTCGGATGGTGCTTCGCCAGGCCATCCGGCAACCGCTGCACAGTGCCAAGCACGTCGCGCACTTCGGCATGGAGCTGAAGGACGTGATCTTCGGCAAGTCCAGCCTGCAGCCGGAAGGCGACGACCGGCGCTTCAACGATCCGGCCTGGAGCCAGAACCCGCTGTACCGCCGCTACCTGCAGACCTACCTGGCCTGGCGCAAGGAACTGCACGACTGGATCGGCGACAGCAACCTTTCACCCACCGACATCAGCCGCGCCCACTTCGTCATCAACCTGATGACCGAAGCCATGGCGCCGACCAACAGCGCGGCCAACCCGGCAGCGGTCAAACGCTTCTTCGAAACCGGCGGCAAGAGCCTGCTCGACGGCCTCTCCAACCTGGCCAAGGACATGGTGCACAACGGCGGCATGCCCAGCCAAGTGAACATGGACGCCTTCGAGGTCGGCAAGAACCTCGGCACCAGCGAAGGCTCGGTGGTCTATCGCAACGACGTGCTGGAGCTGATCCAGTACAGCCCAATCACCGAGCAGGTGCACGAGAAGCCGCTGCTGGTGGTGCCGCCACAAATCAACAAGTTCTACGTCTTCGACCTCAGCCCGGAAAAGAGCCTGGCGCGCTTCTGCCTGCGCTCCACCGTGCAGACCTTCATCGTCAGTTGGCGCAACCCGACCAAGGCCCAGCGTGAGTGGGGCCTGTCCACCTACATCGACGCGCTAAAAGAAGCCGTGGATGTGGTGCTGGCGATCACCGGCAGCAAAGATCTGAACATGCTCGGCGCCTGCTCCGGCGGCATCACCTGCACCGCGCTGGTCGGCCATTACGCCGCGCTGGGCGAGAAGAAGGTCAACGCCATGACCTTGCTGGTGAGCGTGCTCGACACCACCCTCGACACCCAGGTCGCGCTGTTCGTCGACGAGCAGACCCTCGAAGCCGCCAAGCGCCATTCCTACCAGGCCGGGGTGCTGGAAGGCCGCGACATGGCCAAGGTGTTCGCCTGGATGAGGCCCAACGACCTGATCTGGAACTACTGGGTCAACAACTACCTGCTGGGCAACGAGCCGCCGGTGTTCGACATCCTGTTCTGGAACAACGACACCACGCGCCTGCCGGCCGCCTTCCACGGCGACCTGATCGAGATGTTCAAGAACAACCCGCTGGTGCGCGCCGACGCCCTGGAAGTCTGCGGCACGCCGATCGACCTCAAACAGGTCACCACCGACATCTTCTGCGTGGCCGGCACCAACGACCACATCACCCCGTGGAAGTCCTGCTACAAGTCGGCGCAACTGTTCGGCGGCAACGTCGAGTTCCTGCTGTCCAACAGCGGGCACATCCAGAGCATCCTCAACCCGCCGGGCAACCCCAAGGCGCGCTACATGACCAGCAGCGAGATGCCGGCCGAGGCCGACCACTGGCAGGAAAACTCCAGCAAGCACACCGACTCCTGGTGGCTGTACTGGCAGACCTGGCTGGCCGAGCGCTCCGGCGAACTGAAGAAGTCGCCGACCACTCTCGGCAACAAAGCCTACCCGGCAGGCGAAGCAGCGCCGGGCACCTATGTTCACGAACGTTGAAATCTGTCGCGCCGCCCGCCTCGTGCGGGCGGCGCTTTACCGCTAACAGGGCCCGCGCATGCCGCAACCGTACATCTTCCGAACCGTCGACCTGGATGGCCAGACCATCCGTACCGCGGTTCGCCCCGGCAAGCCGCACTTGACGCCCTTGCTGGTGTTCAATGGCATCGGCGCCAACCTGGAACTGGTGTTTCCGTTCGTCCAGGCGCTGGATCCCGATCTTGAAGTCATCGCCTTCGATGTCCCCGGCGTGGGCGGTTCGTCGACGCCGCGCCATCCCTACCGTTTTCCCGGCCTGGCCAAACTGACCGCGCGCATGCTCGATTACCTGGACTACGGCCAGGTCAATGTCATCGGCGTGTCCTGGGGCGGCGCCCTGGCCCAGCAGTTCGCTCACGATTACCCCGAGCGCTGCAAGAAACTGGTGCTGGCGGCCACCGCCGCCGGTGCGGTGATGGTCCCGGGCAAGCCGAAGGTGTTGTGGTTGATGGCCAGCCCGCGACGCTACGTGCAGCCCTCCCACGTGATCCGCATCGCCCCGGAAATCTACGGCGGCGCCTTCCGCCGTGACCCTGACCTGGCGCTGTCCCACGCGTCCAAGGTGCGTTCCTCGGGCAAGCTCGGCTATTACTGGCAACTGTTTGCCGGCCTCGGCTGGACCAGCGTCCACTGGCTGCACAAGATCCAGCAGCCGACCCTGGTGCTGGCCGGCGACGACGACCCGCTGATTCCGTTGATCAATATGCGCCTGCTGGCTTGGCGAATCCCCAATGCCCAGCTACACATAATCGACGATGGTCATTTATTCCTGATTACTCGTGCCGAGGCTGTGGCGCCGATCATCATGAAGTTCCTGCAGCAGGAGCGCCAACGCGCCGTCATGCACCCTCGGCCCGCCCCGAGCGCCTGAACCGCCCCTCATCGCTTGCACCTTCGGCAGGATCGCCGAAGCATGCAAGTGCGCTGGTCGAGGTGGGGGCCGCTCGTTACTTAGGTTCAGTTCTTGATGGCTCGACGACGGAGTGTTGCCGGATGAAAGACAAACCCGTGAATGCGGTGGCGCCAACCCCCGCCGCCTATATCAACGTGCAGAGTGCGATCACCGGCCTGCGCGGCCGCGACCTGCTCTCGACCCTGCGCAACGTCAGCCGCCATGGGCTGCGCCACCCGCTCCACACCGCCAGCCATCTGCTGGCGCTGGGCGGCCAGTTGGGCCGGGTGCTGCTGGGCGATACCCCGCACCAGCCCAACCCCCGCGACACCCGCTTCAGCGATCCGGCCTGGGACCATAACCCGTTCTACAGACGCGGCCTGCAGGCCTACCTGAGCTGGCAGAAACAGACCCGCCTGTGGATCGACGAAAGCCAGTTGAACGAGGACGACCGCGCCCGCGCGCATTTCCTGTTCTCGCTGCTCAACGACGCCGTGTCGCCGAGCAACACCCTGCTCAATCCACTGGCGATCAAGGAGCTGTTCAATTCCGGCGGGCTGAGCCTGGTACGCGGTGTTAGCCACCTGCTCGACGACCTGCGCCACAACAACGGCATGCCGCGCCAGGTTGCCCGGGATGCCTTCGAGGTGGGCCGCAACCTCGCCGTCACCCCCGGCGCGGTGGTGTTTCGCAACGAACTGCTGGAACTGATCCAGTACAGCCCGATGAGCGAAAAACAGTACGCCCGACCCATCCTGGTGGTGCCACCGCAGATCAACAAGTTCTACATCTTCGACCTGAGCCCGGCCAACAGCTTCATCCAGTACATGCTCAAGAACGGCCTGCAGACCTTCGCCGTCAGTTGGCGCAACCCCGATCCGCGGCATCGCGAATGGGGCCTGTCGAGTTATGTGGCCGCGGTCGAGGAAGCCATGAACGTCTGCCGTTCGATTACCGGCAGCCGCGACGTCAACCTGATGGGCGCCTGTGCCGGCGGCCTGACCATGGCCGCGCTGCAGGGCCATCTGCAAGCCAAGCGGCAACTGCGCCGGGTGCACAGCGCGACTTACCTGGTCAGCCTGCTCGACAGCCAGTTGGACAGCCCGGCCAGCCTGTTCGCCGACGAGCAAACCCTCGAAGCGGCCAAACGCCGCTCCTATCAGCAGGGCGTGCTCGACGGTGGCGAGATGAGCCGGGTGTTCGCCTGGATGCGGCCCAACGACCTGATCTGGAACTACTTCGTCAACAACTACCTGCTCGGCAAGGCGCCAGCGCCGTTCGACATCCTCTACTGGAACAACGACAGCGCCCGCCTGCCGGCGGCCCTGCACGGCGACCTGCTGGACTTCTTCAAGTACAACCCGCTGACCCGCCCGGCCGGGCTGGAAGTCTGCGGCACGCCGATCGACCTGCAGAAGATCACCGTCGACAGCTTCCACGTGGCCGGCAACAACGACCACATCACGCCCTGGGACGCGGTGTACCGCTCGACCCTGCTGCTGGGGGGCGACCGCCGTTTCGTGCTGTCCAACAGCGGACATGTGCAGAGCATCCTCAACCCGCCGGGCAATCCCAAGTCGCACTACGTGCACAACCCGAAACTGAGCAGCGACCCGCGTGCCTGGTACTACGACGCCGAAAAAGCCGATGGCAGTTGGTGGCCGTTGTGGCTGGCGTGGATTCAGGAGCGCTCCGGCGCCCAACGCGAAACCGATGCAACCCTGGGCAGCGCCAGCTACCCGGCCATGGACCCCGCACCCGGCAAATACGTGCTGGTGCGTTGAACACGAGGACTGGATGAAGACCCGCGACCGTATCCTCGAATGCGCCCTGCACCTGTTCAACCGGCAGGGCGAGCCGAACGTCTCGACACTGGAAATCGCCAACGAGCTGGGCATCAGCCCCGGCAACCTGTACTACCACTTCCACGGCAAGGAGCCGCTGGTGCTGGGGTTGTTCGAACGCTTCGCGGAGGAACTGACGCCGCTGCTCGACCCACCGCTCGAAGTGCGCCTGGACGCCGAGGACTACTGGCTGTTCCTGCACCTGATCGTCGAGCGCATGGCGCAGTACCGCTTCCTGTTCCAGGACCTGTCGAACCTGACCGGCCGCCTGCCGAAACTGGCCCGCGACATGCGCAGCCTGCTCAACGCCCTGAAACGCACCCTCGCCGCGTTGCTGGCCAGCCTCAAGGCACAAGGACAGATAACAAGCGACACCCGCGCGCTGGGGCAACTGGTGGAGCAGATCACCCTGACGCTGCTGTTCTCGCTGGATTACCAGCGCGTGCTGGCCAAGGATGCGGAAGTGGGGATCGTGGTGTATCAGGTCATGATGCTGGTGGCGCCGCACCTGGAACCGCCGTCACGGCATGCGGCGGAGCAGCTGGCGTTGAGGTATCTGGAGGGGTGAAGTTGGGGGCCTTATCGCTGCATAGATACCTATGCTGATCGCTGGCAAGCCAGTGATGAGGCCCCACAGCACAAAGTAAAACGCCCGGCACTAAGCCGGGCGTTTTGCTTGCAGCCGCCTGTGATCAGGTCTGGCTGGTTGGGGTCGGAGCCGAAGGCGCCGGCGCTGCTGGTGCGGCGCTGGCAGCCGGAGCGGCGTGTGCCACCGGGGCAGCGCTGGCCGCCGGAGCAGCCGGCTTGGCGGCCGGTTTCGGCGCCGCTGCCTTTTTCACCGCTGGCTTTTTCGCCGCAGCAGGCTTGGCTGCTGCCGGCTTGGCCGCGGGTTTCGCCGCAGGTTTGGCAGCCGGTTTTGCCGCCGCAGGTTTTGCGGCAGCGGTCTTGGCTGCTGCAGGCTTGGCCGCTGCAGTCTTGGCAGCCGGCTTGGCCGCAGCGGTTTTCGCCGCAGGCTTGGCAGCCGCTTTCGGTGCAGCCTTGGCCAGCGGTTTGGCCGCAGCCTTGCTCGCGGTCGAGGACTTCGCGGAAATCGGCGTGACCGATGCACCGGTAAGCTTCTCGATCTGCTTGGTCAGCGTGTCGACCTTGCTGTGCAACGCCTTGATCTCATTGCGGCTCGGCACGCCGAGACGCGAGATGGCGCTGTTCAGGCGCTTGTCGAATGCGCCTTCCAGCTCGCTCCATTTGCCCAGCGCACGGTCCTTCGCATCGGTAACGCGCGAGGTCGCGGATTTAGCGCTGTCCTTGGCGCCGTCTTTCACGGCGTCAACGCCCTTCTTCGCCTGCTTCTCGGCCTTCTCGCCTTCCTTGACCAGGTCGTCGAACGTCTTGGCGCCTTCCTGGTCGATCTTCGAGTAGATACCCAGACCAGCCAGCCAGATTTTGCGGGAGTACTTCTCGATTCCCCCAATCCAGGAGCTGCCTTCTTTTTCAGTATTTTTCTTGCCAGCCATCCCGCTCTCCTTATTTTTTTGCCGTGACACGTTCGAGCAACGCCGTCAGCTCATCGAGCTTGGCAGAAAGTGCCTCCACGTCATGTTTAGACGGAATGCCGATGCGATTCAAGGCGCTGGCCACCCGTGTGTCGAAAGCCTTTTCGATTTTGTCCAGTTGGACTTCGACTTTGCCCTTCACACTGCGAAGTTCTTGCTTCGCTGAATCGATCTCGCCGTTGGCGGCATCGAGCTCGTGATCGAGGCGTTTCTTGCCACGCTTCTCGACCACTTCACCCGCCTTGATCAGGTCCTTGACGTAGCCGGCGCTCTCCTGGCCTACCCGGGTGTAGGCACCCAGACCGGCCAGCCAGATTTTGCGCGCGTAGCCGCGGACGTCAGTCAGGCTGTTTTGAATATCGTCTTTTTTCTTCAGGATCACTTTGGCCATGCTCTGCACCTCGCACTCGTGACGGAATGGAAGAACTGCCCACGGAATCGGGGGCCTGAGCGTAAAAGTAAGGAGAAAAATTAGAATTCACACCCTAACGGCAGCGGCAAGCTGCAAGTTTCAAGCTGCAAGGGGCTGTGATGGAGGTGAGGCTGCGGGCAGGGCCGCAGCGTTTTGTAGCTTGCCGCTCGCGAACCGTCAGGCGAGCGCCTTGTCGAGGGCGCGTTCGATTTCGGCCTTGATGGTGCCGCCCATCATCGACAGCATCATGCCCAGTTTCAGTTCGACGCGAATGCTGTCGTCGCCGATCTCGACACTGCCGTTGGCACCGCTGCGCTTGACCTCGACCCGGTCGCCTTTCCATTCAGCCTTGAGGTCGTACTGGCTGGACAGTTTTTCCACCAGGGCCTCAGCCTTCTGACGGGCGGCATCGCGGCCGAGGCTGTGTTTACGTTCAACGCTGATCTGGGTCATTCACTTGATCCTGGCTGCAAGGGCATACTCGCGCATTATGCCTACGCCCCGCGCCGCGACACACCCCGCCAAAGACAAATCCAGCCGCACGCCCTAGAATGGCCAGTAATTTTTCCCGGTGAAGCGATATGAACGACCAGCGCAACGGCGACAACGCCGAACCCACCACCCATTTCGGCTACAAGAGCGTGCCCGAAAGCCAGAAGGCCGACAAAGTCGCCGAGGTTTTCCACTCCGTAGCCGCCAAATACGACCTGATGAACGACGTGCTTTCCGTCGGCATGCACCGCCTGTGGAAGCGCTTTGCCATCGAGCTGTCCGGTGTGCGCAGCGGCAATCGGGTGCTGGATATCGCCGGCGGTACCGGTGACCTGACCCGCAAGTTCTCCCATCTGGTCGGCCCCACCGGCCAGGTCGTACTGGCCGACATCAACGCCTCGATGCTCAAGGTCGGCCGTGACCGCCTGCTCGATCTGGGCGTGGCCGGCAACGTCGAGTTCGTCCAGGCCGACGCGGAAAAACTGCCTTTCCCGGACAACCATTTCGACTGCGTGACCATCGCCTTCGGCCTGCGCAACGTCACCCATAAAGAAGATGCCCTGCGCTCGATGCTGCGCGTCCTCAAGCCGGGCGGCCGCCTGCTGGTGCTGGAATTCTCCAAGCCGACCAGCACCTTCATGTCCAAGGTCTACGACGCGTACTCCTTCGCCTTCATGCCGCTGGCCGGCAAGCTGATCACCAACGACTCGGAAAGCTACCGTTACCTGGCCGAATCGATCCGCATGCACCCCGACCAGGAAACCCTCAAGGCCATGATGGTCGACGCCGGCTTCGACCGCGTCACCTACCACAACATGACCAACGGCATCGTCGCCCTGCACCGCGGTATCAAGCCCTGATGCTGCTGGCCGGCCTTCTCGCCAGCGTCGAACACGGCCTCAACCGTGTCCTGCGCCTGGACAGCACCGCATTGCCGCGGTTGGCGCCACTCGATGGCAAAGTCATTGCCATCGACTGCCGCCAGCCCGCCTTGCAGTTGTTCATCCTGCCCAGCGATGAAGGCCTGCTGCTGGCCAGCCAGTGGCTCAACCCGGCCGACTGCACCCTCCGCGCCCCGGCCACCAGCCTGGTGCAACTGGCCCTGAGCCAGGACAAGACCGCCGTGCTGCACAGCCCGCAGGTCGAGCTGGAAGGCGACAGCGCGGTGTTGCTGGATCTGGTTGGCGTGCTGCAGGACCTGGAGCTGGACTGGGAGTACGAAGTCTCCCGCTGGCTCGGTCCGGTGGCAACCCAGTTGCTCAGCGGCCACCTGCGCAACAGCGCGAAGTGGACCCGCCAGAGCCTGACCAGCCTGAGCCAGACCGCCTCCGAATACCTGGCCGAAGAATCCCGCACGCTGGTTGGCCAGCGTGAAGCCGAAGCCCGCTTCGGCGAACTCGACACCCTCAAGCTCGACATTGAACGCCTCGAGGCGCGCATCGAGCGCCTTGCCCGATCCCTTGAATCCAGCGATAACGCATGAAGCTGCTTGCCGTCCGCCGTCTGTTGCGCATCCAGCGCGTCGTGATCCGCTACCGTCTCGATGACCTGCTGTTCGACCTGCCCCTGCCCTGGTGGCTGGCCGCCTTGCGGCTGTTCATGCCGTGGCGCTGGCTGCCGCGCAAACAGCTCGACCTGAGCCGTGGCGCGCGCCTGCGCCTGGCGCTGCAGGACCTCGGGCCGATCTTCATCAAGTTCGGCCAGTTGCTCTCCACCCGCCGCGACCTGTTGCCGGCGGACATCGCCGACGAACTGATGCTGCTGCAGGACCGCGTGCCGCCGTTCGATTCGCAGAAAGCCGTGGCGCTGATCGAAGAACAGCTCGGCGCCAAGGTCGGCGAAGTGTTCGCCCGCTTCGACGTCGAACCGCTGGCCTCGGCTTCGGTGGCCCAGGTCCACGCCGCCCGCCTCAAGAGCGGTGAAGAAGTGGTGGTCAAGGTGGTGCGGCCCGGCCTCAAGCCGGTGATCGCCCAGGACCTGGCCTGGCTGTTCCTGATTGCCCGCGGCGCCGAGCGGGTCTCCGCCGACGCCCGCCTGCTGCACCCGGTGGAAGTGGTCAGCGATTACGAAAAAACCATCTACGACGAACTCGACCTGCTCCGCGAGGCGGCCAACGCCAGCCAGCTCAAGCGCAACTTCGAAGGCTCGGAGATGATGTACGTGCCCCAGGTCTACTGGGACTGGTGCCGGCCCAAGGTGCTGGTGATGGAGCGGATCTACGGTATTCAGGTCACCGACCTTGCCACCCTCGCCGACCAGCGCACCGACATGAAGATGCTCGCCGAGCGCGGTGTGGAGATTTTCTTCACCCAGGTGTTCCGCGACAGCTTCTTCCACGCCGACATGCACCCCGGCAACATCTTCGTCAGCACCGTGAAGCCGTGGAGCCCGCAGTACATCGCCATCGACTGCGGCATCGTCGGCAGCCTCACCCCCGAGGACCAGGATTACCTGGCGCGCAACCTGTTCGCCTTCTTCAAGCGCGACTACCGTCGCGTGGCGCAGTTGCACATCGATTCCGGCTGGGTGCCGGCGCAGACCAAGCTCAACGAATTCGAGGCGGCGATCCGCACCGTGTGCGAGCCAATCTTCGAGAAGCCGCTCAAGGACATCTCCTTTGGACAGGTGCTGATGCGCCTGTTCCAGACCGCGCGGCGCTTCAACATGGAAGTCCAGCCGCAGCTCGTTCTGTTGCAGAAAACCCTGCTGAACATTGAAGGCCTGGGCCGCCAGCTCTATCCCGACCTGGACCTGTGGAGCACCGCCCAGCCGTTCCTCGAACGCTGGATGCGCGAGCGGGTGAGCCCCAAGACCCTGCTGCAGAACCTGCACAGCCAGGTCGAGCAAGTGCCGCACCTCGCCAACATGACCCGCGACCTGCTCGAACGCATGTCGCAACCCCACCTCAACGACCCTCCCGCGCCCTGGAAACAGCACGACCACTGGGCCCTGCGCCTGCTCGGCGCCGGCTTGCTGGCCGGTGGCGCGACCCTTGCCGCCGGTGCAGAGAACCTCGCCGCGACCAGCGCCTGGCCGGCCTGGCTGATGCTGGCGGCGGGCCTTTACCTGGTGGTGCGTCGATAGCCAGCCGGTTGAACGGCTGGCACACTAGCGGGCGGCATCGGCGTGGGGCCGTGGCCTTTTTTGGAGTCGAAGATGAAAGACTGGCTGGACGAGATCAACTGGAACAGCGACGGCCTGGTGCCGGCCATCGCCCAGGACCACAAGACCGGACGCGTGCTGATGATGGCCTGGATGAACCGCGAATCGCTGGCCCTGACCGCCGCCGAGCAGCGCGCCATCTACTGGTCGCGCTCCCGTGGCAAACTGTGGCGCAAGGGCGAGGAGTCCGGCCACGTGCAGAAGCTGCATGAAATGCGCCTGGACTGCGACGCCGACGTGATCATCCTGATGGTCGAGCAACTGGGGCACATCGCCTGCCATACCGGCCGCGAAAGCTGCTTCTATCGCGTCTTCGAGGACGGCCAGTGGAAAACCGTCGATCCGGTCCTCAAAGACCCGAATGCCATCTACAGCGCAGGACACTGACATGAGCGACACCCTGACCCGCCTGGCCGAAGTGCTGGAATCGCGCAAAGGCGCGGCCCCCGACAGCTCCTACGTCGCCAGCCTGCACCACAAGGGCCTGAACAAGATCCTGGAGAAGGTCGGCGAAGAGTCGGTGGAAACCATCATCGCCGCCAAGGACGCCGCCGTCAGCGGAGATTACAGCGATGTCATCTATGAAACCGCCGACCTGTGGTTCCATAGCATGGTCATGCTCTCCGCGTTGGGCCAGCACCCGCAAGCCGTGCTGGACGAGCTGGAGCGCCGTTTCGGACTGTCCGGCCACGACGAAAAGGCGGCCCGCCAGCCATCGGCCTAACTGAATTCATTCGAGGAACTGCACCATGGGTATTTTTGACTGGAAACACTGGATTGTTCTGCTGGTCGTCGTGGTACTGGTATTCGGTACCAAGAAACTGAAGAACTTCGGCGGCGACCTGGGCGAGTCGATCAAGGGCTTTCGCAAGGCCATGAACGAAGAAGACAAGCCCGCCGAGCCGACCGTGCAAACCGCGCAACCTTCCCAACCAGTACAACCGCAGGGCACCCCGCTGAACCAGCCGCACACCATCGACGGCCAGGCGCAGAAGGTTCAGGACGCTGAACCTGCAAGGAAAGAGTGAACACATGTTCGGGATCAGCTTCAGTGAGTTGCTGCTCGTCGGTCTGGTCGCCCTTGTGGTGCTCGGCCCCGAGCGCCTGCCTGGCGCGGCGCGCACCGCCGGCCTGTGGGTCGGGCGCCTCAAGCGCAGCTTCAACGCGATCAAGCAGGAAGTAGAGCGCGAGATCGGCGCTGACGATATCCGTCGGCAACTGCACAACGAGCACATCCTCTCTCTGGAGCAGGAAGCCCGACGCATCCTCAACCCGAGCAGCGTGACGCCCGATCCGTCCACCACGCCGGGCAGCGAGCCCGTGGCTCCCGCCACCGCCGCCGTAATTTCCGAAGCCCCCGCGGCGCCCACGGCACCCGCCGACGCGCCCCAACCGGCGTCCACCGAACCGACCCAACCGCCGCGAGCCCCATGAGCGAAATTCCGGAACACGACCAGCCCATGCCGCTGGTCTCGCACCTGACCGAACTGCGTACTCGCCTGCTGCGCTGCGTCGCGGCGGTCTTTCTGATCTTCATCGGCCTGTTTTCCTTCGCCCAGCAGATCTACACCCTGGTTTCGGCGCCGCTGCGCGCGCACCTGCCGGCCAACGCGACGATGATCGCCACCGACGTGGCCTCGCCGTTCCTGACGCCGTTCAAGCTGACCATGATCGTTTCGCTGTTCCTGGCGATCCCGTTCATCCTGCACCAGATTTGGGGCTTCATCGCGCCGGGCCTGTACCGCCATGAAAAGCGCATCGCCATTCCGCTGCTGGTTTCGAGCATCTTCCTGTTCTACGCCGGCATGGCCTTCGCCTATTTCCTGGTGTTCCCGCTGATCTTCGGTTTCTTCGCCAGCGCGACCCCCGAAGGCGTGTCGATGATGACGGACATCGCCAGTTACCTGGACTTCGTCATGACGCTGTTCTTCGCGTTCGGCGTCGCCTTCGAGATTCCTGTCGCGGTGGTGCTGCTGGTGTGGATCGGCGTGGTCGATGTGCAGTACCTGCGCAAGATCCGTCCGTACGTGATCATCGGCTGCTTCGTGGTCGGCATGATCCTGACCCCGCCAGACATTTTCTCGCAGACCCTGCTGGCCGTACCGATGTGGATGCTGTTTGAAATTGGCGTGCTGTTCGGCAGCTTGATCCGCAAGCGCAGCCAGGAGCATGACGAACGCAACGACACCCCTGACGACCAGCCGCCAGCGACCCAACAGTGAACCTGCTGCTGCTCGAAGAGGCCGACTTCATCGCGGCCGACCGGGCGGTCCTGAGCGACCGCCGCTTTACCCACATGCAGGAAATCCACCGCGTCGCGGTGGGTGACAGCCTGCGCGTCGGCCGCCTCGGCGGCCTGATGGGCCAGGCCACGGTCGAACGGCTGGAAGGCCATGAGGCGGAACTCTCGCTGAGCTTCGACCAGCCGCCACCGGCCAAGCTGCCGCTGACCCTCGTGCTCGCCCTGCCGCGGCCGAAAATGCTCCGCCGGGTGTTCCAGACCGTCGCCACCATGGGCGTGACGAAGCTGGTGCTGGTCAATAGCTACCGGGTGGAAAAGAGCTTCTGGCAAACCCCCTTCCTCGAACCCGCGGCGATCCGCGAGAACCTCATCCTTGGCCTTGAACAAGCACGGGACACGGTGCTGCCCGAGGTCATTATCGAGAAGCGCTTCAAGCCCTTCGTCGAAGACCGCTTGCCCGCCATCGCCCAGGGCACGCTTGGCCTGGTCGGCCATCCCGGCAACCATCCGCCCTGCCCTCGCGGCGTGGACGAAGCGGTGACCCTGGCGATCGGTCCGGAGGGTGGCTGGATTCCTTACGAGATCGACCTGCTCGGCAAAGCCGGGCTGGCACCGGTGCAACTGGGCGATCGGATTCTCCGGGTGGAAACCGCGGTCACGGCCCTGCTCGCGCGGCTGTTCTAAGGTAATCCCCACACTTTATATAAGACCATTGGCTAACCCTTCAGCCCCGGTTTAGACGCTTTTGCCACCTACAGTTTTGCGACCCCGCGCCGATGCAGGAACACCAGAATAAAGAACCTGCCTGATCGATCGAAGTGGAGTCACACCATGTACCGTTGGATGGCCCAGCACCTGGGTAATGTGAGCGTCAATCTCAAACTGGGCATCGGCTTCAGCATCGTTTTGCTGCTGACCCTGGTGATCACTCTCACCGGTTGGCTGGGCCTCGAAGGCGTGATCAACCGTGGTGACAAGCTCGGCGAAATTTCCGAGGTGTACCAGGGCACCCAGGTTCTGCGCATTGCCCGCCAAGCCTACGAACACAACCGCGATGCCGCGTCGACCACCCTGGTGGAAAACGCCCTGGCATCGCTGGACGGTGTACTGCAGAACGTCAGCAAGCGCGTCCGCGAAGGCGAAGACAGCAAGCGCCTGGAACAGCAGCGCGAAGCCGTGCAGGCATACCAACGTTATTTCGCTGACCTGAAGGCCGCCGCCGACGCCCGCGAGGCCGCCCGCTCCGCACTCGGCGCCAGCGCCGACAAGGCGGCGGGGCTGATTGCCCAGGTCGAGCAGGCGCTGCTGCAAAGCGGCGACGCCGTGCTGTTCAACAACGCCGTTGAAGTGTCGAAGCTGCTGCAGCAAGCGCGCTTCCAGGTGCGTGGCTACACCTACAGCGCCAAACCGGAGTTCCAGCAAACCGCCCTCGCCGCCATCGACCAGGCGGTTACCCTGCTCAAGGCCCTGCCGGGCAAAGTACCGAGCGAGCACCACGCCGATCTGGGCAGCGCCGCCGAATCGCTAAGCGTGTATCGCGGCGCCGTAGTGCAGTTCGGCACCGCCCAGGAAGCCAGCGACCTGGCCCTGCGGCAGATGGGCGAACAGGGCACCAAGCTGCTCAACCTGAGCATGGACCTGACCAAGTCGCAGACCCAGTTGCGCAATGCCGAATCGAAGAACGCCAAGTCGACCCTGGCCCTCGCCACCGTGCTGGCGATGCTGTTCGGCGTGATCGCGTCCTGGGCCATCACCCGGCAGATCATCGTTCCGCTGCGCCACACCCTGACCGCCGTGGACCGCATCGCCGGTGGCGACCTCAGCCACGACCTCATCGACCAGCGCCGCGACGAAATGGGCCAATTGCAGCGCAGCATGCAGCGCATGACCGTCAGCCTGCGTGAGCTGATCGGTGGCATCAGCGACGGTGTCACCCAGATTGCCAGCGCCGCCGAAGAACTCTCCGCCGTCACCGAGCAAACCAGTGCCGGGGTCAACAGCCAGAAAGTCGAGACCGACCAGGTTGCCACCGCCATGAACGAAATGGCCGCGACCGTGCATGAAGTCGCGCGCAATGCCGAGGAAGCCTCCGAGGCGGCGCTGATGGCCGACCAGCAGGCCCGCGAGGGTGATCGGGTAGTGTCCGAAGTGATCGCCCAGATCGAGCGTCTGGCCAAGGAAGTCGGTAACTCCAGCGAGGCGATGAACAAGCTCAAATCCGAGAGCGAGAAGATCGGCAGCGTGCTTGATGTGATCAAGTCGGTGGCCCAGCAGACCAACCTCCTGGCCCTCAACGCCGCCATCGAAGCGGCGCGTGCGGGCGAGGCCGGGCGTGGATTCGCCGTGGTCGCCGACGAAGTGCGCAGCCTGGCGCAGCGCACTCAGCAGTCCACCGAGGAAATCGAAGAGCTGATCGCCGGCTTGCAGAGCGGCACCCAGCAGGTCGCCAGTGTCATGGACAACAGCCGCGGCCTGACCGAAAGCAGCGTCGAACTGACCCGCAGTGCCGGGGTTTCGCTGGAAACCATTACCCGCACGGTGTCGTCGATCCAGTCGATGAACCAGCAAATTGCGGCGGCGGCAGAGCAGCAGAGCGCCGTGGCGGAAGAAATCAATCGCAGTGTGATGAGCGTGCGCGACGTGTCGGATCAGACCAGCGCGGCGAGCGAAGAGACGGCGGCGTCCAGCGTTGAGCTGGCGCGGCTGGGGACGCATTTGCAATCGTTGGTGGCGCGGTTCCGGATCTGAAATCGCCGGGACCGCGTTGCGGTCCTTCGCGGCTAAAGCCGCTCTGACAGAACAGGCTTCCAAAGCTCCGCAGTTTCACCGCCGTAATTAGGAATATTCCTATATCAACGATGCCGGACCGGGTTCAGGATTTCCACGGAATCATTTCCATGGAAATCCCCTTGGTCCGCGGCCGGCAACCTTCTGGCCTGGCGCCCTGTGTGGATACCTCATCCACATGCGACCCGGCGCTGATTCTCGCGATGGGTGCGTAGTTGCAGAGAACACTGCATGCCCGCCCAATCCGACCTGCGCTTCACCTTCACCGCCGGCCCCGATGACTTCGAGGTCGTCGAATTCCACCTCACTGAAGGCCTCTCCGAAACCTTCCGCCTCGACGTAGACCTGAGCTGCGCCAACCCTGCCGTCGACTTCGGCCAGGTCCTCGACCGTCCGGCGCTGCTCACCCTCTGGCAAGGCGGCCAGCCCGTGCGCTATGTGCACGGCTCGGTCAGTTCGTTCCAGCAAGGCGAGACTGGCTTTCGCCGCACCCGCTACCGCGCCATCGTCGAGCCGCGCCTGGCTCGCCTGCGACTGGCTTCGGACTGGCGCATTTTCCAGACCCTCACCGTGCCCGACATCGCCACCGCGATGCTCAAGAAGCACGCCCTCGCCCTGGACTACGAACAACGCATCACCAACGCCCATGAAACGCGGGAATACTGCGTACAGGCGGGTGACACCGACTACCACTTCGTCGAACGCATCATGCGCGAGGAAGGTTTTTTCTACGGTTTCCTGCACAGCGCCGAAGGCCATCGCCTGGTCCATTGCGACCGCCTGTGGATCTTCGGCAAGCAGCCCGGCCCGCCGGTTGAATACAACCCCAGGCCCGGCGGCGACCGGCCGGGCCCGGCGCTGCACAGCTTCACCTACACCGAAAACGTGCGCAGTGCCCGCCAGACCCAGCGCGACTACAGCTTCAAGAACCCGCTGTACAACCAGCAGACCCGGCGCGAAGCCACCGACCTGGCGCACCAGGCCAAAAGCTACGAGCGTTACGACTATCCCGGCCGTTACAAGGGAGAATCGGGCGAAGCCTTCACCCGCGACCGTCTGCGTGGACTGCGCGGCGAGGCCTGTCAGGTCATCACCGAAGGTGACGACGCGCGGCTGGTGCCGGGCATCTATTTCGACCTCGTCGGCCACCCGCGCGAAGACCTGAATCGCGGCTGGCGCCCAATACGTCTGGAGCACCACGGCAAGCAATACGTCAGCCAGGGCGAGGACAGCGCCGACGCTGCCCAGGGCACCCACTACAACTGCGTCGCTATCCTGGTGCCGGACGATGCCGAATGGCGCGCCGAGGCCTTGCCCAAACCACGCATCGATGGGCCGCAGCCGGCGAAAGTGGTCGGTCCGCCGGGTGAAGAAATCTACTGCGACGAATTCGGCCGGGTGAAGGTGCAGTTCCCGTGGGACCGCGAGGATAACGAGGACGAACACAGCTCCTGCTGGATCCGCGTATCGCAGAACATCGCCGGCGCGCTTTGGGGCCATATGGCGATACCGCGTATTGGCCAGGAAGTGATCGTCAGCAACTTCGACGGAGACCCGGACCAGCCTGTCATCACCGGCCGAGGCTTCAATGCCCTGCAGCGGCCGCCCTACGAACTGCCGAAGCACAAGACCCGCATGACCCTCAAGAGCCAGACCCACAAGGGCAATGGCTTCAACGAGCTGCGTTTCGAGGATGAGGCCGGGCAGGAAGAGGTGTTCATCCATGCGCAGAAAGACCAGAACAACATCGTCAAGAACGACGAGACCACCTTCGTCGGCCATGACCGCAGCGAGCAGGTCGAGAACGACGAAACCCTGACCATCGCCCACGACCGCAAGGACACGGTGGGCAATCACGAGCAAGTGGTCATCGGCGTGAACAGGCGGCATCAGATCGGCCAGGACGACGAGCTGAGCATTGGTCGCCATCACACCATCACCACGGGCCAGGACCGTACCGAACAGGTCGGCAATGACCGCCTGGACAAGACCGCGGCGAATCAGCGGGTGGAGATTGGCGGGCATCTGGATCAGCAGGTGCAAGGGGATGTCACGGTGCAGGCCGGCCAGAGCATTACGCAGCACACCAAGGTGTATGAAATTCACGCTGCCGACGCGTTTGTCATCAAGGGCCCCGGCGGCACGCTGCGTATCGACAGTGCGGGCATCACGCTGGATGGCATCGCGCTCACGCTCACGGGGCCCGTGACCAAGACAGGCGGAGGGGGCGGTAACAGCCTGACGCTCGACAGCCAGGTCCTGAACGCGCAGCAAGCCGATTGCGTGGGGAAAAACAGATGACCGCCGAACCCGTCACGCATTTTGCCGAGCACTTCCGTGCGCCTGAGGATTACCTCTACCTGTTGGTGGACGGACTGGCTGACTGTGCGCTGGAACATCCTCTCAGCGTGCCGTCGCTGAGCCGTTCGCTGGGCGACGCTGCCGTCACGCGCGTGCTGCGGCCGGACCTTTCACATGCTCCCGAAGCGTGTCCTGCCCTGATCCAACTGGCCAAGCCGGGCGAATCGGCGGCGCTGCACTATCTCGAACTCAGCGCCGGCTACTCCTCCTGGGATCTCAGCTATTACAAACGCTACATCTGCGGCTGGCTCCTCAGCCCTCAGCCGCCCGATGTCATCGCCGCGCATATCGCGACCCGGTGCCACACCACGGCATCGGGCGACGAGCAATGCTCGGCTTGGTTCGAGCCGCTGAGGCTGGAGTTGCTGTCCGGCTCGATGGGTACTGCGGCAGGTGACCTGCTGAACCCGATCAGGATCTGGCTGTGTCCCACCAGTTGGAAGGGTTACATCCTTGTGCACGGCACAAACCATCCGGTCGACTCTGTTCTTCCTCTGTCCGCCCGGGACACTCAGCGAATGGCGCCTGTGGTCAGCGAATTCCTGGATGCCTGGCGCCATACGCTGCAACTTCCTCTCGGCTTCGCCCCGTGGCGCTGGAAAGGCGCGTCCATCCTGCCGCCCCAGGCCGCCGTCCACGCCTTTCGCCTGGTCCGCGAGGCCTACAGATTGGGGCTCGATAATAGCCGCGACATCATCGCTCTCTGCTTGCATCAGGTATTCATCCACCCCCATCTGCCCCGGCACCCGGACATCCAGCAACTCATCGCCCAAGCGCGGGCAGGCGCCGTCGACCTGCAAAGCCACTTCGCCAGCCACTACAGCGAAGCCAAATGGAAGCGCATCACTGCCGACCTACCCCAGGCGAAGGACTACTCATGAGTATCAGCTTCAGCGTCGCTGCCGATATCGCCACCAACGAAGCGTGCCCGGTCCCCACCGGCATCTGCAGCACCTGTCAGCGTAGCGGCCTGCCCATCCTGCCCCTGCGCGCCGCCTATGCCCCGCAGCCCTGGAAAACCCGCTTGCTGCCCTTGACCCGCGGCTCCGAGGTCGAGGCCGTGCCCATGCACCTCGATCAGCCGCGCATCCTGCGCCAGGGGTATCTGTATGTACTGCTCGACCGCCGGGAGTGGCAGGCCTACGAGATTTCGCCCGAAGGGGCGCTGAGCCAGTTCCGTCCGTACCAGATGCCGCGTGAAGAGCCTCGCCCGCTATGCGAGGCCTGCATCCGGGAGGATCACGACATGCCTGCCGCCTTCATCAACATCGACACCCGCAAGTACTCCACCGCCTGGCTGGCCATCGCCAACGATCCCTGGCCCAAGGCGGTTCTGGATAGCTACCTGCGTGGCGGCGCGGTCGACGGTGTGAACCTCGACGAGCGCTTCCACCGACTCGACCTCAAGGCCGCGCGCAACGACCCCGCCAGCGTCGGCATCGCCATGAGCGAAAACGACCCGCAGCTTCAGCAGGTGCTCGAATACGCACAAAACATCCCCGGTGATTTCCGCAGCGTGCATGGCTTCTACGGCCGCCAGCACCGCTTGCGCGCCCTGAAGGGGCATCTGCGCAATATGATCCAGAAGCACGAACTCGCCAACGGCGTACTGGCCCTGGTGCTGCCCGACCCCATCGGCATGGTCCAGGAGCTCAATGCCCAGCGTCTGATTCGCCACCAGGCCATGCAGCAGTGGTGTGCCGAACCGCAGCGCAGCTTCAAGTATTTCACCTCCCAGGCCTTGCTCGCGATTCGTGGGCATCAGCTCGAAATGGCGAAATTCCAGGCGGAGCAGCGCGTCAAGGACGAAGACAGGTCACGGCGCGAGCGCAACAACAATCCGATGTTCAATCCGGATTTGCCCATGCTTGATGTCGAGGCGGAAACCGCGCGCCTTGCCTCGATCAGGCAAGCGAAGGCAAGGAAGCGGCTGGAAGAACGCTACAACGAGCAGGCCCGTGCGACTTTCGAAGCGAACTACCAGCACACGCTCACCGGCTGGCAACGAGTCATCGACGACGTCGCCGAACACTACGAGCGCCAGTACCAGGGCGCGGCCTATCAACGGGCGGCCCTGCATGATTACAGCGTTACCGACCAGCGCTCGACAGCGCTGTTCATCCGCATGATGCAGACCTGCCTGGCCGGTGGCCCGACCGAACGCAGCGTGGACGGCCCACTGGGCCCTACCCTGCGCCTCTGGAAGACCCTGCTGGAGAACCGCGACAGCCTGCTGTACCAGGCCCTGACCGCGAGGAACAGGTCACTGTTCGGGGAACTGCACGATGCCCTTGCGGGTGACGAGTTCACCCGGGTCTATCACGGCATCAAGACCTTCATCACCACCCAGCAAGCCAAGGACCTCATGACGGGGCCCGTACAGGACGCCATCGGCCAACTGCTGTCCGCTGGAGCGACGGCCAGCAGTCGTCTCGGCAACCAGCTATCGGAGAACACCCGGGCATTGCTCGGGTACCTGCACCGCGGGGCCCTGTTGCGCTACTACGGTGTGGAGGTCACGCGGATCACGGTGTCCCTCAAGGTGGGCGAATATCTTTCGCTGCTCAACGAGGTGCTCCAGGAAAGCACCGATCGCTTCATGGCCCGGCTCGACCAGCAGTTCCGCAAACCGGCCCAACGCAAGGTGCGCGCCATGCTGCTGAGCAACACCCTGTCCGCTGCCGTGCCGGGCACGCCAGGAAAGCTGGTCGAAGTCACGCTCTGGACGATGGAAAGCGCCGACGCCTTGAAGCCCCGGCTGAACAAGCTGAGCGCCGGGGTCGGCGACGGCATTGGCGACGCCTTGCGCAGTGTCACCATTGGTACCGAGGCCCTTCAGGGTTCCATGGGCAACCTTGCGCGCCATGTGACCCTCAATGCCGACGTCTCCGCCCAGCTGGCGCGGGAGTCGATGCGCAACATGCGCAACGCCGCAGTTGCTGGCGCACCCGGCGCCAGCACCATGGGGCTGGGCCTGATCAGCCTGTGGTTCCAGCAGGACAGCCTGCGCCGCAGTTATGAAAACCTGCTCGATACCGTGGGTCAAAAGCATCCCGAAGCCGCGGCGGCGGTCATGTCGGCATCGTTTGGAGTGATGGGGGCAGGTGTCGAGGTTGTCGGTGGGGCGATCCAGATGGTGCGGCCTGATCTGAGCATGCCGACAGGGTCCGCTGGAAAGACCGTTGGGGTGGGAGCGCGGATCGTGCAGTACGGGGGGGCGCTGGTGGCATTGGCGAGTGCGTTGGAGGGGTTGCAGTATGCGTTTGCGGCGGGCCGAACGAAGGAAAACGGAGATAAAACAGCAGCTTACATATACCGGGCAGCAGCCGGTTTGGCGGCAGTTTCAAGTCTGGCCGGGATTTGGGGCACTTTCGCCCCAGCAGCATTTGCACTAGGGCCACTCGCAGCATCTGTACTGCTAGGTCTTGCTGCGCTAGAAGTGGCAGTCTGGGCGAAAAGACAAGAGTCACAACCTCTCGAACTCTGGGCACTCTGGGCACGATGTTCCCTTTGGGGCCTGCCAGAAGGGCATCGCCGTTGGACAGCCCATGAAGACATGGATTCGGCAATTGGTGTCTTAAACGCCGCGTTGTTGGGCTTAACTGCGGATGCAGGGATGACTGTAAAAGCCGAGCAGATCGGTGGGGCTCCCATGGGTGATGCAATCCCGGCTGGGCTTTTTCTGGACTACAAACTCGTCCTGCCCGGGTATAAATCTGATGTTTCAAGTTACGAATGGGCGTTGCAGGTATACCGGCCAAACCAGAGTTTGGGAGAAACTATCGCGAGCGGTCGTAGTGGTGGCGTGAATGGCCCGTTACCGCCTCCCGCTGCATGGAAGACGCCTGGGTATCACCCTGAAACAACAGCCCCTGTCATTACCCACAATGCCCAAGCCCTGGAGATCCGTGGGGCCATCAGCTTCTTCGGCTATCTTGAGGTTCAAGCCTTTCAGCTTGAGGTGTCTTATTGGCCTGATAAGAGTGATAAGTCGGGATTTGCTCGGCTAATTGTTAAGGAGGACAAGATCAAAGGCCAAGCAAGGCTGGGACTCGCATGAAAAGGTCAAGACTAAACCCACCTTGTCCTGGCTGGCAGGAAGACTTGCCTACCCCTGATGAGCTGCCAAATGTAGCCCCAACGCTAGGATTAGATACGCCCAATCATCAAAATGATATTTTTTTGGAGCTGTCTCGTTCTCCGGCCCTCATCAGAGGGGTCGTGATTTGGTTTGCGCCAGTAATGTGTATATATCTGGTCACTCTATTGGCAGATTTTTTTTCAATTGAGCAGGCCGTGGGCTTTGAGTTGTGGGGTCTATTAGTTCTCGGAGTTCTCGTTGGCGTCTGGTCTCTTTTCTTTTGCGTGAAAGTTGATGTGTACCCTCCCCGCGATTTACCACTCCGCTTCAACCGCGCCCGCCAACGCCTCTACGCCTACAACTTCAAATACCGCTGGTGGAATCCATTCGAAGAGTGGCGGGTGGTACCCGTTGCCTACGACTGGTCACAGGTCCGGGCCGAACGCTGGAGAAGAACTCACTTCACCGCCCAAGGCGGGGCCATCATCCAGTTCGGTGTCGAACTGTCCATCGTCAAACCCGGTACGAACGAAGTCATCGACCGCTTCCCACTGACCGCCATGGGTGCCGATGCACACGCATGGGCCTATGTCTGCACCTACATGCAACAAGGCCCCTATGCACTACCGCCGCCGGAGCCGCCTTGGGACCATAACGATGTGCTGTGGTGCAACGTCGCCATGCTGCTGGCGCCGAAGGTCGAGTGGCCTGCCGATATGGATCTGGAGTCGAGGACCGCGCCATGAGCAGTTCCGCAAACCGGCCCAGCGCAAGATGCGCGCCATGCTGCTGAGCAACACCCTGCCCGCTGCCGTGCCGGGCACGCCTGGGAACAGGTTGAAGTGCTGGAACACCATGCCGACTTCACGACCGTGCGCGACGTGTCGGATCAGACCAGCGCGGCGAGTGAGGAGACGGCGGCGTCCAGCGTTGAGCTGTCGCGGTTCCGGATCTGAATCGCGAGCAAGTTCGCTCCTACAGAGACTGCGTAACTGACTGTAGGAGCGAGCTTGTCGGAACGCCGAACCGTCGCGAGAATTACAGGACCTGACGCAAGAACGCCTGGGCCCGCAGGTCCTTCGGCGTGGTGAAGAATTCTTCTGGCGGCGAATCCTCCAGCAGTTTGCCGTGATCGAAGAACAGCACCCGATCCGCCACTTCACGGGCAAAGCCCATTTCGTGGGTCACGCAGACCATGGTCATGCCTTCCTGGGCCAGGGTCTTCATCACGTCCAGCACCTCGCCGACCATTTCCGGGTCCAGCGCCGAGGTGGGCTCGTCGAACAGCATGACTTTCGGGTCCATCGCCAGCGCCCGAGCAATCGCCACGCGCTGCTGCTGCCCGCCCGAGAGCCGCGACGGGTATTCGTTGGCCTTCTGCCCGATCCCCACTTTCTCCAGCAGTGCCCGCGCCTTGGCTTCGCGCTCGGCCTTGCCGCGCTTGCGCACGACTTTCTGCGCCAGGCACAGGTTCTCCAGCACGGTCATGTGCGGGAACAGGTTGAAATGCTGGAACACCATGCCGACTTCACGACGGTAGGCGTTGACGTCGGTCTTCGGGTCGGCCAGTTGCAGGCCATCGATGGCGACGCTGCCGGCATCGAACGACTCCAGGCCGTTCAGGCAGCGCAGGAAGGTCGATTTGCCGGAGCCGGACGGGCCGAGCACCACCAGCACTTCGCCGCGGGCGACGTTGGTGCTGACGTTATCCACAGCCCGCACCACCTGGCCGCGGGTGTCGAAGACTTTTACCAGATCACGGACTTCAATCACTTTGCGCAAGCCTCCGCTCGAGCCGGCTGGCGAAATGCGACAGCGGCAGGTTGATCAGCAGGTACAGCCCGGCGACGCAGAACCAGATCTCGAAGGTCGAGAACGAGGTGGTGATCGCCTCGCGGCCGCTCTTGGTCAGTTCGGTGATGGCGATCACCGAGACCAGCGACGTGTCCTTGACCAGGCTGATGAACTGCCCGGCCAGTGGCGGCAGCACGCGTTTGAACGCTTGCGGCAGAACCACATGGCGCATCGACTGGGCGGCGCTCAGGCCCAGGGACCGCGCGGCCTCGCCCTGCCCCCGGGCGATGGACTGCACGCCGGCGCGGACGATTTCAGCCACGTACGCGCCGGTGAACAGCGCCAGCGCGGCAACCCCGGCGAACTCGCGGGAGAGGTTGAGCACGGTGCCGATGAAGAAATAGAAGATGAAGATCTGCACCAGCAACGGCGTGCCGCGTACCAGTTCGACATACACCGTGGACAGGTCACGCAGGGTCGGGTTGCTGGAGAGGCGGCACAGCCCCGCGAACAGACCGATCAGCAGACCGATGACGCCGGACGCCACGGAAATCCATACCGTGGTCCACAACCCCCAAGCCAGCGGGCCGGCCGCCCAGTGGTGCGTCAGGCCGATCAGGTCGCCCTCGGCAACGTCGTCGCCCTTGGCCAGCTGCAGGCTGGCCTGGTCGACGTCCAGCACCTGTTCGGCGCCGTCTTCGTCACGCAGGGTCACCCGTGCGCTGTCGCCCTTGCGCACGATCTCCTGCACCGTGCCGTAGCCGGCGGCGCGATGCGCTTCCTCGGCCTGGTAGGCGAAGTACTGCGGGATGCGGTTCCAGCGCCACTCGTAGGAAATCATCGAGGTGGCGAAATACAGACTTATCGCCAGTCCGACCAGGACCAGCGCGGTCAGCCCGTGCCAGGGCCACTGGGATTTCTTGTGTTTGATCACGTTGGGATTCCCCATGAAGCCAAAAGCCGCAAGCTACAGGCCGCAAGAAAAAAGCGGGTCATCAGCGACCCGCTTTGCTTGCAGCTTGTAGCTCGCGGCTAGTCGCTGTCTTTTATTCCATGTCCTTCAGCCATTCGGTCTTCTTGAACCACTTGTCGTGGATTCGATCGTAGGTGCCGTCGTGCTTGATCTGGTGCAGGAAGTTGTTGATGAAGTTGATGCTGTCGTAGTCGCCTTTCTTCAGACCGAAGGCCAGCGGCTCGTAGGTGAACGGTTCGTCGAGGTAGACCAGCTTGCCGGCGCCGACCTTGGTCACGGCCACCACGTTGTAGGGTGCGTCGTAGACGAAGGCATCAGCCTTGCCGTTGACCACGTCCAGTACGCCTTCCTGTTCGTTGTCGTAGCCGTGGTACTGGGCCTTGGCGATCAATTTCTTGGCGACCATCTCACCGGTGGTGCCCAGCTTGGAGGTCAGGCGGTATTCAGGGCTGTTGAGGTCTTTATAGGACTTGATCTTGCCTTCCAGTTCCTTGCGGATCAGCAGGGTCTGGCCAACAACGATGAAGGGCTCGCTGAAGTTCAGCTTCAGGTTGCGTTCCTGGGTCAGGGTCATGCCGCTGGTGATGATGTCGAACTTGTTGGTCATCAGTGCCGGGATGATGCCGTCATAGGCGGTGGAAACCATCTCCAGCTTGACGCCCATGGACTTGGCCATGGCCTTGATGATGTCTACTTCGAAGCCGATGATCTCGCCACGCTTGTTGGTCATTTCGAACGGCATGTAGGTTGGGTCCATGCCCACCCGCAGGGTGCCGCGCTTGACCGCGTCATCGATTGCGCCGGCTTGTGCGGTGCTGACCGCGACAGTGGCGGCGACGCCGACCAGCAGCATCGACAGGTACTTTTTGAACATCACCAGGTTCCCCCAACAAGAAAACGCTTAATTTTATTGTTGCGCGAAAAGTCCTACAGACGTCGCGCGATAGTCGGGGCGGGATGCTAACGCATGAGCGGCATGGGACCTAGCCCCATGACGACTTTGTTACTTATTGGTACCAGAAAAACAGCGCGGGGCGACGAATGTCGCCCCGCGTGGGGATCAGGCATTGGCCAGCGTTGGCTGGGCTGCCTCTTCGGGATGCAGAGGCAACAGCGGCGAGTGCGGATCGTTGTCGATCGACTGACGCCAGACGTCCAGCCAGGCACTGTTGTGCTCGGCCCAGACGCGGTCGTGCAGACGGGACAGGGCGACCGGATCGCTGAGCAGTGCCAGGCGGGTATTGCCGTCCAGACCCGACGGTCCGACCTGCAATGCCTTGGCAATACGCTCGGCGCGCAGCGCCTCGATCGGCTCGGCGACACCATGGCGAGCGGTGGCCAGGGCACAGGCCAGCGCGTTCTGCTGCGGATCGACCACGGCCCGGACGAAACCGTCGTGCAGCGCGTGCCAGCGGTTTTCGTGGGTGTACTGGTCGGTGGCCAACAGCTCAGGCGGCGTCGCGTATTCCTCGGGGATGAGGAACAGCTTCTCGTCCTTGGCGCGCAGGCCCAGGTTGACCCGGCTGGAAATCACCGACACCGGGATCGACAGGGTCAACGAGCCCACGATCGGCACCAGCCACCACAGGAAGCTCGGGTTCAGCCAGGCCACCAGCAATGCCCAGGCCACGCCCAGCAGGGTCTGCGGACCATGGCGGCGGACCGCTTCGCTCCACGGCGTGGAGTCGTCGTCACGTTGCGGTGAGTTCCAGGTCGCGGCCCAGCCGAGGAACGCGGCGAGGACGAAACGGGTGTGGAAAATCATCCGCACCGGCGCCAACAGCATGGAGAAGAGCATCTCCAGCAGCATCGACAGGGTGACCTTGATCCGCCCGCCGAACTCCGTCGCGCCCTTGGCCCAGATCAGAATGACGCTGAGCAGCTTGGGCAGGAACAGCAGCACGATGGTGGTCGAGAACAGCGCGATGGCTTTTTCCGGGTGCCACTGCGGCCACAGCGGGTACAACTGCCGTGGCTCGAGGAAGTACTGCGGCTCCATCAGGGTGTTGGTCGCCAGCAACGCGGTGGACAGCACCAGGAAGAAGAACCACAACGGCGCCGACAGGTAGGACATCACCCCGGTGAGGAACACCGCGCGGTGCACCGGGTGCATGCCCTTGACCAGGAACAGGCGGAAGTTCATCAGGTTGCCGTGGCACCAGCGCCGGTCGCGCTTGAGTTCATCAAGCAGGTTCGGCGGCAATTCTTCGTAGCTGCCCGGCAGGTCGTAGGCAATCCACACGCCCCAGCCGGCGCGGCGCATCAGCGCGGCTTCGACGAAGTCGTGGGAGAGGATCGCACCGGCGAACGCGCCCTTGCCCGGCAACGGCGCCAGGGCGCAGTGCTCGATGAAGGGCTTCATGCGGATGATCGCGTTGTGCCCCCAGTAGTGCGACTCACCCAGTTGCCAGAAGTGCAGGCCGGCGGTGAACAGCGGACCGTAGACGCGGGTGGCGAACTGCTGCATGCGCGCATACAGGGTGTCCATGCCCGAGGCTTTCGGCGCGGTCTGGATGATGCCGGCGTCCGGGTTGGCTTCCATCAGCCGAACCAGGCTGGAGAGGCAGTCGCCGCTCATCACGCTGTCGGCGTCGAGAACCACCATGTAGCGGTAGTCGCTGCCCCAGCGGCGGCAGAAGTCGTCGAGGTTACCGCTCTTGCGCTTCACGCGGCGACGGCGGCGACGGTAGAAGATCCGCCCGAAGCCCTTGGCCTCACGGCAGACTTCCAGCCAGGCCTGTTGCTCGGCCACGGCGATGTCGGGGTCGTTGGTGTCGCTGAGGATGAAGAAGTCGAAACGGTCGAGGTTACCGGTGGCGGCGACCGACTCGAAGGTCGCGCGCAGGCCGGCGAACACCCGTGGCACGTCTTCGTTGCAGATCGGCATGACCAGCGCGGTACGCGCGCCCGCCTCGATCGGCTCGTTGCCGGCACTGCTGCCGGAGATGCGGTATTTGTCGCGCCCGGTGAGCAGTTCGAGGAAGCCCATCAGGGCGGTCCAGAAACCCGCCGACACCCAGCAGAAGAGGATGCCGAACAGAATCAGGATGGACGTCTGCAAGGCATACGGCCAGACCTGCGCAGCGGTCTGCAGCAGTGGCTGGTGCAGGACTTCGTCGAGGTCGACGAACGACCAGCCCTGATACGGCAGGATGCCTTTCATGTACCAGCCGGCGACGATGGTCTGGCCGATCATCAGTGCCAGCAGGATGTAGCGGCGCATCGAGCCGACCCAGCGCCAGCGAGCCTTGGGCAGCTCGCGTTGCTCCGGGGCCGGGGCGTTGGTGCGGCCGGTCAGGCGGCGCCAGCCACGGACCAGGATGTTGGTCCGCCATGGCTCGGGGATCACCCGGGTGCGGCGGATCGGCGGGGTCGCCTTGAGGCAGACCCGGCCGCTGGCGTCGAGACCGAGCATCTCGGCCTCTTCCATATCGGTGGCGCTGAGCAGGCTCAGGCGGCTGCCGACCGAACCCTGGGCGGGCTCGGCATCGACAACGCTCGGCTGCGCAGACAGGCGCTGGTGCAACTCGCTGAACGAGTTGCAGTTGGCGAGTTCCGCCCGCTGCTCGTCGCTCAGGGGTAGATGGGCCAGGTACTCGGCAAGCGATTCTGGCCGTACTGAAGAGTTACTCATCGGCTGGCAACTGATAGCTCCAGGTCTCGGTCAACACCTGTTCGGTGGTCGCCGGTGCCCCAGTAGTGGGCGCCGCTTCAGCGGCAGGCTGCTCGGCAGGTTGCTCGGCCTTCGCGGCTTTAGCGGCGGCCTTGTCCTGCTTGGCAGGTTTTTCCTGTTTTTCCTGCTTCTCGGGTTTGGCCGGCTCGACCGGGACGTCGCGAACCAGCGCGGCGCGCATTTCGACGGCCTTGCCCGGATCCTTGACCTTCATCCGCAGGGTCAGGCGCCAGCCCTTGATTTCAGGGTTGTAGCGCAGGTTGTTCTCGACCAGCTCGGCGTTGTCGCCCAGGCTGACCTGGCTGCGAACCGCCGCGTCTTCCGGCAGGGCCGCAAGGACCGGGCCTTCGAAGTCGACCAGGAAGGCCACGCTGCCATCCGGCTGGCGGATCAGGTTGGACTGTTTGACGTCACCGGTGGAACGCAGGGTCTGCTTGACCCAGCCGAGGTTCGGCGAATGGTAGGCCGACTCGTCCATGGTCCAGTGCAAGCGGTATTCGTATTCGACCGGGGTGCCTGGCTCAGGCAGCTTTTCCGGGCTCCAGAACGCAACGATGTTGTCGTTGGTTTCATCGGCGGTCGGGATTTCCACCAGGTCGACGGTGCCTTTGCCCCAGTCGCCGCGAGGCTCGATCCAGGTGCTTGGGCGCTTCTGGTAGTTGTCGTCCAGGTCTTCATAGAAGCTGAAGTTGCGGTTGCGCTGCAGCAGACCGAAGCCGCGCGGGTTTTCCACGCTGAAGTTGCTCACGGCCAGGTGTTTCGGGTTGTTCAGCGGACGCCACAGCCACTCGCCGTTACCGGCGTGGATCGACAGGCCTTCGGAGTCATGCAGCGCTGGACGGTAGTTCGGCACGCGCGACGGCTGGTTGCTGCCGAACAGGTACATGCTGGTCAGCGGGGCGATGCCCAGGCGGCTGACGTGATCACGCAGGAACACCTTGGACTGCACGTCGACGATGGTGTCGCTGCCCGGACGCAGGATCAGCTTGTAGGCGCCGGTGGAACGCGGCGAGTCGAGCAGCGCGTAGATCACCAGGTGCTTGTCGTTGGCTTTCGGGCGCTCGACCCAGAACTCGGTGAAGCGCGGGAATTCTTCGCCGGACGGCAGCGCGGTGTCGATGGCCAGGCCACGGGCCGACAGGCCATACACCTGGCCCTTGCCGACGACGCGGAAGTAGCTGGCGCCGAGCAGGGTCATGATTTCGTCCTGCTTGTCCGCCTTGTTGATCGGGAACAGCACGCGGAAACCGGCATAACCGAGCTGCTCGGTGGCCTTGGCGTCGAACTTCAGGTCGCCGAAATCGAAGCGGGTTGGGTCGTACTTGATTTCATCGACGCTGGTGGCGGTGACTTCGTTGATCTTCACCGGCGTGTCGAAGTGCATGCCCTGGTGATAGAAGGACAGCTTGAAGGGGGTCTTGTCGTTGGCCCATTCGGCCTTGTCGGACAGGAAGCGGATCTTCTGGTAATCGGCGAACTTCATGTCGCGGAAGACCGCCGGCAGGTTGCTCTTTGGTGCTTCGTACTTCTGCCCGGCCAGGTCTTTCGCCTTGGCCGCTACGTCGTCAAGGTTGAACGCCCAGAGCTGGCCGGCACTGAGCAGGCACACCAGCGCCGAACCTGCGAGCAGGGCCTTGCGCAGCCGGCTGGCAGGCATTCTTGGTGCATTACAGGGACTTACAATCACGAGCAACCCTCGCCGAAAACAGATCTAGAGAACCAACGGCCAGCTACACATGCCGGGTTGGCGAGCACTGTTCGGACTCCGAAAGGGCTTAATGATTCCCCATACGGTTCCGGACAGTTCTCGAATCAGAGTGAAACAGGCCGTCGAACGTCGGCCCACGTAGCGCGCGATTATCTAGCAGGCTGCGTTACAACGCATCAGGGCCAGCCAACTATTTTTGCTGTAAAACCCCTTGTTTTCCTGCAAACAGGGGGTTTTTTGTCTTCATATTTGTAACATAAATGTTACGGGGCCATCATTGACCAGATGCACCTGCATATCGGCCCCGAAACGGCCGCTGGCGACGGTGCCATGTTTGGCCTTGGCCTGGGCCAACAGGTAGTCGAATAACTCGGCGCCGAGGGCCGGTGGCGCGGCGGTGGAGAAGCTCGGGCGCAGGCCGCTCTGGGTGTCGGCGGCCAGGGTGAACTGGGACACCAGCAGCAGGCCGCCGTCGATGTCCTTGAGGGACAGATTCATCTTGCCCTGCGGGTCACTGAAGACCCGGTAGTTGAGCAACTTGTGCAGCAGCTTGTCGGCGTGGGCCGGGGTGTCGCCCGGCTCCACCGCGACCAGCACCAGCAGGCCCTGGTCCACGGAGCCGACGATTTCGCCCTCCACTTCTACCCGCGCGCCACGCACGCGTTGCAGCAGCCCCTTCATGCTTCGTCCAGTGGCAGGTCCAGCAGACGCCGGGACATCTGGTCGGCGGCGCGCACCAGGGCATCGGTGATACCCGGTTCGGAGGCGGCATGACCGGCGTCGCGAATGACCTTCAGCTCGCTGTTCGGCCAGGCCTGGTGCAGTTCCCAGGCGTTGTCCAGCGGGCAGATCACGTCGTAGCGACCGTGCACGATCACCGCCGGCAAGTGGGCGATCTTCTCCATGTCGCGGATCAACTGGTTTTCTTCGAGGAAGGCGTTGTTCATGAAGTAGTGGCATTCGATCCGGGCGATCGACAGCGCGCGCTGGGGCTCGGAGAAGCGGTCGACCACCAACGGGTTCGGGCGCAGCGTGGCGGTGCGACCTTCCCAGGTGGACCAGGCCTTGGCGGCGTGCATCTGGGCAATCTGATCGCTGCCGGTAAGGCGCTTGTGGAAGGCCTGGACCAGATTGCCGCGCTCTTCCACCGGAATCGGCGCGATGTAGTCCTGCCAGTAGTCAGGGAACAAGCGGCTGGCGCCGGCCTGGTAGAACCAGTCGATTTCCTGCGGACGGCACAGGAAGATGCCGCGCAGGATCAGGCCATGGACGCGCTCGGGGTGGGTCTGGGCGTAGGCCAGCGCCAGGGTCGAGCCCCAGGAACCGCCGAACAGCACCCATTTGTCGATACCCAGGTGCTTGCGAATGCGTTCGAGGTCTTCGACCAGGTGCCAGGTGGTGTTGTTTTCCAGGCTGGCGTGGGGCGTGGAGCGGCCGCAACCACGCTGATCGAACGTGATGATGCGGTAGACGTTGGGGTCGAAATAGCAGCGGCTCTGGGCATCGCAGCCGGCGCCGGGACCACCGTGAATGAACACCACCGGCAGACCTTCCGGCGAACCGCTTTCATCGACGTACAGGACATGCGGTGATTCGACGGCCAGATCGTGCCGGGCGTAGGGTTTGATCTGCGGGTACAAGGTCTGCATTACGCACTCCGTGTGGGAATTATTCTGCCGTTGGGCATCATAAACCCGAATTACGCTTTGAGCATGCCCTGTTGGGTCAAGTGTTCTTCAGGTATCTGTGTGGTGAAGTCAGCAATAACGTCGCTGCCCCCAGGCCAGAACTTCTTCCAGCATCTGCCGCAACACCACCTGGGTCGGCTGCGCCAGATCCTCCCGATACCTGAACGGCTCCACCTCTTCCATATACGTGCTCTGCGCCAGTTCCAGTTGCACCGCATGGATGTCATTGGCCGGATCACCGTAATGCCGGGTGATGTGCCCGCCCTTGAAGCGCCCGTTCAGCACATGGCTGTAGCCCTGGGCCTCGCCGCACACCGCTTGCAGCCGCTCGGCCAGTTGCGGATCACAACTGGCGCCATTGAAGGTGCCAAGGTTGAAGTCCGGCAGCTTGCCGTCGAACAGGTGCGGCACATGGGAGCGGATCGAATGAGCGTCCCAGAGCAGCGCATAACCGAACTGCGCCTTCAGCCGCGCCAGTTCCTGGCGCAGCGTGTCGTGATACGGACGCCAGATCCCTTCGAGATACTGGGCGCGCTCGGCGCTCGACGGCACCTGCGCCTCTTTGAACAGCGGCTGGCCGTCGAACAGGGTCGCGGGGAACAGGCCGGTGGTCGCGCCGGTATATAAAGGTTGGTCGTCCTCCGGCCGGTTGAGGTCGATAACGAAACGCGAGTACTCGGCAGCAACGATGCTGGCGCCCAGTTCGCGGGCGAAGTCGTACAGGCGGGGGATGTGCCAGTCGGTGTCCGGCAGGCTGCGCGCCGGATCAACCAGTCCGCGCTCGACCGCCGGGGCCAGACGCAGGCCGGCATGCGGCATGCTGATCAGCAGCGGCAGCGTGCCCTGATGAAAACTCAAAACCTTGTCCATCGTTGCTTGCCTCAGTCAGTCAGTTCAACGCCGTGGCGTACCACGCGCTTGTCCAGATCACCGCCCAGCCAGTAGCAGAGGTCGGCTGGCCGCTCGATATCCCACGCAACGAAGTCGGCGACCTTGCCGACCTCCAGCGAGCCGTGGCTGTCGCCCAGGCCCAGCGCCGTGGCGGCGTGCAGGGTGACGCCCGCGAGCGCTTCTTCCGGGGTCATGCGGAACAGGGTGCAGGCCATGTTCAGCATCAGCCGCAACGACAACGCCGGCGAGGTGCCGGGGTTGAGGTCGCTGGCGATGGCGATCTTCACGCCGTGCTTGCGCAGAGCGTCCATCGGCGGCAGTTGGGTTTCCCGCAGGAAATAGAAAGCACCGGGCAGCAGCACCGCGACGGTGCCAGCGGCGGCCATGGCGATGGCGTCGTCTTCGGTCATGAATTCCAGGTGATCCGCCGACAGCGCCTGATAACGCGCCGCCAGGCTGGACCCGGCCAAGGACGACAACTGCTCGGCATGCAGCTTCACCGGCAGCCCCAGCGCCTGCGCCTTGATGAACACCCGCTCGACCTGCGCCGGGGAAAACGCCAGGTACTCGCAGAAAGCGTCCACCGCATCCACCAGCCCCTCGGCGGCCAGCGCCGGAAGCATCACTTCGCAGATGTGCTCGATGTAGTCATCACTGCGCCCGGCATATTCCGGCGGTAAGGCGTGGGCGGCGAGGCAAGTGGCGCGCACGGTCAGCGGCAGGCTTTCGCCAAGGCGCCGGATGACCTTGAGCAGCTTGCGCTCGCTGTCCAGGTCCAGGCCGTAGCCGGACTTGATTTCCAACGTGGTCACGCCATCGCGCATCAATGCCCGCACCCGGCGCAGAGCGCTGCTGTACAGCTCATCCTCGCTGGCCGCGCGGGTCGCGCGCACGGTGCTGGCGATGCCGCCGCCCTGGGCGGCGATTTCGGCATAGCTGACACCTTGCAGGCGTTGCTCGAACTCACCGCTGCGGTTACCACCGAACACGGCATGGGTGTGGCAGTCGATCAGGCCCGGGGTGACCCAGGCGCCGCCCAGGTCGACCCGCTGCTCGACACCCAGGTCCGGCAGCGACTGACGCGGACCGATCCACTCGATGCGTCCGTCGGCGGTGATGATGGCCGCGCCCTCGATGATCGAGTAGACGCCTTGGGCCATGCTTGCCACATGGCAGTTGTGCCAGAGGGTCTTCATCCACAAGTCTCCGTCAGGTCAGGCTCGGCAGGATGCCGACAGGCAGCAGACCGGTCAGCCGGCCTTCGGCGAGCAGTTCCACGGCAATCTCGATGTCGGGGGCGAAGAAGCGGTCCTTGTCGTAGTGCGGAACGCGGTCACGCAGGGTCTTGCGCGCTTCTTCCAGCTTGGCCGAGGTCTTCAGGCCGGCGCGCAGGTCCAGGCCCTGACAGGCGCCCAGCCATTCGATGGCGAGGACGCCGCGGGTGTTCTCGGCCATTTCCCACAGCCGTTTGCCGGCAGCCGGCGCCATCGAGACGTGGTCTTCCTGGTTGGCCGAGGTGGGCAGGCTGTCCACGCTGTGCGGGTGGGACAGCGCCTTGTTTTCGCTGGCCAGCGCCGCCGCAGTGACCTGGGCGATCATGAAGCCGGAGTTGACCCCGCCGTTCTCCACCAGGAAAGGCGGCAGTTGCGACATGTGCTTGTCCATCATCAGCGAGATGCGCCGTTCGCTCAGCGAACCGATCTCGGCAATCGCCAGGGCCATGTTGTCGGCGGCCATGGCCACCGGCTCGGCGTGGAAGTTGCCGCCGGAAATCACGTCACCCTGTTCGGCGAATACCAACGGGTTATCGGAAACGGCGTTGGCTTCCACCGCGAGCACTTCGGCGGCCTGGCGCAGTTGGGTCAGGCAGGCGCCCATGACCTGGGGCTGGCAGCGCAGGGAGTACGGGTCCTGGACCTTGCCGCAGTTTTCGTGGGAAGCGGAAACCTCGGTGCCGTCGGTCAGCAGATCGCGGTAGCAGGCGGCCGCGTCGATCTGGCCGCGCTGGCCGCGTGCGGCATGGATGCGCGCATCGAACGGCGAACGGGAGCCCAGCACCGCTTCGACGGTCAGGCCGCCGCAGGCGATGGCCGCGGCGAACAGGTCTTCGGCTTCGAACAGGCCGCGCAGCGCGTAAGCCGTCGAGGCCTGGGTGCCATTGAGCAGCGCCAGCCCTTCTTTGGCCGCCAGCGTCAGCGGCTTCAGGCCCGCAACTGCCAGCGCGTCCACGGCCGACAGCCACTCGCCCTTGTAGCGGGCCTTGCCCTCGCCCAGCAGCACCAGCGACATATGCGCCAGCGGCGCGAGGTCGCCGGACGCGCCGACCGAGCCCTTGAGCGGGATATGCGGATACACCTCGGCGTTGACCAGGGCGATCAGCGCGTCGATCACGGTGCGGCGAATGCCGGAGAAACCACGGCTGAGGCTGTTGATCTTGAGCACCATGATCAACCGCACCATGGCGTCATCCAGCGGCTGGCCGATGCCGGCGGCATGGGACAACACCAGCGAACGCTGGAGGTTTTCCAGGTCGTGGGTGGCGATGCGGGTCGACGCCAGCAGGCCGAAGCCGGTGTTGATGCCGTAGGCGGTGCGGTCCTCGGCGATGATCTGCTCGACGCAGGCGACGCTGGCGTCGATCTGCGCGCCGGCACTGGCGGCCAGGCTCAGGCGCACCGGGGTTTTGTAGATACCACGCAATTCGGCGAGGCTGACCTGGCCGGGATTCAAAGTGAAGAGGTTCATGTTCTGGCTCCTTGTCGTGGTTCAGAGCAGCGCCGGCAGCACGCGCTGCGGCAACTGCGGCTGTTTGAGCAACGCGGCCGCGCTGGCGATGTCCGGTGCCAGCCAACGGTCCTGCTGATAGGCCGGAACCTGTTCGCGCAGCAACTGCCAGGCGCGTCCGGTGCCGGCGCCGAAGCGCTGCTCCTTGAGAAATTCGAAGGCCTGGCCCGCCAGCAGGTACTCGATGGCGAGGATCTGCGTGCAGTTTTCCAGGGCGCGGTGCAGCTTGAGCGCGGCGCTGGTGCCGAGGCTCAGGTGATCTTCCTGCAGGCCCGAGGTCACGTAGTTGTCGAGCACCGCCGGTTGCGCCAACTGGCGGTTCTCCGCGCACAGCGAGGCGGCGACGTACTGCACGATCATCATCCCGGAGTTGACCCCCGGCTCTGCGACCAGGAACGCCGGCAACCCGCTGACGTGCGGGTTGACCAGACGGTCCAGGCGACGCTCGGCGATCGAACCGGTTTCGGCGATCGCGATCGCCAGCAGGTCGGCGGCCATGGCCACGGACTGGCCGTGCGGGTTGGCCTGGGACATGACCCGGAAGTTGTCCGGCGTGCCCAGCAGCAACGGGTTGTCAGTGGCGGAATTGAGCTCGGTCTCGATCTGCTTCGCCGCGTGGGCCAACTGGTCGCGGGCGGCGCCGTGGACCTGCGGAATCGAGCGGATGCTCAGGGCGTCCTGGGTGCGGATGCCCTTGCTGCTGGCGATCACTTCGCTGCCCTCGAGCAAGGCCCGCAGGTTGCTGCCGACCTGCTGCATGCCGGGGTGCGGCTTGAGCGCGATGATTTCGGCGTCGAACGCGGCGATCTGCCCGCGCAGGGCTTCGAAGCTCATGGCCGAGATGACGTCGGCCCATTGCAGCAGGTGCGTGGCATCGGCCAGCGCCAGACAGCTCAGGCCGGTCATGCACGGCGTGCCGTTGACCAGGCACAGGCCGTCCTTCGCACCGAGCACCACGGGGTTCAGTCCTTCCTCGGCCAACGCCTCGGCGGCCTCGACAATACGCCCGCGATAGCTGACCTTGCCCACGCCCAGCAGGCAGATGCCGACATGGGCCATGTGGGTCAGGTAGCCCACCGACCCCTGGGACGGCACTTGCGGGGTGATGCCGCGTTCCAGCAGCGCCAGCAGTGCTTCGACCACCGGGCGCTGGATGCCGGACTTGCCGTGGCTGTAGTTGGTGATGGCGGCGCAGATGATCGCCCGGGTCTGTTCGTCCGGCAGTACCGGGCCGACGCCACAGGCATGACTGAGCAGGGTGTTGCTCGACAGCCGGCTCAGTTGCTCGCCTTGCAGCGCAACGTTGCACAGCGCACCGAGGCCGGTGTTGACGCCATAGGCGCGCTCGCCGCTTGCGACGATGCGCTGGACGATGGCCTGGGCATTCTCGATCCGCGCCCAGGCGCTGTCGGACAGCGACAGGCGCGCGCCGTAGCGGGCCACGGCGACGATGTCCTGCCAACGCAGCGGCGCGTCGGCGATCACGACATTCTCAGGTTGCTGCATGTCAGCCCTCATACGGTGGCGGCGCGGCGCTGGACGAAACGGTCGACGTATTCGTCCGCCGGGTTGTGGAGGATTTCTCGCGGCGTGCCGACCTGGATCAGACGGCCGTCCTTGAGGATCGCGATGCGGTTGCCGATGCGCACGGCTTCATCAAGGTCATGGGTGATGAACACGATGGTCTTGTGCAGGGTCTTTTGCAGCTCCAGGAGCTGGTCCTGCATTTCGGCGCGGATCAGCGGATCGAGGGCGCTGAACGCTTCGTCCATGAGGATGATGTCGGTGTCCGCCGCCAGCGCGCGGGCCAGGCCGACGCGCTGGCGCATGCCACCGGAAAGCTGGTGCGGCCAGGATTTCTCGTAGCCCTTCAGGCCCACGGTGGTGATCCAGTGCTGGGCGCGCTCGGCGCACAGTTGCTTGCTTTCGCCGCGGACCTTCAAGCCGTAGGCGACGTTGTCGAGCACGGTCTTGTGCGGCAGCAGGCCGAAGCTCTGGAAGACCATGCTGATCTTGCGCCGGCGAAACTGGCGCAGGGCTTCCATGTCGTACTGCATGATGTCTTCGCCATCCACCAGGATCGCCCCGCTGGTGGGGTCGATCAGGCGGTTGAAGTGGCGCACCAGGGTCGATTTGCCGGAACCGGACAGGCCCATGATGACGAAGATTTCTCCAGCGCCGATGGACAGCGACAGGTCATTGACCCCCACCACGCAACCGGTTTTCGACAGAACCTGTTCTTTACTGTGAGACTCGCGGATCAGTTGCAGCGCTTCGTCGGCGCGCTGGCCGAAGATCTTGAAGACGTTCTTCACTTCGATCTTGTTCATCGCCTGGGTACTCATTTGCTCACCTCATGCCGCGCCCGGCCGTAGGCCTGGGTAATACGGTCGATCACCACCGCGAGAATCACGATTGCCAGGCCCGCTTCCAGGCCGCGGCCGACGTTCAGGGTCTGGATGCCCACCAGCACGTCTTCACCCAGTCCACGGGCACCGATCATCGAGGCGATCACCACCATCGACAGGGCCATCATGGTGGTCTGGTTGATCCCGGCCATGATGCTTGGCAGGGCCAGCGGCAGTTGCACGCCGAACAGTTGCTGCCAGCGGTTGGCACCGAAGGCGTTGATCGCCTCCATGACTTCGCCGTCGACCTGGCGAATCCCCAGGTCGGTCAGGCGGATCAGCGGCGGCGCGGCGTAGATCACCGTGGCGAAGATCGCCGGCACCTTGCCCAGGCCGAACAGCATCAGCACCGGGATCAGGTACACGAAGCTGGGCATGGTCTGCATGATGTCCAGCAGCGGCATCAGCACCGCGCGCAGGCGGTTGCTGCGGGCTGACAGGATCCCCAGCGGGATGCCGATCAGCACCGAGATCAGCGTCGCCACCAGCATCAGCGCCAGGGTCTGCATCAGTTTGTCCCAGAGCCCCACCGCCCCCACCAGGAACAGCAGGCCGACGATCACCACGGTCGGCAGGATGCGCCGGGTCGCGTGCCAGGCGATGGCGCCGACGACAGCCAGCATCAGCCACCACGGCGTGGCGCGCAGCAGGCCTTCGAGGTTGACGATGGCCCAGAGCAGGGTGTCGGAGATCTGCCGGAACACATCACCGTAGTTGGTCACCAGCGCATCGACCCAGCCGTTGACCCAGTCGGCGATGGAGAAGGTAAAGTTTTCGGGGAACATAGGGTTCACTCGTCAGGTAGAAGGAGTAGCTCAGAGCGCTGCGTCGATTTTCTTCGCCGCCTCTTCGCTGACCCACGCATGCCAGATTTCAGGATGTTCCTTGAGGAAGGCTTTCGCCAGCTTCGGCGACTCGATCCGCTCTTTGGTCATGCGCGCCAGATTCTGGTTCAGCAGGTCGATCGGCAGGTTGACCTTTTCCAGCACCGCGACCAGTTCCGGCGCCTGCTCGTGGAAGGCCTTGGACAGGCCGACCTTGATGGTCACGGTCTTGTCGACGCCGGGTTTCTCGTCCAGCTTGACCAGGTCCACCTGGCCCATCAGCGGGGTTGGCGTCCAGTAGTAGAAGAGGATCGGCTCGCCACGCTTGTAGCTCGACAGCACCGCCGCATCCAGCGCCGGGCCGGTGCCCGGACGGAAATTGGTGTAGCTCGACTCGAGGCCGTAGTCCTTGAGCATTTCGCTGTTGTCCAGCTCGCAGGTCCAGCCCGCCGGGCAATTGTAGAAGCGGCCTTTGCCGGGTTCTTCCGGGTCTTTGAAGACCGACGCGTAGCGGCCCAGGTCAGCGATGGCCTTGAGGTCAGGCGCCTTGGCTTCGAGCTTGCGCTTGGCATCGCCCTCGATCACGTAGCGCGGCACGTACCAGCCTTCCACCGCACCCACCACCGGCGCGCCGACGCCGACCACCTTGCCGGCGGTCTCGGCCTTCTTCCAGACCTCGCTGCGGCCCACCCACTCCTCGGCGAACACCTGGATATCGTTGGTGCCCAGGGCGTTTTCCATGGTGATGGAGTTGCCCGGCAGGCTGTCGGTTTCGCAGCCGTAGCCGTTTTTCAGCACGAACTGCATGACGTCGGTCAGCAGCATGCCGCTTTCCCAGTTCAGCCCGGCGAACTTCACCGGTTTGCCGGATTCGCACCAGCCCGCGGCCTGGCTGCCGCCCGAGAGACTCAACAGGCCAAGGGCACACAGCGACGCAAGCAGGGTCTTGTTGGTTTTCATTGCATGACGCTCCCAAACAGGAAAGTGGATATCGGCAGTTCAGCGGCCTTTCAGCCAGGCGTCCGGTCGTCCCTTCCATGAAACGCCGCGGCGGGGGCCACCGGTAGAGACCCCCGCGACGCGGATCAGCCGGTGATCATCGGCAGGTTCAGGCCCTGCTCTTTGGCACACTCGATAGCAATGTCGTAACCGGCATCGGCGTGACGCATCACGCCGGTGCCCGGGTCGTTGGTCAGTACGCGGGCGATACGCTCGGCGGCCTCGTCGGTGCCGTCGCAGACGATCACCATGCCCGAGTGCTGCGAGAAGCCCATGCCCACGCCACCACCGTGATGCAGCGAAACCCAGGTCGCGCCGCTGGCGGTGTTCAGCAGGGCGTTGAGCAGCGGCCAGTCGGACACGGCGTCGGAGCCGTCTTTCATCGACTCGGTTTCACGGTTCGGGCTCGATACCGAGCCGGAGTCCAGATGGTCGCGACCGATAACGATAGGCGCGGACAGCTCGCCGCGACGGACCATTTCGTTGAACGCCAGGCCAAGCTTGGCGCGCAGGCCCAGGCCAACCCAGCAGATACGCGCCGGCAGACCCTGGAAGCTGATGCGCTCGCGCGCCATGTCCAGCCAGTTGTGCAGGTGGGCGTCGTCCGGGATCAGTTCCTTGACCTTGGCGTCGGTCCTGTAGATGTCTTCGGCGTTACCCGACAGCGCGGCCCAGCGGAACGGCCCGATGCCACGGCAAAACAGCGGACGGATGTAGGCCGGCACGAAGCCGGGGAAGTCGAAGGCATTGGCGACGCCCTCTTCCTTGGCCATCTGGCGGATGTTGTTGCCGTAGTCGAAGGTCGGGATGCCCTGCTTCTGGAAGTCGAGCATGGCCTGGACGTGCACGGCCATGGATTGCTTGGCGGCCTTGACCACCGCGGCCGGCTCGGTCTTGGCGCGGTCGCGGTATTCGTCCCAGCTCCAGCCGGCGGGCAGGTAGCCGTTGAGCGGGTCGTGGGCGCTGGTCTGGTCGGTGACCATGTCCGGGCGCACGCCGCGCTTGACCAGTTCCGGCAGGATCTCGGCGGCGTTGCCCAGCAACGCGATGGAGATGGCTTTGCCTTCGGCGGTGTACTTGGCAATGCGCGCCAGGGCGTCATCGAGGTCGTTGGCCTGTTCGTCGACGTAGCGGCTGCTCAGGCGGAAGTCGATGCGGCTCTGCTGGCATTCGATGTTCAGCGAAGAGGCGCCAGCCAGGGTCGCGGCCAGTGGCTGGGCGCCGCCCATGCCGCCGAGGCCGGCGGTCAGTACCCACTTGCCCTTGAGGCTGCCGTTGTAGTGTTGGCGACCGGCTTCGACGAAGGTTTCGTAGGTGCCCTGAACGATGCCCTGGCTGCCGATGTAGATCCAGCTACCGGCGGTCATCTGGCCGTACATCGCCAAGCCCTTGGCATCCAGTTCGTTGAAGTGTTCCCACGTGGCCCAGTGCGGCACCAGGTTGGAGTTGGCGATCAGTACACGCGGCGCATTGGCGTGGGTCTTGAACACGCCGACCGGCTTGCCCGATTGCACCAGCAGGGTTTCGTCGTCATTCAGGTTGGTCAGGCTCTCGACGATCTTGTCGTAGCACGCCCAGTTGCGCGCGGCGCGGCCGATGCCGCCGTACACCACCAGTTCCTTCGGGTTCTCCGCCACTTCCGGGTCGAGGTTGTTCATCAACATGCGCAGCGGCGCTTCGGTCAGCCAGCTTTTGGCGGTCAGCTTGTTGCCGCGGGGTGCACGGATTTCGACATCACGGAATTTGTTCAGGTTGTTGTCAGTCACGAAAGGGCTCCTCGAGCATCTATCCAATCCCAACCCAGGCAGTGGGCCAGCGGTGATAACCGTTTTACGAACAGCGTGGAGGGGATGGCCTATCCACTCATACGCACACATCTTTACTTGTACATACAAGCATATGCAATTGAATTGCCAAGTCCGCAAAACGCTTGATGAAAAAAATCCCGGAGGGGCTTCAAAGCCTTGTGGATCAAGGCGCAGAAATCTTGCAAAGAAGGTGGGAGGACAGCGGAAGGCGGTGCGAGGACCAAGGCGGCATTGCGCCACCTTGGGGCATTCGGTAACAGAATGTGCGGGCGTGGTGCGTTACACGGAAACAGGGATGAGTTCGATCAGGCAGCAACGACCGGTGATATCGAGCTCGCGCAATTGGGTGTTGTCGTGCAGGTAAAGGCAGTCGTACAGACCAAGGGTTTGCAGCGGATGGCCGCTGATGCCGACGTCCAGCGCGGACTGGGCACTGAACAGCAACACCGTGCTGGCCGAGCTGAACACCCGGCTGTAACCGCTGAACCACTGCAGGCGCGCGCGGTAACGCTGCGGCGCGTAGATCAGGTTGAAGTCACGGATCGGACCGCCCAGCAGGCGGCAACTGACCTGGCTCTCGCCGCTGAACACATAGGCGTCGAACGGCAACAGCGCGCGGCTGGGCTGGCCGTCCACCTGCAGGACCATGCCGTCACCCTGCAACACGCTGATGATCCGCTGGTAACCGGCAAAACTGGAGAACCCACCGGACTCCTCGATATCGGCGATCGACAGGCGCCAGCCGAAACCGTCCAGGCCTTCGCCGGCATCGCGGGTGATTTCTTCGGTGCTGCCACCGCCATTCTTCCAGGGCATACGCGGGTAATCGGCGGCACGTAGCAGGGTCAACTCAGTCATTTGCTGAAGCGTCCTTCGAGACGATGGCGGGAACCGGGGTGGATCAGACGGGCGGCGGTCACCGGTTGGCGACCGGACCAGGTGCGGCGGCGAATCAGCAGGCAAGGCTCGCCTTGTTCGATCTGCAGCAGCTTGCACTCGTCAGGCTCGGCGAGGATCGCCTCGACCACATGTTCGCCCTCAGTCAGCGGCGCGACCTGGGAGAGATAGGCGTAGGGCGTCTGCCGGGTGAAATCCTGCTGGAGGTAGTCGGGCGCGATCTGCGCGTTGACGTAACGGTCTTCGATCTGCACCGGCACGCCGTTTTCGTAATGCACGATCAGCGAATGGAACACCCGCTGGCCTTCGCGCATGTCCAGCGCCAGGGCGCGCTCGGAGCCGGCGGCCTCTTCGGTCAGGGTCACCACCCGGCAGGTGTGCTGGTGGTCGCGGGCAGCGATTTCGTCGGCGATGTTGTTCACATCGAACAGCGCCGAACGGGTCTTGGGTTCAGCCACGAAGGTCCCGACGCCCTGCATGCGCACCAGCAGCCCTTCGGCGGTGAGTTCGCGCAGGGCACGGTTGATGGTCATGCGACTGAAGCCCAGCTCACTGACCAGCTCGCTCTCCGACGGCACCCGGTGGTGCGGCGGCCAGGTGCCGTTCTCGATCTGCTGGACGATCATCTGTTTGACCCGGGCATACAGCGGCGCCGGCCCCTCGCCCATCTGGGCAACCAGCGTGGAGACAGGAGGTTTCGGCACAGGAAAAGTCCTTGTTCTATTGAATGAACGGTAGCTTGCCGGAGTTTACCCAGCAGGCAAACGTCTGTATATGTATATACAAATAAACAAAACGAGGTGTCGTGTCGATGTCCGTCTTCTTTGCCGAACGCGCTCTGTTGCCCAGTGGCTGGGCTGAAAACGTCCGAATCGAGGTCGGCGCCGACGGTCTGCTGACCCGGGTGCAGGCCAATGCCGAGGCCGACGGCGCCGAAAAGCTCGGCGGACCGCTGCTGCCGGGGATGCCCAACCTGCACTCCCACGCCTTCCAGCGCGCCATGGCCGGCCTCGCCGAAGTGGCGGGCAATCCCAACGACAGTTTCTGGACCTGGCGCGAACTGATGTACCGCCTGGTAGGAAAGATCAGCCCCGAGCAGCTCGAAATCATCGCCCGCCAGCTCTACATCGAGATGCTCAAGGCCGGCTACACCTCGGTCGCCGAATTCCATTACGTCCACCACGACCCGCACGGCAGCGTCTACGCCGATCCGACCGAGCTGTCCCGGCGCATCAGCGCGGCGGCCCGGCAGAGCGGTATCGGCCTGACCCTGCTGCCAGTTCTCTACAGCTACTCGGGCTTCGGCGGGCAGGCGCCCAACGAGGGTCAGCGGCGGTTCATCAACAGCACCGAGCAGTACCTCGACCTGCAATCCCGGCTGAAACCGCTGCTGGCCGCCCAGCCCGCGCAAACGCTGGGTCTGTGCTTCCACTCACTACGCGCGGTGACGCCGGAGCAGATCGCCACGGTCATGGCGGCCAGCGACAGCGCCTGCCCGGTGCACATCCATATCGCCGAACAAAAGAAGGAAGTCGACGACTGCCTGGCCTGGAGCGGACGCCGGCCGTTGCAGTGGCTGTATGAAAACGTCGAAGTCGATCAGTGCTGGTGCCTGGTCCACGCCACCCATGCCGAGGCCGACGAAGTCAGCCTCATGGCCCGCAGCGGCGCGGTGGCCGGCCTGTGCCTGACCACCGAAGCCAACCTTGGTGACGGTATCTTCCCGGCGGTGGATTTCCTCGCCGAAGGCGGACGCCTGGGCATCGGTTCCGACAGCCATGTGTCACTGAGCGTGGTGGAAGAACTGCGCTGGCTGGAATACGGCCAACGCCTGCGCGACCAGCGGCGCAACCGCCTGCATGGCGCCAACCAGCCGATGATCGGACGCACCCTGTTCGACGCGGCACTGAGCGGCGGCGCCCAGGCGCTGGGCCAACCGGTGGGCGAACTGGCGGTGGGCAAGCGGGCGGACTGGATCGTGCTGGATGGGCTGGACCCGTATCTGGCGACGGCCAGTGACGACAACATCCTCAACCGCTGGCTGTTCGCTGGCGGGGATCGCCAGGTGCGGGATGTGATGGTCAACGGGGCCTGGGTGGTGCGCGAAGGCCGGCATGACGGACAGGAAGACAGTGCGCGGGCGTTTGCCGGGGTATTGAGGGAGTTGCTGGGTTGAATTTCAGGGCCTCATCGCTGACAAGCGATGAGGCCCTGAAGATCGATCAAGGCTTACGCGCCATATCCCGATCCGAAACCCGCCAGATCAGCCGCGTCGTGTCATACCCCTGCTGCCGCGCCTTGGCCAGCAGGCTCTCCCGCTCCACCGCCGTCACGGTCGGTTTGCGCGACAGCAGCCACAGGTATTTGCGGTCCGGATTGCCGACCAGCGCGGTCTGGTAGTCGTCGCCGATGTACAGCACCCAGTAATCACCTTTCGTCACGCCCGGCAGCAGCCGCGAGAACCAGTTGTCGAATTCCACCCAGAGCTTGTCGGTCTTGCCCGGCACTTGCGGTGTGGCGCTGCCGCTGGCTTCCTGCCACTCGCCTTGCAGGGTCAGGCAACGATTGAGCACCCCGACACTGCCGTCCGCGCGCAGGTTGTAGTGCGCCTCGGACTGGGCGCAATCACGCTGGAAATACATCGGCAAGCGCGCCAGTTCGAACCATTTGCCCTGGTAACGCTTGAGGTCGACCTGCCCCACCGTCTTCGGCGGCAGCGGGCCGTCCGCCGCGGACGTGGCGCAACCGCCCAACGTCAGTGCCGCGCACAAGGCCAGCAGTGGATAGACGTGTTTCATTTCAGACCCTGCCCCGCGTACATCAACACTTTGTCACCTGCGTACTGGACACTGATGAAGGTCTTTTCATCACCCCAGGTACAACTGGAAACACCCAACGCGCCGGAACACTCGGTTGGACTCCCCAGCAGGGCTTCGACCTGGGCCTTGTCCATACCGGTTTTGAGTTTGGAATAGTTTTCCTGGTTGAGCTTGCTGCACGCAGCCAGCAACACGCACAAGGACAACAAGGCGAGGGAACGCAACGACATGAAGGGTGCTCCTGAAAATAAAGGCGACAGGACTACAGCCTGTCGAGAGCTTAGAAGGAAAAACCCCGTTCCGGTTCCCGAAGCGCCCGGCTTTCAGATCAGCGTAATCCTTTGCCATTGGTCGAATGATTGCGGAACCGATTAATCTTTTTCCTACACCTGACGACACAACAGACGCTGCGGCGGATCGCCGCGCCCCCTTCGTAGATTGCCGTGACCTTGCGATGACTAAAAACCTGAAATTCAGCCACAAGATCCTGTTGGCCGCCGCCCTCGTGGTCGTGGTGGCCTTCACCTGCTTCGTCCTGTTCAACGACTACCGCCAGCGCCAATCGCTGCGCGCCAGCACCGAAGCCTCGATGCAGGAACTGGGCAGCCTCACCGCGGGCAACATCCGCACCTGGCTGGACAGCCGCATCCAGTTGCTCAACTCTTTTGCCCAGCAAGTAGCCGTCGACGGCCCAGGCAAGGACGCCCTGAGCCGCAGCCTGGCGCTGCCGGTGTACGCCAGCAACTTCGCCCTCACCTATTTCGGCGGCCAGGACGGCAGCATGCAATCAGTACCGGTCGGCAACCGCGCAGCCGACTACGACCCGCGCGTGCGCGGCTGGTACAAGAGCGCCAGCAGCGCCGGCCAGACCGTGATCACCGAGCCCTATGTTTCCGCCTCCATGGGCAAACTGGTGGTGACCATCGCCACGCCGGTGCAACAGGCCGGCAAGCCCATCGGTGTGGCCGGCGCCGACACCGCGCTGGACACCATCAGTGCCATCATCAACTCGCTGAATTTCGACGGCCACGGCCACGCCTTCATCGTCAACGGTGACGGCAAGATCCTGATCCATCCAAAGAACGAGCTGGCCCTGAAGGCCCTCGGCGAAGCTTATCCACAGGGCGCGCCGGTCATCGGCAAAGGCCTGAAGGAAGTCGAGATCGACGGGCGCAGGCAATTCATCAGCTTCACCCACATCGACGGCGTGCCGTCGGCGGACTGGTATGTCGCGCTGGTCCTCGACCAGGACGCGGCGTTCGCCATGCTCAGTGAACTGCGCAGCACCGCCGTGGTGGCGACCATCGCCGCGGTACTGATCATCATCGGCCTGCTCGGCCTGCTGATCCGCGTGCTGATGGAGCCGCTGCACGTGATGGGCCGGGCCATGCACGACATCGCCGAGGGCAAGGGCGACCTGACCAAGCGCCTGAGCATTCATGCCCACGACGAATTCGGCACGCTGGGCCAGTCGTTCAACCGCTTCGTCGAGCGGATTCACGAATCGATCCGCGAAGTGTCCTCGGCCACCGGCCAGGTCAACGAAGTCGCCCTGCGGGTCGTCAGCGCGTCCAATGCCTCGATCCACAACGCCGACCAGCAGTCCAGCCGCACCAACAGCGTTGCCGCAGCGATCAACGAACTGGGCGCCGCTGCCCAGGAAATCGCCCAGAACGCCGCCCTCGCCTCGCAGCACTCCAGCGAGGCGCGCAACCTGGCCGAAGACGGCCAGCAGGTGGTCAACCAGACCATCGACGTGATGAACCAGTTGTCGGCGCGGATCAGCGATTCATGCGGCAACATTGAGACGCTGAACGCCAACACGGTGAACATCGGCCAGATCCTCGAAGTGATCGCCGGCATTTCCCAACAGACCAACCTGCTCGCTCTGAACGCCGCCATCGAGGCGGCGCGCGCGGGCGAGGCCGGGCGCGGTTTTGCAGTGGTTGCCGACGAAGTGCGCAATCTGGCCCACCGCACCCAGGACTCGGCGCAGCAGGTGCAACGCATCATCGAAGAACTCCAGGCCGGCGCGCAGGTGGCGGTAAGCACCATGACCGAGAGTCAGAACCACAGCCAGCACAGCGTCGGCATCGCCAACCGGGCCGGCGAACGACTGGGCAGCGTGACCCAGCGCATCGGCGAGATCGACGGCATGAACCAGTCGGTCGCCACCGCCACCGAGGAACAGACTGCCGTGGTGGAGTCGATCAATGTCGACATCACCGAGATCAATACGCTGAATCAGGAAGGGGTGGAAAACCTGCAGGCGACGTTGCGTGCCTGTAACGACCTTGAGCAGCAGGTCGAGCGGTTGAAGCATCTGGTGGGGAGTTTCAGGATTTAAGGCGGGCTTCGGGGTAATCCCTTCGCGACGGTTCGGCGCCCCGACAAGCTCGCTCCTACAGGTTCAGTGTCGATTCTGTAGGCGCGAGCTTGTCGGGGCGCCGAACCGTCGCGAAGGCCCCAACTGGCCTAACTGACTGGCATCAGGATTCAGATCAGAACCTGGACCCAGGCTCCAGCAGAAAATCCATTTCCTCACTGGTACTCGGCCGCCCCAGCAGCGGGTTGCGGTGCGGGAAGCGCCCGAACCGGGCAATCACCCGCTGGTGCTGCTCGGCATAGTCGAGGAAACCTTCGAACAACCGCTGATGCTCGGCCGGCTGGCCCGAGAGCAAGGCCCGGTAGCGCTCGACGCTGATGTTCTGCCAGTCGAGTACTTCGGCATGCTCCAGCACCAGCAGGATGAACACCCGCTGGATCGGCAGCAGTTGATAGTCCCAGGCGCGGTCCAGACCCTGCATCACCAGCACCTGGGCACGCCGGTCGCCATCGAAGGCGCGCGGCGTGTCGCGGTGGATCATGCGCGGCAACTGGTCCAGCAACAGGACCAGGCCAAGCCAGCCCTGCGGGCTTTGCAGCCACTCGTCCAGACCGCCGGCCAACGCCTGCTCGACCAGGTCGCCGAAGCGCTCTTGCGCCTCGGCATCGTGCTGCCTGCCGAACCACAGCGTGCTCTTCTCGTCAGCCACGGCCTGCGGGCTGGTGCCCCAACCGAACCACCACTCCAGCAACGGCTGCCAAGGTGCGAGCATGACCTGTTTACTCCTGGTGATAACCGGTGACGCGCTCGACTTCTTCTTTCGAACCGAGGAACACCGCCACGCGCTGGTGCAGGCTCTCTGGCTGGATGTCGAGGATGCGCTGTTTGCCGTCGGTGGAAGCACCGCCGGCCTGTTCGATGATGAAGGACATCGGGTTGGCTTCGTACATCAGGCGCAGTTTGCCCGGCTTGGAAGGCTCGCGAGCATCGCGCGGGTACATGAACAGGCCGCCGCGGGTCAGGATGCGGTGCACGTCGGCAACCATCGAGGCGATCCAGCGCATGTTGTAGTTTTTCTTCAGCGGGCCGGTCTCACCGTCCAGCAGCTCACCGACGTAGCGCTTGACCGGGGCTTCCCAGTGGCGCTGGTTGGACATGTTGATGGCGAATTCGGCGGTGGTTTCCGGAACCTTGATGTTCTCGTGGGTCAGGACGAAGCTGCCCAGTTCGCGGTCCAGGGTGAAGCCTTTGACGCCGTTGCCCAGGGTCAGGATCAGCATGGTCTGCGGACCGTAGATCGCGTAGCCGGCGGCGACCTGCTCAGTGCCTGGCTGCAGGAAGGCCTTTTCGTTCAGGCTTTCGTTCTGGCTCAGGTACTCGTTCGGGCAACGCAGTACCGAGAAGATGGTGCCGACGGAAACGTTGACGTCGATGTTCGACGAGCCGTCCAGCGGGTCGAAGACCAGCAGGTAGGCGCCTTTCGGGTATTTGCCGGGGATCTGGTAGGCATTGTCCATTTCTTCGGACGCCATGCCGGCCAGGTGGCCGCCCCATTCGTTGGCTTCAAGCAGGATGTCGTTGGAAATCACGTCCAGTTTCTTCTGGACTTCGCCCTGCACGTTTTCAGTGCCCATGCTGCCCAACACGCCGCCCAGGGCGCCTTTGGACACGTTGTGGCTGATTTCCTTGCATGCGCGCGCCACCACTTCGATGAGGAAGCGCAGATCGGCAGGGGTGCTGTTGCTACGGGTCTGCTCAATCAGATAGCGACTCAGGGTAACGCGGGACATGTATAGCTCCGAAGGAATGGGGAGAGAAAAACCCACGCAGTTTACAGGGAGAGTGAAGCGCGGGCGAGCACCAGGACATGCTTGCCCGATCAGACGGCACATCGGCCCGCGAGTTCATGCCGTCCGCCGGGTTGGCGCGGGTCACTCCAGCGCGGTCCAGATTTCACGGGCGTATTCGCGGATTGTCCGGTCCGAGGAGAACCAGCCCATCCGCGCGGTATTGAGCACCGCCGAGCGCCACCAGCGATTGGGCTCGTGCCAGAGCTCGTCGACCCGCCGCTGGGCTTCCCAGTAGGCGTCGAAATCGGCGCAGAGCAGGAAGCGGTCGTAGGTCACCAGCGAGTCCACCAGCCCGACATAACGCGCCGGATCGTCCGGCGAGAACACCCCGCCACGGATCGCCTGCAGCACATCGTTGAGCCGGTGCGAAGCACCCAGCGCAGCCCCGGCGCCGAAATCGCCGCTGCGCTTGCGCGCCTCCACCTGCTGGGCGGTAAGACCGAAGATGAACATGTGCTCGGCGCCCACTTGCTCGCACATTTCCACGTTGGCGCCGTCGAGGGTGCCGATGGTCAGCGCGCCGTTGAGGCCGAACTTCATGTTGCTGGTGCCGGACGCCTCGTAGCCGGCAGTGGAAATCTGCTCGGAGAGGTCCGCCGCCGGGATGATGCTTTCCGCCAGGCTGACGTTGTAGTTGGGCAGGAACACCACCTTGAGCAGGCCGCGCACGGTCGGGTCGTTGTTGACCACCTTGGCGATGTCGTTGGCCAGCTTGATGATCAACTTGGCCTGGTGATAACTGGCTGCCGCCTTGCCGGCGAAGATCTTCACCCGCGGCACCCAGTCGGTGCCCGGCTCGGCCCGAATCGCCTGGTACAGGGCCACGGTGTGCATCAGGTTGAGCAACTGGCGCTTGTACTCATGGATGCGCTTGACCTGCACATCGAACATCGCCTCGGGGTTGACGGTAATCCCCACCCGCTCCTGGATCAGGCTCGCCAGCACGCGCTTGCTGTGCAGGCGCTGCTCGGCGAATTTCTTGCGGAACGCCGGTTTGTCGGCGAACGGTTCCAGCCCGCGCAGCAAGGTTTCCGGGTCGTCCAGCAGCTCCTTGCCCAGGGCATCCACCAGCATGCCAGTGAGCCGCGGGTTGGCCTGGTACAGCCAACGGCGGAAGGTGATGCCGTTGGTCTTGTTGTTGATGCGGTCCGGGTAGAGCTTGTGCAGCTCGGCGAACACCGTGCTGCGCATCAGCTTGGTGTGCAGCGCCGACACACCGTTGATGCTGTGGGAGCCGAGAAACGCCAGGTTGCCCATGCGCACCCGGCGGCCGTTGTCTTCCTCGATCAGCGATACCGCGCGCAGCACATCGAAATCGTGGATGCCTTTGGCCCGCAGCGCGTCGATATGGAAGGCGTTGATCAGGTAGATGATCTGCATGTGCCGCGGCAGCATGCGCTCCATCAGCCCCACCGGCCAGGTTTCCAGCGCTTCCGGCAGCAAGGTGTGGTTGGTGTAGGCCAGGGTGTCCACGGTCACTTTCCAGGCGGTATCCCACGGCACTTCGTGCTGGTCGACCAGCAGCCGCATCAGTTCGGCCACGGCAATCGAAGGGTGAGTGTCATTGAGCTGGATGGCCGCCTGTTCGGGCAGGTTGAGCAGGGTGTCGTGCATGTTCAGGTGGCGGCGCAGCAGGTCTTGCAGCGAGGCCGAAACGAAGAAGTATTCCTGGCGCAGGCGCAGTTCCTGGCCGGCCTCGGTGCTGTCGGCCGGGTACAGCACGCGGGAGATGCTCTCGGCCCGGGCGACTTCAGCCACGGCGCCGAGGTGGTCGCCGGCGTTGAAGCGTTCCAGGTGCAGCTCCTCCAACGCCCGCGCACGCCACAGGCGCAGGGTGTTGACGCTGGAACCGCGCCAGCCCACCACTGGCGTGTCATACGCCACCGCGCGTACCGTTTCCGCCGGCCACCAGACCTGACGCGGCTCGCCGTCGCCGCTATGCACGGTTTCAACCCGGCCGCCGAAGCTGATCGGGTAGATCACCTCGGCCCGCTCGAACTCCCAGGGGTTACCGAAATCCAGCCAGTTCTCGGTCTGCTCCTGCTGCCAGCCATCCACCACCGCCTGACGAAACAGGCCGTGCTCGTAACGAATGCCGTAGCCGTGGGCGGCGATGCCGAGGGTTGACATGCTTTCCATGAAGCACGCCGCCAGTCGGCCAAGGCCACCGTTGCCCAGGGCGGCATCCGGCTCCAGCAGGCGGATGCGCTCGAGGTCGACATCGAGGCCTTCCAGCGCCTCGCGGGCGACGTCCAACAGGCCGAGGTTGCTCAGGCTGTCGTAGAGCAGACGGCCGATCAGGAATTCGAGGGAGAGGTAATAGACCCGCTTCTGGCTCTTGCGGTAGATCTGGCGGGTGTGGTCCATCCAGTGATCGACCATGTGGTCCCTGGCGGCCAGGGCGATGGCTTCGAACCAGTCATGGTCAAAGGCGTGTTCGGGGTCTTTGCCGACCGCATAGGTCAGTTTGTCCAGCACAGCGGTGCGAAAAGCGGCCACCTCTGCGTCACGATTGTTTGTTTCCTGAGACATGCGACGTCCTCGGGCAAATATGACGATTGCGGATGGAGATTTGACAGCCTAGACGGTTCGACACAGGGCGTAGGCGCTGGTTCGCACCTTTCATGGGAAAAGGAGATGCAAGAGCGGGACCGGCCGACGGCTGTCGCGCAATTGGTTGTTCACAAATTGATCAACTCCGGTATGATCGCGCGCCTTCCTATACCTATATGCCTGATCCCTGATGAAACCGACCCTGATCGCCGCCGCCGAGCTTGACCGTCTCGAGACGTGGCAGAAATACGCCAGCCACATGTGCGGTAGCTGCATGTCCACCTGCTGCACCCTGCCGGTGGAGGTCAAGTTGAAGGATTTGATCCGCATCGGCGTGGTCGATGAGTTCGAACTGGGCGAGCCGCCGAAGAACATCGCCAAGCGCCTGCAGAAGGACGGCATTGTCGAGCGCTTCAGTCAGAAGTCGGGGATCTTCACCCTGACCCGGATGAGCAACGACGATTGCCTCTATCTGGACCGCAAGAGCCGACTGTGCACCATTTATGACAAGCGCCCGGACACCTGCCGCAACCACCCCAAGATCGGGCCGCGCCCGGGGTATTGCGCGTACAAGCCGAAGCCGATGCAGCGCTAACCCCTACTCCTTGTAGGAGCGAGCTTGCTCGCGAAGGACCGCACAGCGGTCCCAAATCCTGTTACATCAGATGCTGGATTGACTGCGGCTCGTGCTGAATGGTTTTGGGACCGCCTTGCGGTCCTTCGCGAGCGAGCTCGCTCCTACAGTGCTCTGAGCCTGGCAATAAACAGCGGAAACAAAAACGCCCCCGGTCTTTCGACCGGGGGCGTTTTCATTTCAAGCCAGGCTTAGTTGGCCTTGGCTTTCTTCGCAGCGCGGGTACGCTCGCTTTCGTCCAGGATCTTCTTGCGAAGACGGATGGACTTAGGCGTCACTTCACACAGCTCGTCTTCCTGGATGTATTCCAGGGCCTGTTCCAGGGTGAAGCGAACAGGCGGAACCAAGGCGATGACTTCGTCTTTACCCGAAGCACGCATGTTGTCGAGCTTCTTGCCCTTGGTAGGGTTGACGCCCAGGTCGTTGTCGCGGCTGTTCTGGCCGACGATCTGGCCGTTGTAGACCTCTTGACCGTGCTCGACGAACAGCTTGCCGCGCGCCTGCAGGGTTTCCAGCGAGTAGGTAAGGGCTTTGCCGGTTTCAACCGAAACCAGTACGCCGTTCTGACGGCCGGACATGTGGCCGGACTTCACGGTGTCGTAGCGATCGAAGATCGAAGTCAGGATGCCTGCACCGTTGGTCAGGGTCAGGAACTGGTTACGGAAACCGATCAGACCACGGGCCGGGATGTTGTATTCCAGGCGTACACGGCCCTTGCCATCCGGGACCATGTTGGTCAGGTCGCCTTTACGCAGGCCCATCTCTTCCATGACCTTGCCCTGGGACTCTTCAGGGATGTCGATGGTGACGTTTTCGAACGGTTCCTGCTTCACGCCGTCCACTTCACGGATGATCACTTCCGGACGGCCCAGGGCCAGTTCGAAGCCTTCGCGACGCATGGTTTCGATCAGTACCGAGAGGTGCAGCTCGCCACGGCCCGAGACCTTGAACTTGTCTGGGGAGTCGGTTTCTTCAACGCGCAGGGCAACGTTGTACAGCAGCTCTTTGTCCAGACGGTCTTTGATGTTACGGCTGGTGACGAACTTGCCTTCCTTGCCGCAGAACGGCGAGTCGTTGACCTGGAAGGTCATCGAAACGGTAGGTTCGTCGACGGTCAGCGGCTTCATCGCCTCAACGGCATCAGGGGCGCACAGGGTGTCGGAGATGAACAGCTCGTCGAAACCGCTGATGCAGACGATGTCGCCAGCCAGGGCTTCTTCGACGTCGACGCGGTGCAGGCCGTGGTGGCCCATCAGCTTGAGGATACGGCCGTTACGCTTCTTGCCGTCAGCGTCGATGGCAACAACCGGGGTGTTCGGCTTGACGCGACCACGGGCAATACGGCCAACACCGATAACACCCAGGAAGCTGTTGTAGTCCAGAGCGGAGATCTGCATCTGGAACGGGCCGTCACGGTCAACAGCTGGCGCTGGAACGTGGTCGATGACCGCCTGGTACAGGGCAGTCATGTCTTCGCCCATTGCGGTGTGGTCCAGACCGGCAATGCCGTTCAGGGCCGAGGCGTACACCACCTGGAAGTCCAGTTGGTCGTCGGTGGCACCGAGGTTGTCGAACAGGTCGAAGATCTGGTCCAGAACCCAGTCAGGACGCGCGCCCGGACGGTCAACCTTGTTGATCACGACGATCGGCTTCAGACCGGCTTCGAAGGCCTTCTTGGTCACGAAACGGGTTTGCGGCATAGGGCCGTCTTGAGCGTCGACCAGCAGCAGAACGGAGTCGACCATCGACATCACGCGCTCTACTTCACCGCCGAAGTCGGCGTGGCCGGGGGTGTCGACGATGTTGATGTGGTAGCCATTCCAGTTGATGGCGGTGTTCTTCGCCAGAATGGTAATGCCGCGCTCTTTTTCCTGGTCGTTGGAGTCCATGACGCGCTCGTCGTTGAGCTCGTTACGCTCCAGAGTGCCGGACTGACGCAGGAGTTTGTCGACCAGGGTGGTTTTACCATGGTCAACGTGGGCAATGATGGCGATGTTGCGCAGATTTTCGATCACGTGGTGTATCTCGATCAGAGGATTCGGGTTGCCACCCAGTCTAGGTGGCGAATATGAATGAACGGCGCTCAGCGGACCCGTCGGTCGGGAGGGCGGTGGCGGATACTGCCGCCATACAGCCCGGGCGTCTTATGTCGGACGATAAACGCGCACATTGGCATGTCCCTCACTCAGCAAGTGGTGAGCGTGCAGCCGGCTCATCACACCCTTGTCGCAATACAGCAGGTACTGGCGCGTAGCATCCAGTTCCTTGAAGCGACTGTTGAGGGCATAGAACGGCAAGGTCTGGACCTCGATGCCGTCCAGTTCCAGGGGCTGGTCTTCCTGGGCGTCGGGGTGACGAATATCGATCACCACGTGCCCGGCCAGCGCCTGGCTGACTTCTTCGATCTGGATATCCTGGCCAAGTTCATCGATCACGTTGTCGATCGAGACCAGGCGAGCACGCTCCAGAGCGCGCTCCAGCACGGCCATGTCGAACTGCTTCTCTTCGTGGTCGACACGGTGACGCTTGGCGCAGGTAGTCGGGTTCACCGAAATCACGCCGCAATACTCGGGCATGTGCTTGGCGAATTCGGCGGTGCCGATTTCGTAGGCCTGGTCGATGATGTCTTGCTTGTGGCTGGCCAGCAGCGGGCGCAGTACCAGCTTCTCGGTGGCCGAGTCGATCACCGCGAGGTTCGGCAGGGTCTGGCTCGACACCTGGGAAATCGCCTCGCCGGTCACCAGTGCATCGATCTGCAGGCGGTCGGCGATGTTGCTGGCGGCGCGCAGCATCATGCGCTTCAGGGTCACGCCCATATAACTGTTGTCGACCTTGCCGAGGATCTCGCCCACCACTTCCTCGAACGGCACGCTGACGAACAGCACGCGCTGGCTGCTGCCGTATTTCTTCCAGAGGTAGTGAGCAACTTCCATCACGCCCAGCTCGTGCGCACGGCCACCCAGGTTGAAGAAGCAGAAATGGGTCATCAGGCCACGACGCATCATCTGGTAGGCGGCGACGGTGGAGTCGAAACCACCGGACATCAGCACCAGGGTCTGCTCCAGCGCGCCCAGCGGGTAACCGCCGATGCCTTTGTGCTGGTTGTGGATCACGTACAGGCGCTTGTCACGAATCTCGATGCGCATCTGGACTTCAGGGGTGCGCAGGTCGATGCCGGCGGCTCCGCACTGCTGGCGCAACTGGCTGCCAACATAACGGTCGACGTCCATCGAGGTGAAGTCGTGGTGGCCGCCGCGCTTGCAGCGCACGGCGAAGCGCTTGCCGGCCAGCAGGTGGCCGAAGTGCGCCTTGCACTTGGCGACGATATCGTCGAAGTCGCCCAGCGGGTATTCATCAACCTGCAGGAAATGCGCGATACCCGGCGTGCAGCTCAGGCGCTCGGTCATCTCGCGCAGCACCTTCTCGTCTTCGATGCGGGTCACCACCTCGAGGTTGTCCCAGACACCGTCGACCGCGAGCGCAGGATCGAGGTCCTTGAGCACGGTGCGAATGTTGCGGGCCAATTGACGGATGAAACGCTTGCGAACCGGCCGGCTCTTGATGGTGATTTCTGGGAAGACTTTGACGATTAGTTTCATGAAAACAGCGCGCGAGTGGCCAGCCGAAAAAGGGGGGCGCGGATTATAGCGGAAATTGCTCAAGGTTTGACCAACTTTTGTACAGAAGGTTTTCGCTGCACTGTTTTGGGTCACCTCGACAAATTTACGCGCCTAAAGAGTGCACAAAAAAGCCGGAAATCCGCCAGGACTGGCTGAAACGCTTGAGATTGGGGCAAAAATTCCACTTCGGGGCACTGGCATGCAATTTGCTCCCTTGTGAGGCAGGTTGCCTTGGCCGAGTATTCGCGCCCGGCATCACCCAAATTAAAGGGCTGCACAGGCAAGCTCTACCCCACCCGGAGGACACTATGTCGAAGTCGGTTCAACTCATCAAAGATCATGACGTTAAATGGATTGATCTGCGCTTCACTGACACCAAAGGCACTCAGCACCACGTGACCATGCCAGCCCGTGATGCGCTGGATGACGACTTCTTCGAAGTCGGCAAGATGTTCGATGGTTCCTCCATCGCTGGCTGGAAAGGCATCGAAGCCTCCGACATGATCCTGATGCCGGTTGACGATACTGCCGTCCTCGACCCGTTCACCGAAGAGCCGACCCTGATCCTGGTCTGCGACATCATCGAACCTTCGAGCATGCAAGGCTACGACCGCGACCCACGTGCGATCGCCAAGCGCGCTGAAGAGCACCTGAAAAGCACCCTGATCGGTGACACCGTATTCGCCGGTCCAGAGCCAGAGTTCTTCATCTTCGACGAAGTGAAGTTCAAGTCCGACATCTCCGGCTCGATGTTCAAGATCTTCTCCGAGCAAGGTTCCTGGATGTCCGACCAGGACGTCGAAGGCGGCAACAAAGGCCACCGTCCAGGCGTCAAAGGCGGCTACTTCCCTGTTCCGCCGTTCGACCATGACCACGAAATCCGTACTGCCATGTGCAACGCACTGGAAGAAATGGGTCAGACCGTCGAAGTTCACCACCACGAAGTGGCGACTGCCGGCCAGAACGAAATCGGCGTCAAGTTCAACACCCTGGTGAAGAAGGCCGACGAAGTTCAAACCCTGAAGTACGTCGTGCACAACGTTGCCGATGCCTACGGCCGCACCGCGACCTTCATGCCGAAGCCTCTGTATGGCGACAACGGCTCGGGCATGCACGTTCACATGTCGATCTGGAAAGACGGCAAGAACACCTTCGCTGGCGAAGGCTATGCCGGCCTGTCCGATACCGCCCTGTACTTCATCGGCGGCATCATCAAGCACGGTAAGGCTCTGAACGGTTTCACCAACCCTTCGACCAACTCCTACAAGCGTCTGGTTCCAGGCTTCGAAGCCCCGGTAATGCTGGCCTACTCGGCTCGTAACCGTTCCGCTTCGATCCGTATCCCTTACGTTTCCAGCCCGAAAGCCCGCCGTATCGAAGCGCGCTTCCCGGACCCGGCTGCCAACCCGTACCTGGCCTTCGCAGCACTGCTGATGGCCGGCCTGGACGGTATCCAGAACAAGATCCACCCTGGCGATGCCGCCGACAAGAACCTGTATGACCTGCCGCCTGAAGAGGCCAAGGAAATTCCACAGGTTTGTGGCAGCCTGAAAGAAGCCCTGGAAGAGCTGGACAAGGGCCGCGCGTTCCTGACCAAGGGCGGCGTGTTCTCCGACGACTTCATCGATGCCTACATCGCTCTGAAATCCGAAGAAGAAATCAAGGTTCGTACCTTCGTACACCCACTGGAATACGAGCTGTACTACAGCTGCTGATTCCAGCGTGACACAAGGGCGGCATGAAAATGCCGTCCTTGGCGCTCACCCAAAATGCCCCGGCTTGCCGGGGCATTTTTTTTGCGCGCGTGATGAGGCTGCCGTGCTGCAAAATTGAAAACGGCTTCGCGCTGAAAGGCTCTTTTCAGACATCAAAATAAGCCCCCTCTGATCGTTCCGCTGCCCGGCCTCGCCCATGCTGTCTCGCCCTTTACCGAGATCAGCATGATGCGTTTCCTTGCGCTACTTTCGTTGCTTATCCCTCTCGTTGCCTGCGCTGCACCCACCCCTCACTCCGGTATCGAATCCCGGGTACTCCTGCGCAGCACCCAGGCATGGGACGGCTCACCCTATACCCGCTATCCCGATGGCCAGCCGGAACTGACCCTGCTGAAAATACGCATTCCGGCCCACACCACCCTCGACTGGCACCGCCACCCGATTCCCAATGCCGCCTACCTGTTATCGGGTGAACTGCTGGTCGAAACGCCAGGCGGCGCACAGCAGACACGCCTGAAAGCCGGTGATGCAGTGGCGGAGATGGTTGATGGCATTCACCGCGGCAAAACGGGCAGCCAGCCCGCCGAGCTGATGGTGTTCTACGCGGGCAGCGAGAGCATGCCGCTGTCGCTGGCCGCCACAACGGACGAGGAATTTCAGGAGCCGGGAACCGAAGCGCTGCAAGCGCTGCTCGACAGCATCGAGCAACGCCTTGAGCTCGCTGAAGCGGTCGCACTGAACAAATGGGACACAGGCCAACCCGTACACGCCGCCGCCCGTGAACGCCAAGTCCTCGCCAACGCCCGCTCCCTGGCTGCGCAACACGGGCTGAGCGAACAACGAGTCGATGATTTCTTCGCTGACCAGATCGAAGCCAACAAGCTGCTTCAATACAGCGCGCTGACACGCTGGCTCGCCGAGGGCGGCGCGCCGTCAATACCACGCATGGACCTGGCCACTCAGCTACGCCCGCGCCTGGACGCCTTGCAAGGCGAGTTACTGGAAAACCTTGCCGCCCTGGACCTTGCACGACCCGCCCACTGCCCGCGAATGACCTCCCGGCTGATCGAACAGCGCAAGCTTGGCCCGCAACGCAACCTTGCCTTGATCCGCGCCAGCGCCCAATTGTGTAACCCCCAACCCTGACCCCACCTATGCTCTATATTGGTGCGTGCAATTGCATGCACCTACGCCCTTCACACCAATTTGGGTCATAAATTCTTCCTGCTCAGGCGTTTGTAGGCCTTTTTCGGGCAGATTCAGGTGATTCTCCGGGGATTCCGCTTCTTTTCGGAGCCTTGGTTTGCTTTTTGCATTTTCCTCGCATCAGCGGAATACCAGCGCCCGCGTCCCTGGCTAGCACCAGGCCCGAAATGTGCCAAAAGAGGTCAAAGACGCCACATGACCATCAGCGATGCACTGCACCGATTACTACTGGACAACCTGACCACCGCCACCATCCTGCTCAACGCCGAACTGCGCCTTGAGTACATGAATCCGGCGGCGGAAATGCTCCTGGCCATCAGCGGCCAGCGCAGCCATGGCCAGTTCATCAGCGAGCTGTTCACCGAATCGACCGAAGCACTGCACTCCCTGCGCCAGGCCGTGGAGCACGCGCATCCGTTCACCAAGCGCGAAGCCATGCTCACCTCGCTGACCGGCCAGAGCCTGACCGTCGACTACGCCGTCACACCGATCCTCAACAGTGGCCGGACCCTGCTGCTGCTCGAAGTGCATCCGCGCGACCGCCTGCTGCGCATCACCAAGGAAGAAGCGCAACTGTCCAAGCAGGAAACCACCAAGATGCTCGTGCGCGGCATGGCCCACGAAATCAAGAACCCGCTGGGCGGCATCCGCGGCGCAGCACAGTTGCTGGCCCGCGAGCTGCCCGACGAAGGATTGAAGGACTACACCAACGTCATCATCGAAGAAGCCGACCGCCTGCGGAACCTGGTGGACCGCATGCTCGGCTCGAACAAGCTGCCGATGCTCGCGCTGACCAACGTCCATGAAGTGCTTGAACGGGTCTGCAGCCTGGTCGAGGCCGAAACCCAGGGTGGCATCACTTTGGTGCGCGACTACGACCCGAGCCTGCCGGACGTCCTGATCGACCGCGAACAGATGATCCAGGCCGTGCTCAACATCGTGCGCAACGCCATGCAGGCGATCAGCGCGCAGAACGAACTGCGCCTGGGCCGCATCACCCTGCGCAGCCGCGCCATGCGCCAGTTCACCATCGGCCATATCCGCCATCGCCTGGTGGCCAAGATCGAAATCATCGACAACGGCCCCGGCATCCCCGCGGAACTCCAGGACACCCTCTTCTATCCCATGGTCAGCGGCCGCCCGGACGGCACCGGGCTGGGCCTGGCCATCACCCAGAACATCATCAGCCAGCATCAGGGCCTGATCGAATGTGACAGCCATCCCGGCCACACCACCTTCTCGATCTTCCTGCCACTGGAACAAGGAGCCGCTTCCTCATGAGCCGTAGTGAAACTGTCTGGATCGTCGATGACGACCGTTCCATCCGCTGGGTCCTGGAAAAAGCCTTGCAACAGGAAGGCATGACCACCCAAAGCTTCGACAGTGCCGATGGCGTCATGAGCCGCCTGGCCCGCCAGCAGCCGGATGTGATCATTTCCGATATCCGCATGCCGGGCGCCAGCGGCCTCGACCTGCTGGCGCAGATTCGCGAGCAGCATCCGCGGCTCCCGGTGATCATCATGACCGCGCACTCCGACCTGGACAGCGCGGTGGCTTCGTATCAGGGCGGTGCCTTCGAGTACCTGCCCAAGCCGTTCGACGTCGACGAAGCCGTCTCGCTGGTCAAGCGCGCGAACCAGCATGCCCAGGAACAACAGGGCGGTGACGTGGCACCCACCCTGACCCGCACCCCGGAAATCATCGGTGAAGCGCCGGCGATGCAGGAGGTGTTCCGCGCCATCGGTCGCCTGAGCCATTCCAACATCACCGTGCTGATCAACGGCGAGTCCGGGACCGGTAAAGAGCTGGTAGCCCACGCCCTGCACCGTCACAGCCCGCGCGCGGCAGCACCCTTCATTGCCCTGAACATGGCGGCGATTCCGAAAGACCTGATGGAATCGGAGCTGTTCGGCCATGAAAAAGGCGCCTTCACCGGCGCCGCCAACCTGCGCCGCGGCCGCTTCGAACAGGCCGACGGCGGCACCCTGTTTCTCGACGAAATCGGTGACATGCCCGCCGACACCCAGACCCGCCTGCTGCGGGTGCTGGCCGATGGCGAGTTCTACCGGGTCGGTGGTCATGTGCCGGTCAAGGTCGATGTGCGCATCATCGCCGCGACCCACCAGAACCTGGAAACCCTGGTCCAGGCCGGCAAGTTCCGCGAAGACTTGTTCCACCGCCTGAACGTGATCCGCATCCATATCCCGCGCCTGGCCGACCGCCGCGAAGACATCCCGACCCTGGCCCGCCACTTCCTGGGCCGCGCGGCTCAGGAGCTGTCAGTCGAGCCCAAGCTGCTCAAGGCAGAGACCGAGGAGTTCATCCGCAACCTGCCGTGGCCGGGCAACGTGCGGCAACTGGAGAACACCTGCCGCTGGATCACCGTCATGGCCTCCGGCCGTGAAGTGCACATCGGCGACCTGCCGCCGGAGCTGCTGAGCCTGCCGCAGGACGCGGTGCCGGTGACCAACTGGGAACAGGCGCTGCGCCAATGGGCCGACCAGGCGTTGTCCCGCGGCCAGTCGAGCCTGCTCGACAGCGCCGTGCCGAGCTTCGAGCGGATCATGATCGAGACGGCTCTCAAGCACACCGCTGGCCGCCGTCGCGATGCCGCCGTGCTGCTGGGCTGGGGTCGCAACACCCTGACCCGGAAGATCAAGGAGCTGGGCATGAAGGTCGATGGCGCGGATGACGGGGACGACGAAGAATCCTGATTCGCCGCTGAACACGACGCGGGGCAGGCACCTCCCACAGAGTTTCTGTGACGAGGGCCTGCCCCGCGGTCGTTTCAGCCGGGCGAAGGCACGAATGCCCCATTGATGAACCGAAAAAGCCCGCGGCGCACCGCCTGAAGGCAAAAATCCCCGCGAATCGGCCGCCGTACCCGCGAAAACGTTCTGAAACCCTTGTGATCAGCGGGTTTCGCAAAGTTGGCACGGCGTCTGCATTAATACAGACATCTCCAGTTTTGGGGACCTTGGTACAGGCAGGCCGGGGATTCCCCTCTTTTATTCGTGCAGTCTCACCTGCACTCGCCAGCGGTCCTCCACTGACTCACCCGCCCAGCGGGCCTGCAGTGGACGGGCCGCCACCAGGCTCAGCAGCAGCCCCTTATCACTCTTGCGTATCCGCCAGCTCACCGGCTTACCGTCGTAGGTCAACTGGCCCTTCTGGCTCTTCCCTTCCGCTTCGAACAACACCGCCACGGTGCCCTCGACCATTTCGCCGTGCAGCTTGGGTTCTTCGTTGAACCACAGGTCCAGCCCACCAGCGACCACCTCCACACGCTCCAGCACCCGTGGTTCGGGCGCGGTCAGGCGACCGATCATCAGGCCCACCAGCATTCCGAACAGCGCCAGGGAAAACAGCACCCGCGGCCAGGATTTCGAACGCGGGTCCGGTTCGTCAGGAGTAGAATGCGCGTCATCTTTAAACTCGGAGCCGTGCATGTTTCACGTGATCCTTTTTCAACCAGAAATTCCGCCGAATACCGGCAACATTATCAGGCTCTGCGCCAACAGCGGTTGCGACCTGCACCTGATCGAGCCGCTGGGCTTCGAACTGGACGACAAGCGGTTACGGCGCGCCGGCCTGGATTACCACGAGTACGCCACCCTCAAGCGCCATAGCGACCTGGCGTCGTGCCTGGAAAGCCTGGGGCAGCCGCGCGTGTTTGCGTTCACCACCAAGGGCTCGCAGCCGTTTCACGAAGTCGCCTTCGAACCGGGCGATGCGTTCCTGTTCGGGCCGGAGAGCCGCGGGCTGCCAGCGGAGGTGCTGGATGCGCTGGAAAGCGGCCAGCGCCTGCGGTTGCCGATGCGGCCGGGGTGCCGGAGTTTGAATCTGTCCAATACGGTCGCCGTGGCTGTTTACGAGGCCTGGCGGCAGCAAGGTTTCGTCTGATCGCGACGGTTCGGCCTCAAAACAAAAAAGCGCCTTCAGAGGCGCTTTTTCATTCCAGCAAGACCATCGCTTATTGCAGCGAAGGCGCCTCGCCAGCTTCCTGCATGCGCTGCATTTCTTGCGCGTACAGGGCGTCGAAGTTCACCGGGGACAGCATCAGGGCCGGGAACGAACCACGGGTCACCAGGCTGTCCAGCGCTTCGCGAGCGTACGGGAACAGGATGTTCGGGCAGAACGCGCCGAGGGTGTGGCTCAAGGACGCACCGTCGAGGTTCTTGATCAGGAAGATACCGGCCTGCTGCACTTCAGCGATGAAGGCAACTTCGTCGCCGTTTTTCACGGTAACCGACAGGGTCAGCACGACTTCGTGGAAGTCGCCTTCCAGGCCTTTCTGCTTGGTGTTCAGGTCCAGGGCAACGCTCGGCTCCCACTGCTGACGGAAGATCGCCGGGCTTTTCGGCGCTTCGAACGACAGGTCACGCACATAGATGCGCTGCAGGGAGAATTGTGGTGCGCTATCTTCGGCAGCCGAGGCGCCGTTGGTCTGTTGCTCAGTCATGGCAGATCCTTCTTTGCAGGGTCTTTAGAGGGTTTTGGATTCAAGCGTTGAGCAGCGCATCCAGCTTGCCGGCGCGCTCCAGCGCATAGAGGTCATCACAACCACCGACATGGGCGCCGCCGATCCAGATCTGCGGCACCGAGGTACGGCCGGCTTTCTGGGCCATTTGCGCGCGTACCTGAGGCTTGCCGTCGACCTTGATTTCTTCGAAGTCCACCCCTTTGCTCGCCAGCAGCTGCTTGGCGCGGATGCAATAGGGGCAGTAATCGCTGGAGTACACGGTGACCTGGGTCATGTCACTTCACCAGCGGCAGGTTGTCGGCTTTCCAGCTCGACACACCACCGGACAACTTGGCGGCAGTGAAACCGGCCTTGAGCAGGTCGCGGCAGATGGCGCCGGCGTGCTGGCCCATGTTGTCGACCACGATCAGGGTCTTGTTCGCCTTGTGCTTTTCCAGCTCGCCGATGCGGGCGGCGAACTTGTCCTGCGGGATGTTCACGGCGCCGACGATGTGGCCTGCGGAATATTCCTTGGTCGAACGGATGTCGATCACCAGGCCCTTGTCGCCATTGACCAGTGCGGTCAGTTCGCCATTGCTCAGGCTGCGGCCGCCCTTGCGTGCTTCGGTGACGATCAGCAGAACCAGCAGAACGGCGAAGATGGCAACCAGCAGATAGTGATTTGTTGCGAATTCAATCAGGTGAGCAACCATTGGGAGGGTGTTCCGGGCCGTTAAAAATGTCGGCCAGTATACACAGCAGCCATGGGCCGCCAAAGCCTGCTTGACCCTGTTGTCGACAGCAATTCTCACCTTCCCGGTACTGTCCGTCGGGACGCCAATACGCGGAATTCGTCAAGGCTGGCCAATTTGCCCTAAAATGCGGGTCTTTCTCATCTACAACCGTGAGTAGATTTTGATGACGAGCACGCCCAAGCCTTTGGTCCTGATCATCCTGGATGGTTTCGGTCACAGCGAAAGCCCCGAGTACAACGCCATCTTTGCCGCCAACACACCCGTCTACGATCGCCTGCGCGCCAACCAGCCGCATGGCTTGATCTCGGGCTCCGGCATGGATGTCGGCCTGCCCGACGGACAGATGGGCAACTCCGAAGTCGGCCACATGAACCTCGGCGCCGGCCGGGTCGTGTATCAGGACTTCACCCGGGTGACCAAGGCGATCCGCGACGGCGAGTTCTTCAAGAACCCCGTGCTCACGGGCGCAGTGGACAAGGCGGTCAGCGCCGGCAAGGCCGTGCACATCCTCGGCCTGCTCTCCGACGGCGGCGTCCACAGTCATCAGGACCACTTGGTCGCCATGGCCGAACTGGCCGCCCAGCAGGGTGCCGAGCGCATCTACCTGCACGCCTTCCTCGACGGCCGCGACACCCCGCCGAAAAGCGCGCAATCCTCCATCGAACTGCTCGACGCCGCCTTCGCCAGACTGGGCAAAGGCCGCATCGCCAGCCTGATCGGCCGCTACTTCGCCATGGACCGCGATAACCGTTGGGACCGTGTCAGCGCCGCCTACAACCTGATCGTCGACAGCGCCGCCGACTTCAGCGCCGACAGCGCCGTTGCCGGCCTGGAAGCGGCCTACGCCCGTGGCGAGAGCGACGAGTTCGTCAAAGCCACCCGCATCGGCGACGCCGTGAAGGTCGAAGACGGCGACGCCGTGATCTTCATGAATTTCCGCGCCGACCGCGCCCGCGAGCTGTCCCGCGCGTTCGTCGAACCCGAGTTCAACGAATTCCCCCGCGCCCGCCTGCCGAAAATGGCCGCCTACATCGGCCTGACCCAGTACTCGGCGAAAATCGCCGCGCCGGCCGCCTTCGCGCCTAGCAGCCTGGAAAACGTGCTGGGCGAGTACCTGGCGAAAAACGGCAAGACCCAACTGCGCATCGCCGAAACCGAGAAATATGCCCACGTCACCTTCTTCTTCTCCGGTGGTCGCGAAGAGCCGTTCGAAGGCGAAGAGCGCATCCTGATCCCGTCGCCGAAGGTCGCCACCTATGACCTGCAGCCGGAAATGAGCGCGCCGGAAGTCACCGACCGCATCGTCGAGGCCATCGAGCAGCAGCGCTACGACGTGATCGTGGTCAACTACGCCAACGGCGACATGGTCGGTCACACCGGCGTGTTCGACGCGGCGGTCAAGGCCGTCGAGGCGCTGGACGGCTGCGTCGGTCGCATTGTCGAGGCGCTGGACAAGGTCGGTGGCGAAGCCCTGATCACCGCCGACCACGGCAACGTCGAGCAGATGGAAGACGAGTGCACCGGCCAGGCGCACACCGCGCACACCACCGAGCCGGTGCCGTTCATCTATTACGGCAAGCGTGACCTGAAGGTCCGCGAAGGCGGTGTGCTGGCCGACGTGGCGCCGACCATGCTGACGCTGATGGGGCTGGAAATTCCGAAGGAAATGACCGGGACGTCGATTCTCGTCAAAGCCTGAACCTGAGGGCCCGCCTCGCGAAGCGGCCCGAAGATCAGCGGAATTCCGGACAAACGCCCCAAAGCAGTTGCTTCGGGGCGTTTTTTTTGGCGTCAACGGCGGGCATACTAGGCCAGTCTCCATCCCTGGTTATCGCCATTCCATGCTTCGCGCCCTGATCCTTATCGCCTTGACCTGCCTGCTCGGCCCGGCCTTCGCCGACGAGCGCGCGCAAACCCAGCAACAACTGGACGCCACGCGCCAGGACATCGCCGAGCTGAAGAAAAAACTCGGGCAACTGCAGGAGGAGAAATCCGGCGTGCAGAAAGACCTGCGCGGCACCGAAACTGACATCGGCAAGCTGGAGAAGCAGGTGGAGGACCTGCAAAAAGAACTAAAAAAGACCGAGGGCGAACTGGAGCGCCTCGACACTGAAAAGAAAAACCTCCAGTCCGCCCGCATCGAACAACAACGCCTGATCGCTATCCAGGCCCGCTCCGCCTACCAGAACAACGGCCGCGAGGAATACCTGAAGCTGCTGCTCAACCAGCAGAATCCGGAAAAATTCGCCCGCACCCTGACCTATTACGACTACCTGAGCCAGGCCCGCCTGGCGCAGTTGCGTGCCTTCAACGAAACCCTGCGCCAACTGGCCAATGTCGAAAAAGACATCGCCCACCAGCAGGCGCAGTTGCTGGTCCAGCAAGGCACCCTCGACGCCCAGCGCCAGGACCTGGAAAAGACCCGCGCCGAGCGCCAGGAAATCCTCGCCAAGCTCAACGGCACCCTGAAAGACAACGACCAGAAGCTCGCCGCCCGCCAGCAAGACCAGGCCGAGCTGGGCCGCGTGCTCAAGACCATCGAAGAAACCCTCGCCCGCCAGGCCCGCGAGGCCGAGGAAGCCCGCCAGCGCGCGCTGCTGGCGGCGCAGGAAGCCGAGAAGAAGCGCCAGCAGGAGGCCGCCCTGGCCACCCGCGACACCAAGGATGACACCCCGAAAAAGCCGAAAAGTACGCCTGGCCCGCTGGTTTCCAGCGACGGCGCGGTGTACGGCGGCGCTTTTTCTGCGGCACAGGGCAAACTTCCCTGGCCGGTCAATGGTCGACTGTTGGCGCGCTTCGGCGAAACCCGGGGCGATGATGCCCGGGCCAAGTGGGACGGCGTGATGATCAGTGCATCGGCCGGTAGCCAGGTTCATGCAGTGCACGGCGGGCGCGTGGTGTTCGCCGACTGGTTGCGCGGGGCCGGACTTCTGGTCATTCTCGACCACGGTAACGGTTACCTCAGTCTGTACGGTCACAACCAGACCTTGCTCAAGGATGCCGGCGACATCGTCAAGGCCGGCGAGGCGATCTCCACCGTTGGCAACAGCGGTGGTCAGAGCACCCCGGCGTTGTACTTCGCCATCCGCCAGCAGGGTCGGCCGACCGACCCGACGCAATGGTGCCGTGGCCAGGGATAGGCCTCGCCTCTCTATTTCACGCGCTGGCCGCCTGGCGGCTGACGCGATGCTCCATACGGGGCACACACAGGATCAGGAGTTCGTTCGACATGCTGCATTCGCCTCGCCTTACCTCGCTGGCCCTGGCCGTTGCCCTGATCAGTGGCGCGTCCCTGGCCTTCGCGGCCGAGCCCGCCAAGCCGGCGGCGGTCGCACCGACGACGGTCACCGCCAAGGCTCCGCTGCCGCTGGACGAGCTGCGCACCTTCGCCGAGGTCCTGGACCGCATCAAGGCGGCCTATGTCGAACCGGTGGATGACAAGACCCTGCTGGAAAATGCCATCAAGGGCATGCTCAGCAACCTCGATCCGCACTCCGCCTACCTCGGCCCGGAAGACTTCCAGGAGCTGCAGGAAAGCACCAGCGGCGAATTCGGCGGCCTCGGCATCGAAGTCGGCATGGAAGACGGCTTCGTCAAGGTGGTCTCGCCCATCGACGACACCCCGGCCTCCCGCGCCGGCATCGAGGCCGGCGACCTGATCGTCAAGATCAACGGCCAGCCGACCCGCGGCCAGACCATGACCGAAGCCGTCGACAAGATGCGCGGCAAGATCGGCGAGAAGATCACCCTGACCCTGGTCCGCGACGGCGGCACGCCATTCGACGTGACCATTGCCCGCGCGGTCATCCAGGTCAAGAGCGTCAAGAGCCAACTGCTCGAAGACGGCTACGGCTACATCCGCATCACCCAGTTCCAAGTCAAGACCGGCGAGGAAGTCGGCAAGGCCCTGGCCAAGCTGCGCAAGGACAACGGCAAGAAGCTCAGCGGCGTGGTCCTCGACCTGCGCAACAACCCTGGCGGCGTCCTGCAATCGGCGGTCGAAGTGGCCGACCACTTCCTGACCAAGGGCCTGATCGTCTACACCAAGGGCCGCATCGCCAACTCCGAGCTGCGCTTCTCCGCCGACCCGGCCGACGCCAGCGAAGGCGTGCCGCTGGTGGTACTGATCAACGGCGGCAGCGCCTCGGCTTCGGAGATTGTCGCCGGCGCCCTGCAAGACCAGAAACGCGGCGTGCTGATGGGCACCGACAGCTTCGGCAAGGGCTCGGTGCAAACCGTGCTGCCGCTGAACAACGACCGTGCGCTGAAGATCACCACCGCGCTGTACTACACGCCCAACGGCCGCTCGATCCAGGCCCAGGGCATCGTCCCGGACATTGAAGTGCGCCAGGCGAAGATCACCAGCGAGCAGGACACCGAAAACTTCAAGGAAGCCGACCTGCAAGGCCACCTTGGCAACGGCAACGGTGGCGCCGACCGGCCTTCGACCAGCAAGGCGACGGCGGGCAAGACGGGCAAGAAGGCCCGTCCGCAGGACGATGACTACCAGCTCAGCCAGGCCCTCAGCCTGCTCAAGGGCCTGAGCATCACCCGCGACAAGTGATGCGCGCGTTCCTCTTTACCCTGCTCTGCCTGCTGACCGGCGCCGCCTTTGCGGCGCCGGCCCAGCCGCAGCGAGCTTATCTGAGCGTCATCATTGATGACCTCGGCCAAAGCCCTGACCGCGATTCCCGCACCCTCGCCCTCCCCGGCCCCGTCACCCTGGCGATCATGCCGGACACGCCCCACGCCACCGACTTCGCCCGCCAGGCCCACCACGCCGGACGCACGGTGATTCTGCATATGCCCATGGACCCGGCGACCGGCCCCTACGCCTGGCATCCTGGCACGCCGCTGCCGGAACTGGAAAAACGCCTGAATGCCGCTCTGCTGCGGGTGCCTTACGCCGCCGGCCTCAACAACCACATGGGCAGCCGCATGACCGCGCAACCGGAAGCCATGGCCTGGTTGATGGGCGAGTTGCAACGCCGCGACCTGTTCTTCGTCGACAGCCGCACCAGCGCCGCCACCGTGGCGGCGGCCAAGGCGCAAACGCAGGGGCTGGCCAGCGTATCGCGGGATGTGTTCCTGGATGATGTGCGCACCAGCGAAGCCATTGCCGGGCAGTTGCGCCTGGCGGTGGAACTGGCACGCCGGCAGGGCACCGCGGTGGTGATCGGTCACCCTTATCCACAGACGCTTGAGGTGCTGGAACGCGAACTGCCGCGGCTCAAGGGCCAAGGCGTTGATCTGATCGAGCTGCGCCAGATGATCGCCGAGCGCAGCAACCGCGCCATGCCGGCGCACGGCAAAGGCGGGATCTACAGGTAGCGGGCGAAGGTCGCGTCGACGAAGCCTTCTTCGCGCATCTGCTCCAGGCTGTCCTGCAGCTTTTTCACCACCTCATCCGGCACCTGCTTGTTCAGCGCCAGGTACAACTGGGAACCGTTGAAGCGCAGTACCGTCTTGAACGCGGTCATGCCGATCTGCCGGGCGAGGTAGCGGCCAGCGGGGTCGCCGGTAGCCCAAAGATCGATTTCGCCGCTGTAGAGCTTCTTGGCATTGTCTTGATCGCGCAGGACCAGCACCGGCTTCAGGCCACTCTTCGCCAGGCTCTCGGCAATGGCATCGCCTTTGTAGGCGCCAATGCGCAGGCCCTTGGCCTGTTCCAGGCTATCGAGCCGGATGTCGCTGGTTTCCCGCGCCAGCAGCACCCAGTCATCCGGGCCCAACGGGCCGACCCACTTGAACAGGTTTTCGCGGTCCGGCTGGCGAGCCATGACGAAAACGCCGTGATTGGGGGTGTCCCTGGCCTGCTGATAAACCCGCGTCCAAGGGAAACGCAGGGTCATGCTGTAAGAGACGTCGGCGCGGCGGAACATCTCTCGCACCAGATCGGCAGCGATGCCCTGGATTTCCGGCTCGCGCGCGAAGCTCTTGCCGTCGGTGGACATGTTGTAGGGCGGGAAGTTTTCGGTGAGCAGGACCAGAGGTTCGGTGGCCTGGGCTGTGGTTGCGAGGGAGAGGAGGAACAGGAGTCGAGTGAGCATTCGAGAGGCCTGGAGATTAGCTATCGCGAGCAAGCTCGCTCCTACAGTTAGTCGCTCGGACCCTGTAGGAGCGAGCTTGCTCGCGATGGGCTACTAAATATCAGCGAACAACAATCCCGCGCTGCGCCATATAAGCCTTGGCCTCCGGCACGGTGTACTCGCCGAAGTGGAAAATACTCGCCGCCAATACTGCGCTGGCATGACCTTCAAGGATGCCGTCAGCCAGGTGCTGCAGGTTGCCCACGCCACCGGACGCGATTACCGGGATACCCAGCGCGTCGCTGATGGCCCGGGTGACGCCGAGGTCGAAGCCGCTCTTCATGCCGTCCTGGTCCATGCTGGTGAGCAAAATTTCACCAGCCCCCAGGCCTTCCATCTTCTTCGCCCACTCCACCGCGTCCAGCCCGGTGGGCTTGCGGCCGCCGTGCGTGAAGATCTCCCAGCGCGGCGCTTCGCCCGGGCCGGAAACCTTCTTGGCGTCGATCGCCACGACGATGCACTGCGAACCGAAATGCGCCGCCGCTTCGCCAACGAACTCCGGGTTGAACACCGCCGCGGTGTTGATCGACACCTTGTCGGCACCGGCATTGAGCAGGTTGCGGATGTCCTGTACGGTGCGCACGCCGCCGCCCACGGTCAGCGGGATAAATACCTGGCTGGCCATGCGCTCGACGGTGTGCAGCGTGGTGTCACGACCATCGACGCTGGCGGTGATGTCGAGGAAGGTGATTTCGTCGGCACCCTGCTCGTCGTAGCGACGGGCGATTTCCACCGGGTCGCCGGCGTCACGGATGTTCTCGAACTTGACGCCCTTCACGACCCGGCCGTTGTCCACGTCCAGGCAAGGGATGATGCGTTTGGCCAGGGCCATGGCGTTCTCCTCAGCCTTTGTAGGTGTCGCAGAAGGCTTGCGCCTCGGCGACATCCAGGGTGCCTTCGTAGATCGCCCGGCCGGTGATGGCGCCGATGATTCCCGGGGCCTTGGCGTCGAGCAGGGCTTTGATGTCGCCCAGGTTGTGGATGCCGCCGGAAGCGATCACCGGGATCTTCGTGGCTTCGGCCAGGGCCTTGGTGAACGGTACGTTGCAGCCCTGCATCATCCCGTCCTTGGCGATGTCGGTGTAGACGATCGCGGAGACGCCGTCAGCTTCGAAGCGCTTGGCCAGGTCGATGACCTGTACCGAGCTGACTTCAGCCCAGCCGTCGGTGGCGACGAAACCGTCCTTGGCGTCCAGGCCAACGATGACCTTGCCCGGGAAGGCGCGGCAGGCTTCGGCGACGAACTCAGGCTGCTTGACCGCCTTGGTGCCGATGATCACGTAGCTGACGCCGGCCTTGACGTAGTGCTCGATGGTTTCCAGCGAACGGATACCGCCGCCGATCTGGATCGGCAGGTTCGGGTAGCGCTTGGCAATGGCGGTAACCACTTCGCCGTTGACCGGCTGGCCTTCGAAGGCACCGTTCAGATCGACCAGATGCAGACGGCGGCAGCCACCTTCAACCCATTTGGCGGCCATGCTCACCGGGTCGTCGGAGAATACGGTGGAATCTTCCATGCGGCCTTGGCGCAGACGTACGCAAGCACCGTCCTTGAGATCGATAGCGGGGATAATCAGCATCTGGAAAACCTGTCTATTCGGTAAACAGTGAGCCCGGGAAGTCAGTTCTTCTCGAGCGACCACAGGTCGCTCTCGATGCTCTCGAAGCGCTCTTTGAGATGCGCCTGAACATCGAAAATCGCCCTGTTGTAGTAATGCGGCGCAATTTCCTTGCTGAACAGCTCCAGCACCTCGGCCACCTCGAACGAACCCAATTGCAATTCGAAGCGGTCTTCGAGAAAGCGCTTGAGGGTGCTCAGCGCCTCACGCTCCTGCTCGGGGGTGAGGGTGATCGTGGGGGCCTTGTTACCGGAGCGGCTCATTACCAGCGGCCATCCCAGCCAGCGAAGTTCTGCAGCAATTGCAGGCCATGGGTATGGCTCTTCTCCGGGTGGAACTGGGTGGCGAAGCGCGAGCCTTCGGCCAGCGCCGCGGCGAAATCGACACCGTAGTGGCCGCGACCGACCACCTGGGACGGCTTGCCCGACTCGATGTAGTAGCTGTGCACGAAGTAGAAGCGCGCCTGGTCGGGAATGTCGTGCCAGAGCGGGTGGTCGACGCTTTGGCTGACCTGGTTCCAGCCCATGTGCGGCACTTTCAGGTGCTCGCCGTCTTCATGCAGGTCTTTGCCGAAGAAGCGCACTTTGCCGGGGAACAGGCCGATGCCATCGACACCGTCGTTCTCCTCGCTGTGCTCCAGCAGGGCCTGCATGCCGACGCAGATGCCGAGGAACGGACGGTCCTGGCTGACTTCCCGGACCAGGGCGTCGAAGCCCAGGCGGCGGATTTCAGCCATGCAATCGCGCATCGCGCCGACGCCGGGGAACACCACGCGATCGGCCTCGCGAATCACCGCGGCATCGCTGGTGATCAGCACCTTGCCGGCGCCCACGTGCTCCAGGGCCTTGGACACCGAGTGCAGGTTGCCCATGCCATAGTCGATAACGGCAACGGTCTGCATCAGAGGCAACCCTTGGTCGAAGGCATCTGCCCGGCCATGCGATCGTCCAGCTCAACGGCCATGCGCAGCGCGCGGCCGAAAGCCTTGAACACGGTTTCGATCTGGTGGTGGGTGTTGTGCCCGCGCAGGTTGTCGATGTGCAGGGTGACGTTGGCGTGGTTGACGAAGCCCTGGAAGAACTCCTGGAACAGGTCCACGTCGAAGTTGCCGACGCTCGCGCGGGTGTACGGCACGTGCATCTGCAGGCCCGGACGGCCGGAGAAATCGATGACCACCCGCGACAGCGCTTCGTCCAGCGGCACGTAGGCGTGGCCGTAGCGGCGGATGCCTTTCTTGTCACCGATGGCCTGGTTGAAGGCCTGGCCGAGGGTGATACCGACGTCCTCGACGGTATGGTGATCGTCGATATGCAGGTCGCCCTTGCACTCGATGTCCAGGTCGATCAACCCGTGCCGGGCGATCTGATCCAGCATGTGCTCGAGAAAAGGCACGCCGATATCGAATCGGGCCTTGCCAGTGCCATCCAGGTTGATCGAGGCTTTGATCTGGGTTTCCAGAGTATCGCGCTCGACGGATGCCTTACGTTCGACCATCACCAGCTCCGCAAAATCATTAGGCGAAAAAGGCGGTCATTATAGGCCCAGAACGTCGCATCTTGAAACGAAGATGACGTGTGGTGGTGGGGTTTGATGCCCGATTTTCGGGCCATCGCGAGCGAGCTCGCTCCTACGGAGGACATTTGCGCGTCCTGAGCCGATTGTAGGAGCGAGCTCGTCGGGGCGCCGAACCGTCGCGAAGGACCGCAAAGCGGCCCCGAATTACCTGAATCAGTGGAACAGTACGGCGGTCTTCTGCAAGGTCGCCCACACACCCCACGCCAGCGGAATCCCCACCGCCAGCCACGCCGCGATCACCAGCGGCTTGCTGCCCGGCGAGGCATGCCATTCGAGGACGGTGCTGTTGTCAGCGCCCTTGTCGTGGCCCAGCGCCTGCTCGGCAGCCAGTTGCGCGTCGGTCATGAAGTACTTGTCCGCCACCGGGCGCACCAGCGCGTTGCACAGGAAACCCAGCACCAGCAGGCCAGCGAGGATGTACAGGGTGATGTCGTAGGCCGCGGCCCGCTCCACCCCGATCTTCAACTGGTACTCGCGCAGGTAGTTGACCAGCACCGGCCCCAGCACGCCCGCCGCCGCCCAGGCGGTCAGCAGCCGGCCGTGGATCGCGCCGACCATCTGCGTGCCGAACAGGTCGGCCAGGTACGCCGGCACCGTGGCGAAACCGCCGCCGTACATCGACAGAATGATGCAGAACGCCGCCACGAACAGGGCGATGTTGCCCAGGTGGCCCATGTTCGGCACCAGCGCATACAGGGCGAAGCCCAGCGCGAAGAAGGCGAAATAGGTGTTCTTGCGGCCGATGTAGTCGGAGAACGACGCCCAGAAGAAGCGCCCGCCGATGTTGAACAGGCTGAGCAGGCCGGTGAAGCCCGCGGCGATCGCCGCGATCTGGCCCAGTTGGGTGGCGTCCAGTTCGCTGAAGGTCAGGTTGTTGCCCAGCAGCTTGCCGGCGAACACTTCCTGCAACAGCGGCGAAGCCATGCCGAGGATGCCGATACCGGCCGATACGTTCAGGCACAGCACCAGCCAGATCAGCGCAAATTGCGGGGTCTTCCACGCCACGCTGACGTGCACGTGGCGGTGAGTGATCATCGCGTTGCTGGCTTTCTTCACCGGCGCGACCCAGCCTTCCGGTTTCCACCCGGTAGGCGGTACGCGGTAAGACAGCGCGCCGCCGATCATGAAGATGAAGTAGATCACCGCCATCACCACGAAGCTCTGCCAGACGCCGACGCCTTCAGGGCTGGCGAAGTGGTTCATCAGTGCCGCGGCCAGCGGCGCGCCGACCATCGCACCGCCGCCGAAGCCCATGATCGCCATGCCGGTGGCCATGCCGCGTTTGTCCGGGAACCACTTGATCAGGGTCGAAACCGGCGAGATGTAGCCCAGCCCCAGACCGATACCACCGATCACCCCCGAGCCCAGCCACATCAGCCAGATCTGATGGGTGTAGACCCCGAACGCGGAAATCAGCAGGCCGCCGCACCAGCACAGCGCCGACACCACACCGGCCTTGCGCGGCCCGGCATGTTCAAGCCAGCCACCCCAGATCGCCGCCGAGCAGCCGAGGAAAATGAAGAACAGCGTGTAGATCCAGCCGAGCATGGAGATCGGCCAGTCGCAGGTGGAAGACACCATCTGCGCGAAGAAGCCCATGTCCGGCGCGCAAGCCACCGGGGCGCTGATGCCGATCGCCTTGGACAGCGGCAGCCAGAACACCGAGAAGCCGTAGGCCATGCCGATGCAGAGGTGGATTGCCAGGGCGGCTGGTGGAACCAGCCAACGATTGAAACCGGGTCGAGCGACGATGCGCTCCTTGGAAAGGAAGCCGGGCGTGCCGCCCACGGCCCCCGCGGTGATGCTGCTCATTATTATTGCCCTCGTGGATAGGTATGGCTCGCGGGCCGAACCGGACACCCCTCGACTTTGGCGCACGCAGGCAACGAGTCGTTTTTTGAGGGCAGCCGGCCTCGTCGCGACAATCCGTCGCAGCAAGACCCGGGAACCTCAAAAGAGTAGCATTTAGCTGGCTAATCATTATCAAACTGATATCGCGTTTTTCGCCGCAACTGACACTTTTCACCGACAAGCGCCGTCGAAATCTCCTCGCCGCAGAGCAATCGCGGCGGCCAACGCCACAGGGCTATACTCTGCGGCTGAATTTTCAGACATCGGACTACAAGGACTCGCCCATGAAAGCGTTTGGCAAAATCCTGGGACTGGTGGTTCTCGGGCTGTTGCTGATCGTGGTGGCCGGCGGCTTCGCCCTGACCCACCTCTTCGATCCCAACGACTACAAAGACGAGATCCGCCAACTGGCTCGCGACAAGGCTCACGTCGAGCTGACCCTCAATGGCGACATCGGCTGGAGCCTGTTCCCCTGGCTTGGCCTGGAGCTGCACGAGGCGAGCATTGCCACGCTGAACAAGCCCACCGAACCCTTCGCCGACCTGCAAATGCTCGGCCTGTCGGTGCGCGTACTGCCGCTGCTGCGCCGCGAAGTGCAGATGAGCGATGTGCGTGTGGAAGGGCTGAACCTGAGCCTGGTCCGCGACGAAAACGGCCACGGCAACTGGGAAGATATCGGCAAGCCGCTGCCCGCCAACGCCCCGGCCGCGCCCGCTGAAACGGCACCAGCCACCACGGCGCCGGCGCAGACCGAGAGCAAACCGGCCGCCAGCGAACGTCCGGTGAAACTGGATATCGACAGCCTCACCGTGAACAACGCCCGGGTGCAATACAGCGACGCCCGCAGCGGCCAGAGCTTCAGCGCCGAAAGCATCCAGTTGAGCACCGAAGCCATTCATGAAGGGATCAACATCCCGCTGAAAATGACCGCCTTCCTCAGTTCCAGCCAGCCGGTACTGCGCGCCCGCATCGAACTCGCCGGCGAAGGACGCTTCGACCGCGCCCTCAAGCGCTACCAGTTCGAAGACATGAAGCTCACCGGCGAACTGTCCGGCGAACCGCTGAAACAGAAGAGCGTGACCTTCTCCGCACAAGGCCAGTTGCTTGCCGATCTGGCCGCCAACGTCGCCGAATGGAATGGCCTGAAACTCTCCGCCAACCAGTTGCGCGCCCTCGGCGAACTGAGCGTGCGCGAGCTGGATAAAGAGCCGAAGATTAGCGGCGGCCTGTCCATCGCCCAGCTCGACCTGCGCAAGTTCCTCGACAGCGTCGGCGTCGAGCTGCCGGCAATGAACGACCCGACCACCCTGACCAGCTTCGAACTGGTCGGCCACCTGCAAGGCAGCAAGAACAGCCTGGCCCTGGAAGACCTGGCGATGAAGCTCGACGCCAGCACCTTCACCGGCCGCCTGGCCGTGGAGGACTTCGCCAAGAAAGCCCTGCGCATCCAGTTGAAGAACGACACGTTCAACGCCGACCGCTACCTGCTGGCCAAGAGCGAAGCGGCCGCCAGCGCCACCGCCGCGCGCCAGGCCGAGGTCAAGGGCAACGAAGTCAGCGCCCTCGCCGGCTCCGGTACCACGCCGCTGCCCGACGCACCGACCCAGGTTGCCTGGAGCAGCGACAAGCTGCTGCCGGTGGACCGCCTGCGCGAACTGGACCTGCAAGCCAGCCTGAACTTCGGCGAGCTGACCCTGAACAAGCTGCCGATCCAGGACGCTGAACTCAAGGCCAACGGCCAGGGCGGGCTGATCACCCTCGAAACCCTGCGCGGCGGCCTCTACAACGGCGACTTCGAAACCCACGGCACCCTCGACGTACGTCCACAGGTGCCGCAGATCGGCCTGACCAGCAAGATCAACCGCGTGCCGGTGGAACACTTCATCAAGCACGACGGCGACAACCCGCCGGTCAAGGGCCTGCTCAGCCTCAACAGCGACCTGACCGCCAGCGGCAACAGCCAGAAGGGCCTGATCGACACCCTCAACGGCAACGCCAGCTTCGTCATCAACAACGGCGTGCTGGTCGATGCCAACCTCGAACAGCAGCTCTGCCAAGGCATCGCCACGCTCAACCGCAAAACCCTGAGCGGCGAGCCGCGCGGCAAGGACACGCCATTCCAGGAGCTCAAAGGCAACCTGGTGCTGCGCAACGGCGTGGCCAGCAACCCGGACCTGAAAATCCGCATCCCCGGCCTGACCGTCAACGGCAACGGCGACCTCGACCTGCGCGTGCTGGGCATGGACTACCGCATTGGCGTCATCGTCGAAGGCGACAAGCGCGACATGCCGGATCCGGCCTGCCAGGTCAACGATCGCTTCGCCGGCCTGGAATTCCCGCTGCGCTGCCGTGGTCCGCTGGAACTCGGCGCCCGCGCCTGCCGCGTGGACAAGGATGGCGTCGGCAAGCTGGCCGGCCAGGTGCTGGGCAACCGCATCAACGAAAAACTCAATGAAAAACTCGACGAGAAGCTTGGCGACAAGGTCAGTCCCGAGCTGAAAGACGCACTCAAAGGCCTGTTCAAACGATGAACCCCGAGCAGTTTTCCAGCGCCGTGCTGGATTGGTACGACCGCCATGGTCGCCACGACCTGCCCTGGCAACAGGGCATCAACCCGTACCGGGTGTGGGTCTCCGAGATCATGTTGCAACAGACCCAGGTCAGCACCGTGCTCAATTACTTCAGCCGCTTTATGGACGCCCTGCCGGACGTCCAGGCCCTGGCCGCGGCGCCCGAGGACGAAGTGCTGCACTTGTGGACGGGGCTGGGCTACTACACCCGCGCCCGCAACCTGCAGAAGACCGCCCGGATCGTCGTCGAGCAGTACGGCGGCGAATTCCCGCGTGACGTGGAAAAACTCACCGATCTGCCGGGCATCGGCCTGTCCACTGCCGGCGCCATCGCCAGCATCAGCATGGGCCTGCGCGCGCCGATCCTCGACGGCAACGTCAAGCGCGTGCTGGCCCGCTATACCGCGCAAGAGGGTTATCCGGGCGAGCCGAAAGTGGCCAAGGCACTGTGGGCGACGGCCGAGCGCTTCACCCCGCACGCGCGAGTCAACCACTACACCCAGGCGATGATGGACCTCGGCGCCACCCTCTGCACCCGCAGCAAGCCCAGTTGCCTGCTGTGCCCGCTGGAGCGTGGTTGCGAAGCGCACATGCTCGGCCAGGAGATCCGCTACCCGCTGCCCAAGCCGCGCAAGGCCCTGCCACAAAAGCGCACGCTGATGCCGATGCTCGCCAACGACGAGGGCGCCATCCTGCTTTACCGAAGGCCCTCCAGCGGGCTGTGGGGCGGTTTGTGGAGCTTGCCGGAGCTGGACGATCTGGACGACCTCGAACACCTGGCCGACCAGCACCAACTCAACATCGAAACCCGCCACGCACTCAGCGGCCTGACCCACACCTTCAGCCATTTCCAGTTGGCCATCGAGCCGTGGCTGGTACGCGTCGGCCAACAGGGCTCGCACGTGGCCGAGGCTGACTGGCTCTGGTATAACCTCGCCACCCCGCCGCGCCTGGGCCTCGCTGCCCCGGTCAAGAAGCTGCTCAAACGCGCGGCCGACGTATTGATTGCAGGAGAGTCGTCATGACCCGCACCGTAATGTGCCGCAAGTACCACGAAGAATTGCCGGGCCTCGAACGCCCACCGTACCCGGGCCCGAAAGGCCAGGACATCTACGAGCACATCTCGCAGAAGGCCTGGGCCGACTGGCAGAAGCACCAGACCCTGCTCATCAACGAGAAACGCCTGAACATGATGAACGGCGAAGACCGCAAGTTCATCCAGGGCGAGATGGACAAGTTCTTCTCTGGCGAGGAGTACGCAAAGGCCGAAGGCTACGTTCCACCGGCCGAATGACCCCGTAAAACGTAAGCGTCGGTATTAATTGAATAAATTTTTCAAAATTTTGTTGACGCAATCCTGAAAAAGCCTTTTAATGCGCCCCGTTGCCCAGATAGCTCAGTCGGTAGAGCAGAGGATTGAAAATCCTCGTGTCGGCGGTTCGACTCCGTCTCTGGGCACCAAGACAACGTAAAAACCCCTGAATCGAAAGATTCAGGGGTTTTTTGTTTGTGCTCGAAAAAGCGCACGCCCACGACACGCGAAAAACGCTACAAACCGCTGGCGCATTGACCGACATCAATATGCCATCACGCAAAATATGTAAGGTGGCAGGTGGACATTCGAAGGAACAGAAGGCCCCTCCCATGAGTGAAGAATCCCCCGCCCTCCCGCTTCCAGAGCCGTTATCCGGGGCAGGCCAGCATCAGACCACGCCACACAAAGCCAATACCTCTCGCCCGCATCGCCGCCCTCGCAAGCCCGCCCCGATCGTCGAAACCGACATCGCTGCGGACACCCCGGCCGCCCTCGAAGTCGCTACCGCCCCGCACGGCACCAGTGAAGACAGTTCGTCGGCCAAGCTTCCGCACACCTATCCGTACAGCACCCGCATGCGCCGCGCCGAATACGACAAGGCCAAGCACTCGCTGCAGATCGAGCTGCTGAAAGTGCAGAACTGGGTCAGGGAAACCGGCCAGCGCGTCGTCGTCCTGTTCGAAGGCCGCGATGCTGCGGGCAAGGGCGGAACCATCAAGCGCTTCATGGAACACCTGAACCCGCGCGGCGCGCGGATCGTCGCCCTGGAAAAACCGTCCGAGCAGGAAAAGGGCCAGTGGTATTTCCAGCGCTACATCCAGCACCTGCCGACCTCGGGTGAAATGGTCTTCTTCGACCGCTCCTGGTACAACCGCGCCGGCGTCGAGCGGGTCATGGATTTCTGCACCCCGCTGCAGTACCTGGAATTCATGCGCCAGGCCCCGGAGCTGGAGCGCATGCTGTGCAACAGCGGCATCCTGCTGTTCAAGTACTGGTTCTCGGTAAACCGCGAGGAGCAACTGCGCCGCTTCATTTCCCGTCGCGACGACCCGCTCAAGCACTGGAAACTGTCGCCCATCGACATCAAGTCGCTGGACAAGTGGGGCGAGTACACGGCGGCCAAGGAAGCCATGTTCTTCCACACCGACACCGCCGATGCGCCGTGGACGGTGATCAAGTCGGACGACAAGAAGCGCGCGCGGATCAACTGCATCCGTCACTTCCTCAACGCCCTCGACTATCCCGGCAAGGACTTCCGCGTCGCCCACGAACCCGACCCGCTGCTGGTGGGCCGTGCCTCGCGGGAGCAGGAAGAAGACCTGCGCGACGAAGAAGACACCCAACTGCAAAGCCGGGTCAGCTCGCTGCTACTGCCGGGCTGACGCCTCAGAAGTTGGCAATGGCGCTGCAATACTCGGCCTTGGTGGCTTTCACCGGCTCCGGCGTAGCGCCATCGATCCGCGTGAAGTCCACCCCGCAGCCGCGATAACCACGCAGCTCCAGCTCGTAATCGGCACCGGCCTGCGGAGTGAAGGTGAACATGCCCAGGCACGTACTCTTCTGGTCATAACTCACCGCCCGGCCGCCATCGAGGAAGGTCAGGGTCAGCGGCTTGCCCGCGGCCACACGCACCTCGCTGGTGGCCCACCCCGCCGGCACTGGCTTGCCAGCAGGCATGCCGAGTTTCTCATTGTTGCGCTGGGCGAAGGTTTCGTTCGGCACGATGATCACACCCGCACCGGGGCTGTACCAATCCACACACGCAAGGCCCGGCACACCGCGCACCATCCCGTCAGACATCACCCGCAGACGCGCCGTCTCGCCACTGGCAGGCGAAGCAAACTGCGTGTTGAAGGATTTGACTGCGGCAATGTTGCCGCAGCCGCTCAAGACGGTGGCGGCGAGGCTAAGCACAACGATGGTTTTCATGCGGGATTCCCTTCCTGTTTGTCCGATAACCCGCCTGTGACACTGCTTCGCGGCTTGGGTTTCCCGGTCAACTGCGATTCAATACGCGGAATTTGACTGACTTCGCACAAAGGAACACCGATGGCCTCTAACACCAAGCAACAGAAACGCGCCAAACGCGCCGCCAGCAAAGCCCGCGAAAACCGCATGGTGCGTAGCGGCCAGACGGTGAAGAGCGGCGGCGAGGGGTCCAGCGCCAGCGTCGAGCAGGTGTTCAAGAAGGCCATGGACTCGGGCAGCTACACCGCCATGTTCGAAAAAATGAAAACGGCGCAGGACACCAGCCTGGAAGCGATGATCGCCGTGTTCATGGTCGACCCGCTGCTGACCCTCGTGCTCAAGGGCCACAAGGAAGACGACGCCAGCGACTACATCTGCAAAGTCTTCTGTGCGTATCGCAACTGGCTGGATGGCACCGAGGAAGAAGCGGCCATGGCGTGGCTGGAAAGTGATGAGTTCCAGGACGCGTATGTGGCGGCCTCGGAGATGGTGTCGAAGCAGAAGAAGTTCGGCTGACGAAACCGCCCGCCCCCACCACCGCTCGCGCCAGATTCGGCAATAAGGAGCTCCTCCATGGCCTCCAACACCAAACAGCAAAAACGCGCCAAACGTGCGGCCACCAAGGCCAAGCAAAACCGCGTCACACGCAACAATGTCTCGAAGAACAAGGATTCCGCCCCGCCCTCCGTCGACGAGTTTTTCGAGACGGCCATGGGCGCCGGCCTCTACGACGAGTTGTTCGAGGGGATGAAGGAGGCTCAGGCAACCAGCCTGACCGAGATGTGCAGCGTATTCCTTGCGGACTCGCTGCTCTCGTTGGTGGTCACCACCTACGGCGAGGACGCTGCGGCGGATTACATCTATGGCGTGCTCTGCGCCTATCGCGACTGGCTGGACGAGGCGGATCAGGAGACGGCCACCGCCTGGATCCAGAGCCCGGAGTTCGTTGAAGCGTACGAGCAGGCGGCGAAGCAGATAGAGGCTGAGGTGGCTGGCGAGCAGTGAAGAGGCCCGTCAGTTAAAACTATGGGGCCTCATCGCGAGCAAGCTCGCTCCTACACGGAATCTGTAGGAGCGAGCTTGCTCGCGATGGGCCCCAATTAGTTTCTTACTTGCCAGCAGTCAGCGCGTTGTAGCTGGTCATCAGATTCCGGTAATCCGGAATGTGATTCGAGCACAGCGCCGCCAGCCCTTCGACATCGTTGCGCCAGTCGCGGTGCAGCTCACAGGCCACGCCGAACCAGGTCATCAGTTGCGCACCCGCCGAACTCACACGGTTCAAAGCGGCATCGCGGGTCATCTCGTTGAAGGTGCCGGAAGCATCGGTCACCACAAACACTTCAAATTCTTCTTCCAGGGCCGACAGCGCCGGGAACGCCACGCACACCTCGGTTACCACGCCAGCAATGATCAGTTGCTTCTTGCCAGTGGCTTTCACCGCTTTCACGAAGTCCTCGTTGTCCCAGGCGTTGATCTGGCCAGGGCGAGCGATGTACGGGGCATCCGGGAACAGTTCTTTCAGTTCCGGCACCAGCGGGCCGTTGGGGCCTTGTTCGAAGCTGGTGGTGAGGATGGTTGGCAGGTTGAAGAACTTGGCCAGATCCGCCAGGGCCAGAACGTTGTTCTTGAAGCGGTCTGGCTCGATATCGCGCACCAGGGACAGCAGGCCAGCCTGGTGGTCCACCAGCAGGACAGCGGCGTCATCTTTGTTCAGGCGGTTGTATTTGAATGCGGTCATGGTCGTTGCTCCTAAAGGTTCTGATCTTCGTAAGGGGGGGTGTTTCGCGTTGATGGGAGAAGATTAAATTCAGAACCTTTGGCGCGGTAGATAGTGAAAACTGGCTTTAGCGTTCCTCAAATAGAACGAGACCCATGTAGTTTTTCAGGGCAATAAAAAAGGCCGCATTGCGCGGCCTTCTTTCACTTCAACAACTTCAGTTATCCAGCACCAACGCCCCAGCCTTCTCGGCCTTGCGCTTGCGTGCCACCAGCAGGCCCGCCGCAACCACGGCAATGCTCAGCAGAGCGGTGGAGATCACTTCTGCCCGATGATCCGGACGGATCAGCATCAGGGTCAGTACACCAACGATGAAGAAGATGGTCGCCCAGGTCAGCACCGGGAACGCCCACATCTTGAAGTCGATTTTCTCGCCACGCGCCATGCGCTGACGGCGCATGCGCAGTTGCGACACGGCAATCACCAGGTACACCAGCAGCGCGATCGCGCCCGAGCTGGCCAGCAGGAATTCGAATACCTGCGCCGGGGCCACATAGTTGGCAAACACCGTCAGGAACGCCGCCGCGGTCGACAGCAGCACCGCGTAGTGCGGCGTGCCGCTGGAGGTGGTGCGCTGGGCCATGGCCGGCGCGTCACCGCGCTTGCTCAGGGAGAACAGCATGCGCGACGAGGTGTACAGCGCCGAGTTCAGGCAACTGGTCACGGCGATCAGAACAACGATGTCGACGATCAACTTGGCGTGCGGCACGCCCATCAGTTGCAGCACGGTCTGGTACGAACCGACTTCGGCCAGTTCGCCCGAATTCCACGGCACCAGGGCCACGACGATGAAGATCGACACGAGGTAGAACAGGAAGATCCGCCAGATCACCGAGTTGGTCGCCTTGCTGATTTGCCGGCCCGGGTCTTTCGATTCGGCGGCGGCGATGGTGACGATTTCGGTGCCCATGAACGAGAACATGGTGGTCAGCATCGCGCCCAGCACGGCGCCGAGGCCGTTGGGCATGAAGCCCTGAGTGTCGAACAGGTGGCTGACGCCGCTGACCTGGCTGTGCGGCATGAAACCGAAGATCGCCGCCAGGCCGAGAATGATGAAGCCGATGATCGCCACGACCTTGAGCAGGGCGAACCAGAACTCGAATTCACCGTAGTTCTTCACGCTGAACAGGTTGGTCGCGGTCAGCAACAGGGTGATGACCAGGGTGAAGGCCCAGATCGCCACGTCGGGGAACCAGGCATTAAGGATGGTTGCGGCGGCGTTGGCCTCAAGCGGGATGACCAGCACCCAGAACCACCAGTACAGCCAGCCGATGGTGAAGCCGGCCCAGTGACCGATGGCACGGTCGGCATAAGTGGAGAAAGAACCTGTATCCGGCGAGGCCACGGCCATTTCGCCGAGCATGCGCATCACCAGCACGACCAGCGTGCCCGCGGCGGCGTAAGCCAGCAGCACGGCAGGACCGGCGGCGGCGATAGCGTGGCCGGAGCCGACGAACAGACCGGCGCCGATCACGCCTGCGATGGACAGCATGGTCACATGCCGTTGCTTGAGCCCCTGAGCGAGGTCATTGGAATTGTGCGTACCGCTCATAAAACTACCTTTGCAAAGAATGGGGGATCTTCCCGCGTTTTGGAGCCGCAATGCCCTCGTGAGGCGCCCTGCGGTTCGTGGCAGCTTGATAGCAATCAGCGGGCCAGCTTGATGACCGCCCATTCCGAAACACTCTGTAACCACGATTCATAAGGCTTGCGGTGCTTTCAGCCAGTCACTGGCCGAAAGGTCGCCAAAGATGCCCGACTTTGCGTGATTACTGAAATACCCACTTACAATTAGAAATGGGTGGGCCATAACCAATCACAGGTAACACCTTTGCAAAATCACAGCGCAAAAAAGGTGCAACCAAAAAGCGCAACCAGACCCCCAGCCAGGTGTTACCAACCATCGCCGCGACCAAATACGGCTTTCCAGCAGCGGCCAAAACTGGCACCATCGCGCCTTTTTTCATCATGGCTCCGGCCCCGCGAAGCGAAACGGCGGACAGCAGCGCGACAGTCCACTGCAGCGATGCGACACCCGCCTTTCCCATGGCCGACCACCCTGCTCGACCTTGTTGGCTGTGATCCGGGCGCTATGCTAGCGTGGCGCCTCGCCAGGAAGGCCGCCAACAGCAGAACGCACCGAATCAATGAGGACCGCACATGGCCCAGGCCACGCCCGCACTGGAAATCCGCAACCTGCATAAACGCTACGGCGACCAGGAAATTCTCAAGGGCATTTCCCTCACCGCCCGCGACGGCGACGTGATCTCCATCCTCGGCTCCTCCGGTTCCGGCAAGTCCACCCTACTGCGCTGCATCAACCTGCTGGAAAACCCGCACCAGGGCGAAATCCTGGTGGCAGGCGAGTCGCTCAAGCTCAAGTCCGCGCGCAACGGCGAACTGGTGGCTGCCGACAACAAGCAGATCAACCGTCTGCGCAGCGAAATCGGCTTCGTCTTCCAGAACTTCAACCTGTGGCCGCACATGAGCATCCTCGACAACATCATCGAGGCCCCTCGTCGCGTGCTCGGCCAGAGCAAGGCCGAGGCCATCGAGCACGCCGAAGCGCTGCTCGACAAGGTCGGCATCCACAACAAGCGCCACAGCTACCCCGCCGAACTCTCGGGCGGCCAGCAACAGCGCGCGGCCATCGCCCGCACCCTGGCCATGAAACCCAAGGTCATCCTGTTCGACGAACCCACCTCCGCCCTGGACCCGGAAATGGTCCAGGAAGTACTCAACGTCATCCGGGCCCTGGCCGATGAAGGCCGGACCATGCTCCTGGTGACCCACGAAATGGGCTTTGCCCGCCAGGTGTCCAGTGAAGTCGTCTTCCTTCACCAGGGCCTGATCGAAGAGCAGGGATCGCCGCAGCAGGTTTTCGAAAACCCGACCTCGGCGCGTTGTAAGCAATTCATGTCCAGCAACCGCTAACGGAGCAACACGCATGCAGAACTACAAGAAATTCCTCCTGGCCGCTGCCGCCACGCTGGTGTTCTCGGCCAATGCCATGGCCGCCGAAAAACTGAAGATGGGCATCGAAGCGGCCTACCCGCCGTTCAACAGCAAGGACGCCAGCGGCCAAGTCGTCGGCTTCGACAAAGACATCGGCGACGCCCTGTGCGCCAAGCTGAAAGTCGAGTGTGAAGTGGTCACCTCCGACTGGGACGGCATCATCCCGTCGCTGCTGGCCAAGAAGTACGACTTCATCGTCTCCTCGCTGTCGATCACCGACGAGCGCAAGCAGGCCGTTGATTTCACCGACCGCTACTACTCCAACAAGCTGCAGTTCATCGCGCCGAAAAACGTCGACTTCAAAACCGACAAGTCCTACCTGAAGGGCAAGACCATCGGCACCCAGCGCGCCACCCTGTCCGGCACCTGGCTGGAAGACACCTACGGCAGCGACATCACCCTGAAGCTGTACGACACCCAGGAAAACGCCTACCTCGACCTGACCTCCGGTCGCGTCGACGCGCTGCTGGCTGACAAGTACGTGAACTACGACTGGCTGAAATCCGATGCCGGCAAGAACTACGAGTTCAAGGGCGAGCCCGTGGTGGAAAGCGACGAAATCGGCATCGCCGTACGCAAAGGTGACCCGCTGCGCGAGAAGCTGAACGCCGCGCTGAAAGAAATCATCGCCGACGGCACGTACAAGAAGATCAACGACAAGTACTTCCCGTTCAGCATCTATTGATTCGCCCCGACCGGTACCGCCTTGCGCGGTGCCGGTCCCTTGAACACTCCTGCCCATGAATATTGATCTACACGGATTCGGCCCGGCACTCGCGGCCGGCACGCTGGTGACCGTCAAACTGGCGCTCTCGGCGCTTTGCCTGGGCCTGGTGCTCGGCCTGCTCGGCGCCTTGGCCAAGACCTCGCCGCTCAAACCGCTGCGCTGGATCGGCGGCACCTACTCGACCATCGTGCGCGGCGTACCCGAACTGCTCTGGGTGCTTTTCATCTATTTCGGCTCCGTCGCCCTGATGAGCCAACTGGGCGACCTGCTCGGCCTGCCCGGGCTGGAACTCAGCGCCTTCGCCGCCGGGGTCATCGCCCTCGGCCTGTGCTTCGGCGCCTACGCCACGGAAGTATTCCGCGGCGCACTGCTGGCGATCCCCAAGGGACACCGTGAAGCGGGCATGGCCCTCGGCCTGTCGAAAGGGCGCATTTTCTCGCGGCTGATCCTGCCGCAGATGTGGCGCATCGCCCTGCCCGGCCTGGGCAACCTGTTCATGATCCTGATGAAAGACACCGCGCTGGTCTCGGTGATCGGCCTGGAAGAAATCATGCGTCAGGCGCAGAACGGCGTGACCACCAGCAAGGAACCGTTCACCTTCTACCTGGTGGCGGCCTTCATCTACCTCGGCCTGACCGTCCTTGCGATGACAGGCATGCACTTCATGGAAAAACGCGCCGCACGCGGCTTCGCGAGGGCCAACTCATGAATTGGGAAGTCATCATCAAGTGGCTGCCACGCCTGGCCCAAGGCGCCACGCTCACCCTTGAGCTGCTGGCCATCGCCGTCATTCTCGGCCTGATCATCGCCATTCCGCTGGGCATCGCCCGTTCGTCACGGCACTGGTACGTGCGCGCCCTGCCTTACGGCTACATCTTCTTCTTCCGTGGGACGCCGCTGCTGGTGCAACTGTTCCTGGTCTACTACGGCCTGGCGCAGTTCGAGGCGGTCAAGGCCAGCGCGCTGTGGCCGTACCTGCGCGACCCGTTCTGGTGTACCGCGCTGACCATGACCCTGCACACCGCCGCCTACATCGCCGAGATTTTGCGCGGCTCGCTGCAGGCCATCCCGCGGGGCGAAATCGAAGCGGCGCGGGCGCTGGGCATGTCCCGCGCCACCGCCATGCTCCACATCATGCTGCCGCGCGCTGCGCGCATCGGCCTGCCGGCGTACAGCAACGAAGTGATCCTGATGCTCAAGGCCAGCGCCCTGGCCAGCACCGTCACCCTGCTGGACATCACCGGCATGGCCCGCACCATCATCGCCCGGACCTACATGCCGGTAGAGATTTTCTTCGCCGCGGGCGTGTTCTACCTGGTCATCTCCTTCGTGCTGGTGCAAGGCTTCAAAGGACTGGAACGCTGGTTGCGGGTGGACGCCGCACAAGGCCGCTGACGCCCATCGCTGGCAAGCTCGCCCCCACTGTAGGAGCGAGCTTGCTCGCGAACACCCCCCAAGCCGCCGCCCTCACCACCAGGCCACCCCCATGTCCCACCTGGAAAACGACCAACTCCTCCCCCGCTTCCAGGCCCTGGACCACTTCCTCCGCCAGCACCACGCCCTCTGGCACCCGCGCCCCTTCACCACCCGGCACCTGCCGTGGGAAACCGCCCACCCGCAGCTCGCCGAATGGCTACGCACCCGCACCCTCGAACAGGCCGAATCCGCCCACAACCAGCCCCACACCGTCCCGGCCCCCGCGCCTTATCCACAACTGGCCGCCGAAGCCCAGACACTGTCCGCCCTCGGCGACTTATCCACAATCGCCCTCACCCCGGCGACGCCGCGCCTCAGCACCGACGTCCCCGGCCGCAAATGGCAACAGATCGAAGCCTTCGCCAGCCACCTCGACTTCGCCCGCCGTCCGAGCCACTGGCTTGACTGGTGCGCCGGCAAAGGCCACCTCGGCCGCCGCCTGCTGAACCCGGACCAACACCTCACCTGCCTGGAATATGACCCCGCGCTGGTTGCCGCAGGAGAACACCTCAGCCAGCACCACCACCTGCCGGCGAGCCACCACCTCCAGGACGTCATGGCCACAGACGCCGCCGCCCGCCTCCGCGCCGACCACACCCCCGTGGCCCTGCACGCCTGCGGCGACCTCCACGTACGCCTGATGCAACTCGCCAGCGCCGCCGGCTGCCCGCAACTGGCCATCGCCCCGTGCTGCTACAACCGCACCGCCGGCCCGCACTACCAGCCGTTATCCACAGCCGCCCGCGCCTCCGCTTTGCAACTCGACCTCGACGACCTCGGCCTGCCCCTGAGCGAAACCGTCACCGCCGGCAGCCGCGTCCGCCGCCAGCGCGACCAGTCCATGGCCCGCCGCCTCGGCTTCGACCTCCTGCAACGGCAACTGCGCCAAACCGACGACTACCTGCCCACCCCCTCACTGCCCAGCGCCTGGCTACAAAAGCCCTTCGCCGACTACTGCCGCGACCTCGCCGACCTCAAAAACCTGCCTATAAAGGAAGCCCCGGACTGGGACGCACTGGAAGCTGCCGGCTGGAAACGCCTGGCCGAAGTGCGCAACCTCGAACTGCTGCGCAACCTCTTCCGCCGCCCCCTGGAACTCTGGCTCGTCCTCGACCGCGCGCTCTACCTGCGCGAACAGGGCTACAACGTCCGCCTCGGCACCTTCTGCCCCCACCCCCTCACCCCGCGCAACCTCATGCTGCTGGCGGAACAACCTGTGGATAACTCTGTGAGCAACTTCACAACCAAGGTTTGAAAAAAATCCCCCCGCGTCGGATTTTTCCACTTGAGGCTTTCCGGATCATCTGCTAAAGGCCAGCAAAAACAGCCATTTGGTCGCGCGACACTGTGACGCGGTCGCGTGCTTGCATGGGGTGCAAGGGGTCGATGTGGTTTGTGCATAAGCGTTAAAGCGAATTAGGCGGGAGTGCTTCAGATCAGCTTATCCACAAACCCCGCGCTCCCCTCCCCACCCAAAACCCGTAGGAGCGAGCTTGCTCGCGAAAGCCCGCTCAGCCATCGCAAAACCCAACGACACCGGCATCCAGGTTTCCAAGGGCACAAGCCCCCCACAAAACGCCCCGCCAGAAACGCCAAAAGCCCCGAAATACGGGGCTTTGAACAGGATTGCAAGGAAGTGGTTTACAGATCCAAACCGATCGCTATAATAGCGGCCCTACTGCCGGTATAGCTCAGATGGTAGAGCAACTGACTTGTAATCAGTAGGTCCCGGGTTCGATTCCTGGTGCCGGCACCACACATGGCTTCTTAGCTTTAAGAAGCACCAAAACCCGCCAATGAGCGGGTTTTTTTACGTCCAAAAATCGCCCTCAACCTGAAACACTTCCTCGTCACACGCCTTCTTCGTTTTCTTAGGATGCCAAAATAGTGGCACGCTGTGATATCTTCGGCACTTGATGTCTAACGACCAAGTTTCTACACAAAAATTCAAGGACTTAACAACTTCAGGGATCGAAGATGCTTAACCAAAATTTTTCCCCAGAAAACCTAAAAAAATTTCTTCATAGCAAACGAGATGTTCGAAAATTAAAAAAACAAAATAACGGACAAGACGAACACTCAATACTTACGAATACCAGCTATGAAATTGACAGTTCAAATTTCACATTTAAAAGCCTTTCATCTTCCATTCTTAAAAACAAAAAAATTGTCAGAATAAGACAGCTCAAAGAAACTATTATACTTAGAAAACTTAATGACAACCTTAAGCGAATTTACGGCGTAAAGCAATCCAATCGACGAGAGATTACAAAACAGGTTTTTGTTTTACTGAAAGAACCGAACCCCCTGTACATAGTTAGACTTGATATAAAAAGTTTTTTTGAAAGCATGGACTTAAATAGAGTCTTACTTCCAATAACTCAGGAGACTCTTCTCTCTCCGACCTCAAAAAAAATAATTAATGCTTTACGAAGCAACCCCGTATTTCCACTACATATTCCTAGAGGGATAAATATAAGTTCGACCCTCTCTGAAATCCACATGCGGAAATTTGATCACATTATCAAAAACCAACCCGGTGTATATTATTACGCCAGGTATGTGGATGACATAATAATTTTCCTTCACAAAGACTTTTTAATAACCCACAAGCTTGAGATCTACAAACATCTCCCTGATGGATTAAAGACTCATAGGAAGAAAAGCAAATTTCTACCTATCAACTGTAGATGCGAGATCAAATGCGTCTGTGTAAATAACTGCAGATGTCGAGTGAAATGCGATTGCTTACCTGACCCCAATAAAGACATCACTCTTGACTATTTAGGATACAATTTTAAATTTTCAGACATACCAAAAATCCCAAGAAACACCAGTTCGAAAAATGTTGTTGTTACGCTAGCCTCTCGAAAAGTCAAAAGAATAAAAACCAGAATAACCTTGGCTCTACTTGACCATATAAAAACGCCAAATTTCTCACTACTAAAAAATCGCTTGCTTTTTTTAACCGGCAACTGCGAATTTAATATCAAGGGCGAATTCAAGATAAGAAGCGGAATATATTACAACTACCCACTTTTGAACCACAACGATCCCGCACTACTAGCTCTAACAACTTATTTGAGAAAAGCTGTACACAGCAAGAAAGGACCTTTCGGAAAAGCACTTTCAAACGTTTTAATTAATACTCAAAGATCGGAACTAGGTCGACTCTCATTTATCTCTGGATTTAAAAATAAAATAACTTACAAAATGAGTGAAGAAAAGCTTAGCGCGATTAAGGAGTGCTGGAAAAATGCCTAAAACAAGGATCAACAGGGGCGACTGTACTCGAGTTCTGCTGACGGAAACGATCCCTTATGAAGTTCCAGTAATTTTCAGCAATGAAGGCTTCTACACTAATATCAAAAGTAAAAATTCGTACATAATCGATCTTTTAGAAAAGTGGCAGAAAACACAAAACCACTGGAAGATACCACTTCCATACAAAATTAAAAAAGATTCTTTAGGCGCACGAAGTCTAAGTCTACCGCACCCCATATCACAACTTGACTTCGTGGACTTTTATAGTCAATACGACGTCTTAATTACATCGCTTTGCTCAAGGAGCAAAATTTCTCTTCGGGCACCGGTAAAGATCGCTGGTTTTTTCTATGATCGTGATCTTCCTCATATCAAAGATGATCCGTTCTCCGAAAGCAAAGTGCTTGATAATTCTGAGAGCGCAAACCTTCCGTACGCAAGCTCATACTTTTCATACAGCAAATACAATTTCCTATATAAATTCTATGAGTCTTATGAGTACCACAGAATAGAGAAAAAATTTAATTTTCTTATTAGATTTGATATATCGAAATGCTTTAGCTCTATTTATACGCACTCCATTGCCTGGGCAGTTAAAGATAAAAAATACGCCAAGAACAACCATAGCGGCATGTCTTTTGAAGGGCGTTTTGACGAAATAATTAGAAACTCTAATCACGGAGAGACTAATGGAATAATTATTGGTCCGGAGACCTCTCGCATATTTTCTGAAATAATTCTCCAACGTATAGATAACGACACAATTTTAGCTCTATCAACTGAAGACCTCGAGATAGATCGAGACTATACAGTGAAAAGATACGTGGACGACTACTTTGTCTTTTCAAAAAAAGAAGAAACGTGTAGATATATATTCAAAAAATTCAAAGAAAATTTAGAAACCTACAAACTACATATAAATGAGAGCAAAACTGTAACATTCACCACGCCGTTCATGACATCTTTGACTGTGGCGAAAAGTGAAACACGTAGTTTTATGGATGCTTTTTTTGAGAGTAAGATATTAGAAAACGAACAAGGTGAACTATACATCCACTACACCGGCTCTCCGTCGAAGAATGCAAATCGCATCATTCAAGAGTTCAAGCAAATCTTATTTTCTAACGCTACCGACTATTCGGGCGTCGCTGGCATAGCTTTGAGTCGAATAAGCAAAAAAATTAAGAAATTTCGCTCAGTCAACTTTAGCCACGATCCTAAAACAAGAGATAGTGCATTCAACTTACTATATGTAATCATTGAACTTTCATTTTTTATTCTATCTATGAGCCCACGGGTAAGGGTGACGTATTTAGTAATTCAGATTTCTGCGGCATGCCTTGAAATTTCTAGAAACTTATCTTACGACCACGAACATAGTTTAAAAAAGAAAATTTTGGACGAGAGTATGTTGTTTTTAGAGTTGATGGCCTATGACGAGAAAGACGACTGCAAAGTCGAGTCGCTAAATTTGATTACTCTATTATCGACTCTCGGGAGCGAATATCTGCTGCCTCCACAAACACTAATATCCCTTTATGGAAAAATTGGGTCAGAACCAAATAGCTGCTATTTTGATTCAGTAACCTTCCTGCACTACATAAAAGACAATGTCAACTATACAGAGCTAAAAGAAAATATTCTTTCAAAAATTCAGACTGCAATCTCAAACGATAAACGAGCCATAGAATCCAATACCGCTCACTTGCTACTGGACTGTATGGCCTGCCCCTATATATCCGACCAATATAAAAAATCAATCCTTACTGTTCTTTTGAACAATCTTGAAGCGCCTAACAAAGGACGCATCAATGACTATTTGAACTCACTTTCGAAGACTTGGTTCGTAAACTGGAGCGACCGAATCAATTTACAGCACGCTATTGAAAAAAAGGGCTTGAAATTTACATATTGATTAGCTAGCATTTCCTCACTTGGTTAAGTGCCACTCAATACTGGAGCTTCGGTGCGTAACTGCAGCGGTACGAGGTTCTTGAGCGGAATTTATTTCGCACACACACATAGCCTTTCCAAGTGAAGCTGGGTACGATGAAAATCTACCCAGCTTTTTTAATATTCGCCCTCTCCTGCACAAATACATCAATCTGCGTGAGAAGCCTATTTAGGCTCGATGTAGTTGCCCAAAACATCTATCAGCAAATCGCTACCGCTTTTAACACTCGCCATCCCCAAAGTGAAACCTTCCGGCCCGTCGCATTCTCCCACCGGGGTTTAACAGAAGCTGTATGCCGCAAACAAAAAGGCCCACCTCCCGGTGAGCCTTCTTCCTTCACACAGCGCTTTTAACTACTCACCCCCAACCGCCTCATCTCAATCCCGTCCAACACTGCATCCACCAACCCTTTCGCCATTTCCGCCGAATGCATCGGCGCGAGCAGAAGCCCGTTGCTGATGGGCAGGTCTGCGCTTTCAAAGGTTTGCTGGAGGGTGTCGTAGATGCCTTGCATGAGTAGCGAGGCGTGGACCAAGGCGTCTTCTGCGTCTATGTCGGCGCGGACGGTGAACATGGGGGGATGGCCGGCGTTGCATTGCCCAAAGACGAGGGCGGCCGTTTTGCCGAGGACGGCACTTGGGGGATCTGGAACAATTTTATTCATGGCGAAACTCCTCTCGAATGGAGTCATCACCGTTCCGCGACCAAACAGATTGGTGACGACTGTGCAACGGGTTGGTCGACCGGGACAAGAGGCAAACCCGGTAGGCACGAATGCCTCCCGCACACAGCCGCCATAGCACGCGTCTGACGCCAAAGCGCCGGAATGCATGGGGGATGTGTCTGTTTGCACCTTGTTCAACGGGCGACCAAACCCGATCGCTGATACGCAGCGACCGCGGAAGCCTACAGCCCATCCCCCAGCGAGGCAAGAACACCCTGCCCCCGAACCGTCCCGTTGAAACACGCGGAACTAAATCCCCCACAAACCGGGCTAATCCAGTATCACCCACCAAACCCCACAGGCCCTCGACGTGAGCGATCCCCAAGCCCTTCCCGCCGGTCTGCACTACGTGGACGACACCCTGCCCGGCATCCGCCGGCGCAAGCTGCGCGGCAAGTTCGCGTACTTCGACAGCCAGGGCGAGCGCATCCGCGATGCGAAGGTCGTGGCGCGCATCAATGCGCTGGCGGTGCCGCCGGCCTACACGGATGTGTGGATCTGCGCCGACCCGAACGGTCATCTCCAGGCCACCGGCCGGGATGCGCGGGGGCGCAAGCAGTACCGCTATCACCCGCGCTGGCGCGAGGTGCGCGACGCGGACAAGTACGCCAGCCTGCTGGCCTTCGGCAAGGCGCTGCCGGCCCTGCGGGAAACCTTGCAGCAGCATCTCGCCCTGCCGCTGCACAGCCGGGAAAAGGTGCTGGCCACGGTGATCCAGTTGCTCGATGACACGCTGATCCGCATCGGCAACGCCCGGTATGCCGAGCAGAACCGCTCTTACGGGCTGACCACGCTGCGCAATCGTCATGTCGAGGTGAGCGGCAGCACGATCCGTTTTCACTTTCGCGGCAAGAGCGGTATCGAGCATGAGGTGAGCGTGAATGACCGGCGTCTGGCACGCATCATCAAGTGCTGTCTGGAGCTGCCCGGGCAACAACTGTTTCAGTACCTGGATGAAAACGGCGAGCGCCACAGTGTGACGTCGAGCGATATCAACAGTTACCTGCGCGAGCTGACCGGCGCCGAGTTCACCGCCAAGCACTATCGCACCTGGGCAGGCAGCGCCCTGGCACTGACGCTGCTGCGCGAGCTGGAATGGGAGCCTGAAACCACGGCGAAAAAGCATGTGGTGGCGATGGTCGGGGAAGTGGCCGCCGAGCTGCGCAATACGCCGGCGGTGTGTCGCAAGTGCTATATCCACCCGGCGCTGTTTCAGGCGTTTCATGCCGGAGAACTGGCCAGCCTGCGCCAGGCCACGCCGCGCAAGGGGCTGCGCGCTGAAGAGAGCCTGCTGATGCGCTTTCTCGAAAAGCTGTCGGCCAGCGCGGAGCAGGCCGGGATGGCTGAGGTGAAGGGGCCGCCGTCCGCCTCATGAACCGCCGGTCCGCTTTGTGCGGTCCGCCTCGACGCAAGGAAATTCAGCCCTTGCGCACAACACCCCTCGCCAAGATAATGCGACCGATTACCATTAACGTCCTGGCACCCTCCCCATGTCGGCACTTGATCATTCGGCGCTTCATCGGCTGTACAGCGAGCACAACGGTTGGCTCAAGGGCTGGTTGCGGGTTCGCCTGGGCAACACCGCCGATGCGGCCGACCTGGCGCAGGACACGTTTATCCGGGTGATGACGGCGCGCAATGCCGAGCCGATCCGCGAGCCCCGCGGTTATTTGAGCGCCATCGCCAACTCGCTGCTGATCGACAAGTCGCGGCGTCGCACCATCGAGCAGGCCTATCTGCAAGCCCTGGCGCTGCGGCCCGAGCCGGTGGAGGTGTCGCCGGAGGTGCGGCTGTCGATCATCGAGATGCTGATGTCGATCGACGCGATGCTCGATGAGCTGGGCAGCCGCACGCGGGAGATTTTTCTCGCGGTGCAGCTTGAAGGGCTGACCTACGTGGCCGCCGCCGAGCGCTTCAATGTGTCGGTGACCACGGTGAAGAATCATCTGATCCGCGCCATGACCCGCTGCCTGCTGCTGGTCGAACCCGAATGAGCACCGCGCCGGACCTCAAGATTCTCGAGGCCGCTGCCACCTGGTACGTGCAGCTCAATGACGGCGCCCACGACGACGCGCGAACCCTGGCCTGGCAGGCGTGGCTGCGGGCCAGCCCCCAGCACGCCGCGGCGTGGGCACGGGTGGAATTGCTGCAGCAACAATGGACGCAGGTCTCTCCGCACGCCGCCCTCTCCGGCTTGAGCGCGGCGCAGGCTCAGCGGCGGGATGTGGTGAAAGTGCTCGGCATGCTCATCGCCGTCGGCGGCACGTTGCTGGCCAGCGAGCAGGTGCCGTACCGGGCGATGCTCGCGCAGCAGCGCACCGGCTTCGGCGAGCGCCGCGCGCTGCAACTGGAAGACGGCTCGCAGTTGCACCTGAACGTGAATTCCGCGGTGGATATCCGCTTTGACGGGCAGCAGCGGCTGGTGCGGTTGTTCCGCGGCGAGATCATGATCCAGACCGCCAAGGACCCGGCCCAACGCCCGTTCATCGTGCACACCGACGACGGCAGCGTGCGCGCCCTCGGCACGCGCTTTTGCGTGCGGCAACTGGACGGGCGAACGCGGGTCGGGGTGCTGGAGGACGCGGTCGAGCTGCGTCCGCTCGACGATCCCGCCCGGGTGTCGCGGCTGAACGCCGGGCAGCAGGCGAGTTTCGATTTTGCGCACGTCGAGGCGGTCAGCGCGCTGCCCTCCGGCGCCAGCGCCTGGACGCAGGGCATGCTCAGCGTGAACGACTGGCGTCTGGGCGACTTCATCGCGGAACTGGAGCGCTATCGCCCCGGCGTGCTGCGCTGCGCAGCAGCGGTTCAGGACTTGAGCATTTCCGGCGCGTTCCGCGTCGACGACAGCGATACGATCCTGGAAAACCTCGGGCGGACGCTGCCGGTGCAGGTCCGTTATCTGACGCGCTATTGGGTCAGCATCGAGGCGGTTTGAGCCGCTGTTGCAAATAGTCTGTCCGCGACCTTGCTGATTTTGATTCTCATCCGTCAATGACATACGCCGCGATCACAGCGAGTTTCTGCCATTACAACGGAAGGATCATCCATGCGTCAGTCACCCCTCACCACCACGACCAAGATAAGCCGCGCGGTTCGCCTCGCGGTGCTGGGTGCGTCCCTCGCCACGCTGCCCGGCCTGGCCCTGTTGCCGGCCCAGGCGATGGCGCAAAGCCAGGGCACTTATCAGATCAGCGCCGGCCCGCTGGGCAACGCCCTGACCCAGTTCGGCGTGCAGGCCGGGGTGACGATTTCGTTCGACACCGAACAGACGCGCAACCTCACCACCAACGGGCTCGACGGTGCGTACAGCGTCGATGAAGGCCTGGCGCGCCTGCTCGGCAACAGCGGCCTGCGGGCCGAGCGCCAGGGCAACGGCGGTTATGTGCTGGTCGCGAGCCAGGCGTCGGCGGCGCTGGAGCTGGGCGCCACCGAGGTGACGTCGAACCAGTTGGGCACCATCACCGAAGGCAGCGGTTCGTACACCCCCGGCACCATCGCCACGGCCACGCGCCTGGTGCTGACGCCGCGGGAGACGCCGCAGTCGATCACCGTGATCACGCGCCAGCATATGAATGATTTCGGACTCAACTCGATTGATGACGTGATGCGCCACACACCGGGCATTACCGTGTCGACCTTCGACAGCGAGCGCACCAACTACTACGCCCGCGGCTTCTCGATCGAGAACTTCCAGTACGACGGGATCCCGACCCTGCGCAACTCGGCCTATTCATCCGGCCAGACCCTCAGCGACATGGCGATCTACGATCGCGTGGAAATCCTCAAGGGCGCGACCGGCCTGTTGACCGGCGCCGGCGCGCCCGGCGGTACGATCAACCTGATCCGCAAAAAGCCGACCCAGGATTTCAAGGCGAGCGTAGAACTCGGCGCCGGCAGTTGGGACAACTACCGCTCCCAGGTCGATGTCAGCGGCCCGCTGACCGACAGCGGCAACGTGCGCGGCCGCGCCGTGATGGCGTATCAGGACAAGCATTCGTTCATGGACCGCTATGAGCGCAAGACCAGCGTGTACTTCGGCACCGTGGAGGCGGACCTGGGCGAAAACACGCTGCTGACGGTGGGTTTCGACTATCAGAACAGCGACCCGAAAGGCTCGGGCTGGTCGGGCAGTCGTCCGCTGTTCGACCGCAGCGGCAACCGCATCGATGTGTCGCGCTCGTACAACAATGGCGCCAAGTGGAGTAGCTGGGAGCAGTACACCCAGAGCGTGTTCTCGACCCTGGAGCACAACTTCGCCAATGGCTGGGTGCTGAAAGGCCAGTACACCCATCAATACACCGGGTACGACGCGCCCATGGGGGCGATCCAGCTTGGTCCGTTCCCCGCGACCGGTCTCTCGACGCTGTACGCCAATAAGTTCACCGGCGATACCCGCGCTGATTCCGGCGATATCTACGCCAGCGGACCGTTCAACCTGCTCGGCCGCGAACATGAATTGGTGGTGGGTGCTTCGGCGTCGAACTCGCACTGGAGCGGCAAGGACTACGGCAACCCGACCCACGCCAACGGTCGTGTGGTCGACTTCTGGAGCTTCGACGGCAACTTCCCGGAGCCGAACTGGAACACGCCGACCAAAGTCATCGATGAAACCACGCGACAAACCGCAGGCTATCTGACCACGCGCCTGAATGTCACGGACGACCTGAACGTGTTCCTCGGCAGCCGTGTGGCCAACTACTGGCTGACCGGCGACAACCACTCCACCGAGACCGGTAAGCTCGTCCCTTACGCCGGCGTGACGTACGACCTGAACAACACGTTCACCGCTTATGCCAGCTACACCAACATCTTCATGCCGCAGGTGTACAACCGCGACAGCGCCAACAAGCTGCTGGAACCGGACGAAGGCAAAAACTACGAAGTGGGGATCAAGGGCGAGTTCTTCGGCGGCAAGCTCAACACCAGCCTGGCTTATTTCGAAGTGCACGAAACCAATCGCGCCGAGCCAGACGCCGAATACAACGCCAATCCGACCACCCCCGGCATCGGATACGCCAACCGCGGCATCAAGGCCAAGACCAAAGGCTACGAAGCCGAGGTGTCCGGCGAACTGGCGCCTGGCTGGCAGATCCAGGCCGGCTACACCCACAAGATCATCCGCGACGAGCATGGCGAAAAGGTGTCGACCTGGGAGCCGGAAGATCAGGTCAGCCTGTACACCACCTACAAACTGCAGGGTCCACTGGACCGCCTGACGATCGGCGGTGGCGCCCGCTGGCAGGGCAAGGCCTGGCAGAACGTGTACAACGGGCCGAAGAGCCGTTACGAAGACTTCGTCCAAGAGGATTACTGGCTGGTGGATGTGATGGCCAAGTACCAAGTGACCGACCACGTCTCCGCGACGCTGAACGTCAACAACCTGTTCGACAAGTACTACTACACCAACATCGGGTTCTATAACACGGCCTACTACGGCGACCCGCGCAATGTGATGGTGACGACTCGCTGGGATTTCTGATCTCGACGCGTAAAAAGCGGCCTTGTGATTCCGTGTGAGCCGAATACACTTCTTATTCGGCTCACAAAATGAGCCGAATAGATTCCGTATTCGGCTCAGAGGTTTCCCATGACACCCCATTGGATCTGGCAACAACCGCAATGGCCGGCCTTTCACTGGCAGGCGGATCAGCTCGGCGAGTTGCTGCGCCAGTGCGTGCATGAGCAAGGCTTGCTGGCTGGAAAGATGGGGGCGGTGGGCGACGAGCAGAGCCGGCAAAGCATGCTCGATGCGTTGTTGCAGAACATCATCACCTCATCCGCCATCGAGGGCGAAACCCTGAATGCGGGGTCGGTGCGTTCGTCCCTGGCGCGGCGCCTGGGCGTGGATGAGGTAGACACAAGCCAGACCAGCGCGCGTAGCGAAGGTCTTGCCGAGCTGATGCTGAATGCCATCCAACACCCGGAACAGCCACTGACGCAGGAACGCCTGCTGCACTGGCACAACCTGCTGTTTCCGAACCAGGACGCTTCACTGGCGCAGCGCTCGCTGCGGGTAGGCCAGTTGCGCGGCGATGAGCCGATGCAAGTGGTATCCGGCAGACTGGACCGGCCCACAGTGCATTTCGAGGCCCCGCCGCGCGAAGGGCTGGAAACGCAACTGGAGCGTTTCCTCGACTGGTTCAATGGTGACTCGCACGCGCTGCATCCACTGCTGCGCGCGGGCGTGGCGCATTTCTGGTTCGTGACGTTGCATCCCTTCGACGACGGCAACGGCCGGCTGACCCGAGCCCTCACCGACCTGGCCCTGGCCCAGGGCGAACAGCAGGCGATCCGCTTCTACGCCATGTCCGCCAGCATTCTCGACAACCGCGCAGGCTATTACCGCATCCTGGAACAGAGTCAGAAGGGTACGGTGAATATCACTGAATGGCTGATGTGGTTTCTACAAACGCTGTTGGCGGCCATGAATCAGGCGTTGGGAACCATTGATCGCGTGCTGAACAAAGCGCGGTTCTGGCAGGCGCATCGTTTGACACCGCTGTCGGCGGAGCAGTTGAAGGTGCTCAATCGACTGCTGGACGGCGGCGCCAAGGGCTTCGAACACGGCATCAGCGCCGCGCAGTATCAGGCGGTGGCGAAGGTGAGCAAAGCGACGGCGACGCGGCATCTGGCGGATTTGCTGGAGAAGGGGTTGCTGGAAAAACTGGAAGGCGGGGGGCGGAGTACGCGGTATCGGGTTGTGGAAGGGTGAGCTATTCAGCGGTCAGGCGCTATCGCATGAGTTGAGCCTCAATTCTGTAGGAGCGGCTGTTAGCCGCTCCTACAGGTTCCGCGTCAAGCCATCCTGTCAATTCACCACCACATTCCTCTGCCACCCCTCCGCCACGCTGATATGGCTCAGCCGTCCCTGCCCATCAAACAGCATCCAGTCACTCCCCACGCACCGGACCTGCACATCCGCCGCCGGCCAGTCGAGGCGGGCGCAGAGTTGGTCGCTGCCGCGGTGGGTGAAGTAAACGCGGGTGTCTTCGCCGGCAAGGGCATAGCAGGCCACCAGCCACGGGCCGGAAAGGTAGAGGTTGAGCGGGTCTTCTGTCGGGGTGTTTTCTTCGAAACCGGGCAGTCGGTAGCCTTTGCGATTTCCTTTGAGCTCCAGCACCAGAATGGCGTCAGCACCGGGCTTGAGTTTGAGGCCCACTTCGGTAACGTCGCCGTTGGCCGTCAGCAGCAAGAAGCTGTTTTCATGCTTCAGCCCCGGCAGCGGATCGTTGCCCGCCAGCCGCCGCTCAGGCAGGCGGTAATGCCACACGTGGCCGCTACCGTCGGCACCGTGCAGCCAGATGGATTCGTTGTGTTCATCCTCTTTGAGCGCCAGCACGCGGCCCGGCAAGTCGCTGACATGCCACAGGGTGGTGAAGTCGCGGTCGGCGTCGACCACACGTAACTGGTGGTCGCGGCCAATGGTCCAGCCGGTGCCGTCGAACGAGCGGGCGAAGACGTCGAAACGCAGGACGCCAAGGTCAAGGGCGCTGCGGTTGACCAGGTCGAGCTTGCTGACGCGCCAGACGTCACTGCGCCTGGCAACCACCAGCGCGACCTGACGGCTGTGGCCGATGACGATGGCCTGGGCAGGCACAGGGAAGTGGAAGACCGTTTTGCCGTGGGCGTCGATCACCGCCGCGCCGGCTTCGCCGAGGGCGATCAGGTAGCGTTGGTCGTCGAGCGGGACGGCGTCGAAGATCGGTCGGCTGCCCAGCTCCGGGGCGGTCCATTCCTGCACGGCGTCGACGCTGTCCAGCGGCACCACTGTTGAGTGCGGCGGGGCTTTGTTGGGCAGGTCGGTGAGCAGGAGGTTGTCCTTGCTCATTTTGATCAGGGCCTTGAGTTGATCCTGGGTCAGTTGGCCGTGGCCGCCCGCCTGGTCGGCGACAACGGCATTGGCGATGGCGCCGGCCAGCCACGCCAGCGCGCCGCCGCGGGTTTTGTGCTCCAGCAGGGCTCGGACCAGCACGGCGCGTTCGGCGTGGCGCTTGGGATCGTCGCGCAGTTGCTCGACCCAGTCGCTGTAGGCGTCGAGCGTGTCGGGCAACAGGATCGCGCGTTTGACCAGCGCGCCAATCGCCAACTGGCCGCCCGCCGCTTCGGCGTTGAGCAGCCATTGCGCGGCGCGCTCGCGCTCGGCGGGCAGGCTCCAGACTACGTCCACGGCTTGCAGCCAGAGGCCTTTGCCGGTGAGGGCTTCGGCCCATTCCAGGCGCAGGCGGTCGGCGCTCTCCGGCCACTTTTCCTGCAACAGGGCCACGGCGTCGGCAAAGGCGTCGTCGCGGCGGGCCACGAGAATCGCGCGCTGCCAGTCACCCGCCGCACACAGCAGGCGCACGATCATCGCCGGCGCCATGTCCCAGGCGAGGGCCAGCTCAGCGGCCTGGGTGTGTCGGCCGTGGGTTTCCAGATAGTCGAGGGCTTCCTGGCGGGCCTTGAGCAGTTCGGCGAGGACGAAGGCCGCTTCGTCGACCCGGCCTTCGCGGTCCAGGCGCTCGAACGAGTGACGGTAGATTTTCCGCAGGTGATCGTCCATGCCCTCGTCCATGAGCATGCTTCGCGCCGGCCCGCGTTGGCCGTTGAGGCTGAGGTCGTCGCGGCGTTTGGGCGCGCCGAACGCCTGTTCGCGGCTGCCCTGCTCGTCGCCGAGGGGGATGGCGTGACGCAAGGCTTCCTGGAAATCGCCGCTCTCGAACATCTCGAGCATGCGCCGCATGTAGTCGGCCTGGCGTTTGCCGTAGAGGGCCGACAAGCGCGAATTGAGGGTGAGGCGGGTCAGCAGGCGGCGCCACAAGGCGGGGCGGGATTGTGTTGGGCGCGCGCGGCCTGGAAGCGCTGGAGGCTTGGCCGGTGCGTCTGCCGTTCCCGGCGATTGGGGACGTGACGCCGGCTGTGCGCTGTGCCGGCGTTGCAGCAACGCGCGCACCGCCGCCAACAGCAGCGTCACCACGATTGCACCGATGAGCGTCGCGGCGATCATCTTGAGAATCGCGTTCCAGGTGTCCGTGTCGTTGGCCGACGCTGAGCTGACGCCGCCACCGCTCAACCAGCGCAAGGCGAGGATGATCGCAATGGCCACCCCCAGCTTCGGCCAGACGGACGATGTCGAATCAGGACGCTGCCACTCATCTTTACCCGCTGCCTCGGCGGTAGCTTTCGGCCCGGCCTGCGCGTTCTGCTGCCGCGCCTGCAGGGCGTTCATCACCCCTTCCCGCTCCGGGCTGACCGGCGCCAGCGCGTCGCCGAAGATTTCCCTCGTGTCGGCAGACGGCGTCAGCAGATCGAGATCCGGTTCCGCCAGCGTGCTACGGCAGTCGTAGGTGTCCAGCAGGGTGTAGCCGCTGATATCGATCCACTGCTCCGGCGACAGCACTTCGGCGTCGCGCAGGTGCAGGGCCTCGACGTGGCTACCGCGTACCAGCCAGAGGTCCGCCGTTGGCATCGTGCGGATTTCTTCGGGGCTGAGCAGCGCGGAACACAGGGCGCGGCCCTGACGAATCAGCGGCCAGCCGGTCAGGGTTTCGCAGTGCACCGACAGCGGCCGGCGCAAGCGCAACAGGTCGCCATCGACAAAGCGCCAGGCACTGGCGCCGGTCTGCCACTGGCTCAGGATCAGCCGCGCCGCCGCGTGTTCATCGAAGCGTTCGCGGGGCAGCCACAGGCCGTCGATCAATTGGTGCCCGGTCAACACCGGGCGGCGAATCAACGCCACGTTGTCATCAAGCACCCGACAGCATCCTTGTGGTTTCCGGTGTCTGGTTGCAGCTCACCTGCAGCCGCAATCTGCCTTGCGCCAGCGAGTACACCAACAGCTCGCGGGCGCTGGTGAGGACGGCGATCAGCTCGGTCATCGGGCAGTAGCTGTAGCGCACGATTTCTTCGCTGGTGGTGAACAGCATCCGCTGCTCCCCTTCCTCGTAGAGGGCGACGCTGCGCTGGTTCGGGCCCAGCAGCACCAGGGCGCAATGGTGTTCTTCCTTGCGCTGTCGAAGGCCGATGCCTCTCCAGCCGGGGGCCAGTTCGATGCGCTCCGAACGCACGGGGAAGCTGCTGGCGGTCATCACCGTCCAGCGCTCGCTGCCGTTCTCGACCGAGCACAACGCGCAGCCGCCGAAGCCCACGCGCCACGGCCAGCCGGCGATGAACAGCACTTGGGTGACGTCCTTGGCCGGGCCCACCATGAACGGCCCCACGACACCCGAAACACCTACGGCGCTGGCATACAACTGGCTGCCGTCGCGGCGCACGTAGGCCATGGCGTCCTCGTCGACCTTGGCCATCGCCATCACGTCGTCTGCCAGGTAGCGGGTCTTGCCGTTGTCGGGCCCGGCATCGGTTTTGCCCGCGATGGACCAACTCGCCAGATGGCCTTTGCTGTCCAGCAGAAGCAGGCGGCTGGCGGTGCTGTTGCGAATCCAGACGGTGGGCAGCAGCGTGGCGGTGCCGGGCGGCAGTTGCAGTTGGTCGCGGCTTGGTTTGTCCACTGCTTTCAGGCCGCTCATGTGCCAGAAGCGCAGTTGATCCCCCTCGCTCAACACCGCGCCAATGGAGCGCCCGAGGAAGGTGATCCCCAGCGGCGACGAGCTGCCGCTCCAGACCGAAGTGCGAACTTCCAGCCCCTTTTTCTGGTTATGCGCCGGCAGCTTGATGACCACCATGCCGGGTTGGTCGAGCAGCCTGAGCGCCACGTGGCCGCCGTGGCTGGAGATGATCGGCGCGAGGGTCTGGGCGACGCGCGGCACGGCGCCTTTGACCGGTGCGGCAACCACTTCGCCTTCGAACTGGCCCTTGAGCAATTGCAGCGCCGAGCCCTCATCAGGGATCGGCAGCAACACCCGGCGTTGGCTGCCCGCCAGCAATTCGAACGTCAGGCTTTGGCCGTCGAGGCTACGGTGCAGGTGCACGCGGTGGGAGCAGAACTGGCGGTCGCTGGCGGGCAGGCGCTGTCCCACCAGCCAGCACTCGCCGGCCTGTTGCGACTGTTCGCCGAGCCAGTGACGCCAGGCCTGCCAGTGTTCCTCGCTGACCACGTTCCAGGTGCGCGCGGCGAGCAACGCCTTGAGCTGCGCCGCGCCATCGAAGGGCCGCAACTGTGGCGCGTCCTGAAGAATGCCCCAACGCAATTCGGCGCCCGCTTCTTGCGCACGGCGCGCGAGCAGCATCAACAAGGCCAGATGCACCAGCCGCGCCGCGCCCAGTTGCAGCGGACCGGCATCGAACAGCACCACGATCAGGCGACTGGCCTGCCGCGCCTGGTACTGCGGGGCGAGAAACATGTGCTCACCGGAGACCGCCCGGCGCAGGAATTCTTCCGGCACCTCGCCCGCCAGCAGCCATTCGCTGGACAGCAGGCGCTCGTAGGAACCGCGACGCTGCAGGTCGCCCAGGCCGTCGGGCTCGGGCACACCGCCTTGTTGCAGGCCGCGCCACGGACCGAGGATCGGGTTGAGGCGCCCGAGCAGATCGGCGAACAACGGCAGGTGCTCGGGGGCGAACCAGGTCAGCCATTGCCGCCACGGTTGCAGGGAGTCAGGTAATTGCATCAGCGGCCCGTCCAGTGCGCGGCGATGCGCTGCACATGCTGCGACGTCAGCGGCAGTTGTCGATCAAGGGGAACCACCGCCTGCGGCTCACGCCAGAGCAACAGCGGCGCGCGGGAAAAGGCGCGCGACAGCGCCTGGCCGAGCAGGTCCAGCGGCACGTCGGGTTCCCAACTGGTGGGCAGCCACAGGCCGGGCGCGCGCTCATCGGTGGCGGCATATTCAACGCCATCGACCCAGGGCAAATCCTCGGCCGCGCCACACACCACTAGCACATCGCGATTGGCCGTGGCTTGCAGCCGCGCCGCCTGTTCTTCGGGCAACGTCGCCAGACGCGCATGCAGGCGCCGCGCCGCATCGCCCCAGCCCACCGCCGCCTGGGGCGCGGCCGCTTCGGAGCGCGGTCGCCAGCCCCAGCTCATCAGCGGGGCATTCATACAGTGCTGGTCAGCAGGCGGGTCACGCGTCCACGAACGTCCTGTAGTTGGGCCGGCATGGTCTGGCTGTTGAAGTTGGCGTCGATTTCCCGCAGCAGGTTTTCCAGTTGCGCGCTGGCAGGTGGCTCGCGGCGGGCGAGGTAGTCTTCGGCGGTTTCCAGGAGACGGCTGAGCCGCGACATCGGCTGCAATGTCGCCTCTTCCACGGCACTGAACAAATGGCTGTTGCTGGACTGGGCGAACAGATCGCGCAGGACCTCGCGACCGTGCTGCTGAATCTCCTTGGTCGGCAGCACGTACAGCAGCGGCCACAGGTCCGCTTCGCTGGCTTCGGTGCGACCACTGAGCAACGCGGCGGCGGCGATCAGGCGCTGGGACTTGACGATGCGCCGGTCCGACAACTGCACCCCGGCCTCGCGCAGGCGGCGGATGGCCTGGGCCAGCGCGGGACGAACCTGCGCGAGGTCGACATCTTTCAGCGCATGGCCCAGCACATCCAGCTGGCTCAACCCCAGCAGTTGCTGGACCGGGCGTTGCTCGGACTGCCAGCCGCCGGACAGCATCGCTTCGAGCTGGTTGTCTGGCACCGCGTCGACGAACAGGTGCAGCAGGAAGCGATCACCGAAGGCCGCCAGCGCTTCATCGTCCGGCAGGCCGTTGGCGGTGCCGACGCACACCCGCAGCGGGCATTGGATCTGTGTGTGACCGCGACGGAAGCGGCGTTCGTTGAGCACGCCGAGCAGCGTATTGAGGATCGCGGTGGAGCCGAGGAAAACTTCGTCGAGGAAGACGATATCGGCTTCGGGCAGCATGCCGCTGACATCGGTCTCCACCGTGCCCTCGCGCAGTTTTTTCAGGTCCACGGTGCCGAACAGTTCGGAGGGTTCGGTGAAGCGCCCGAGCAGGTATTCGAAATAGCGCCCGCCCATACACTGCGCCACCCGGCGCACCACCGCACTCTTGGCGGTGCCGGGCGGACCGACCACCAGAATGTGCTCTTGCGCGACGGCTGCCAGCACGATCAGCTCGGCCAGTTGCTCCCGCCCCACCAACCCCTCGGTGGCGACCCGCACCGCCTGACGAATCTGTGCGGCAGCGCTGTGCAATGACGCGGACATAAGCATCTTCCCTGAGCTGAAACGAAGAATCTTGCCTCAGGAAAAGGCGTAATCACAAGAAGGAAGATGCCGTGATAGAGCGCCTGATTGCCCAGATAACCAAGCCCTGAACTATTGACGCCGCTCATGAACCCTCGAAAAAACCACAGCAGCAACACGATAAAAACAAACGGTATGGCAGAATGATATCGCCGGAGCACTCACTGCTCCGGCGCCTTCATTCTCTTCTTTAAAAGGATTTTCAATGCGTAACAGCATCAAGCTGCTCGGCACTGCTCTGGGTTTCGCCATCCTCACCGGTTGCGCCTCCGTACCGATGGGTTCCACTGAAGCAGACGCCCAGCTCAAGACCTTCTCCGCGCCACCTGCAGACAAGTCTGGCCTGTACATTTACCGCGACAGCTTCACCGGACAAGCACTGAAGAAATCGCTGACGGTTGACGGCGAACTCATCGGCGAAACGGCGAAAGGCGTGTACTTCCACCGCTTCCTCGCCCCAGGCAAACACGTTATCGGCACTGAATCCGAGTTCAGCGACAACACCCTCACCCTGGTTACCGAGCCGGGTAAGAACTACTACCTGCGCCAGTACATCAAGATGGGTGCATTCGTGGGTGGCGCTGGCCTGGAGCAAATCTCCGAAGCCCAGGCGCAGCGTGATCTGAAAGATTGCTGCAAGCTGGCCGCGTCGAAGTAAGGTTTTCGACGCGGTAATCCGAGCCTTCGAATCAAGGTCCGAAGGCTCGGACTGTCACACTCGACGCCCACCCTTGCGCCTCAATTCCAGCCGCCGATAGGTCGCCGGCGAAAGCCCTTCCAGCTTCTCCAGACACGCCGCCGGATCGTTCAGCGGCAGTTTCTTCAGTGCTTCGAAATCCCGCTCCCACCACTGGGTCGCCAGTAGGCGCTCGATCATCTCTTCGGGATAGCGATAGCGAATCACCCTCGCCGGCACGCCGGCAACCACCGCGTAAGGCGGAACATCCTGAGTGACCAGAGCGCGGGTGGCGATGATGGCGCCGGTGCCGATATGCACGCCTTCGAGAATCAGCGCCTCGTGGCCGATCCAGACGTCATGACCAATGGTGGTCATTTCGATCGGCGCATCGTATTCCCAGTCGGTGTCGGTGTACTGGAAGGGATGGGTGCTCAGCCAGTCGGTGGGATGGTTGTGTTTTTCCTGGCCGATGACCACGCCGTTGCCGATGGAGCAAAAGCGCCCGATGGCACCGACGAACTGCAACTGACCTTCGCCGCGAATGTAGGTGTGGGCACCGATGGACAGCGCATGGCTGGCAATCTGCACGTTGCCCATGCGCACACCGTCTTCGAGGGTGAGCACGGACTTTTTGTGGAACTTCGACAAGCGAGTACCCAGCTTGCAGCCCTGGCGGCGGATCCAGCGGTTCCAGTACCAATCAGTGAGGGGCATCCCCGACTCCTGTTGTTGTTCAACGTCCCCCAACCTGACGGCGAGGGGGCGTAATGGTAGTCGCTCAGGTCGGGAAATGCAGCCGGGGGCCGTCAGTTGCGCTCAGTAACTCCACACCAGCAACACCTGCCCATAGAGATTGCCCCGCGACGTTTCCAACTGGCTCCCGCCGTCTTCCGCGCTGCGCCGGGGTTTGTAGTAGCCCACCAGCGGCAGCAGGCTCCAGTGCGAGTCGATAGCCCACTCCGCGTAAAGATCCAGCTCGCGACCGTCGCGATTGCCCAGGCTCGGGTCGAGGGTGTCGAAGGTATAGAACAGCGCACCCACGTTGACGCTATCGCTAACGGCGGCCTTGACGCCGAGATGGTGCACGCGGGTGTTGCTGTTGAACGGGCCGGCATAGTTGGACGCGACTTCGCCCTGGAACCAGGTCCCCAGCGCCCGGCCATTGCCGTAGAACAGCGGGTCGTAGCCTTCGGAAAAGCGGCTGTAGCGGTAGTTGACGCCGGGTTTGCCGGGCAGTTGCGAGAAGGTCCAGCCGGCTTCGAGGTACCAGGCGTTTTCGTTGCCGGCGTCCTTGCGCTCCCAGGCGTGTTCAGCGGCGAGGAACAGGTCGCTGACACCGGCGTTGCCCTGGGCGCGGACGCTGTAAAGCTTCATGCCCTTGCGCTCGGGGTAGAGCAGTTCGGCCAAGGCCTCGTCGGTGTCGGTGACCTTGATGGCGGTCAGGCCGAAGGTGGCGGGCGCAGCGATGTGTTCGAGGGTCGCGACCGCCAGTTCAGGGCTGGCCTGGGCCGGGTTGTCGGACTTTAGCCACATCAGGTCGCCACGCCAGCCCTGGTCGCCGCCCAACCGCAGGACGGCGGTCTGATCGAAGGCCTTGCGGCCGGTGAGGTAGTAGGCCCCGCCGCGGTTGACCGCGCCGTCGAGCATGCCGCGGCCGATGTTCAGGGCGTCGCCGGAAATCAGGAAGCCGTCACCCACCACCACGTTCTGGCGCCCGCCAGAAAGCTCCACGCCGTTCTCGCCCAAGGCCGGAAAAAGATCAGCGGAGCGCCAGCCGAGCCAGGCGTTTTCGATTTTCGTGGTGCGCTCGTCGCCGACCGTCCAGCCGGCGGCATCGCCATCGCCGAAGGTGGCGCTGCTGACCCAGTCGAAGGCGCCATGGAGTTCGCCAAGGCCAGTCGTGCGGTGCTTGAAGTCGATGCCGTATTGCAGCGTGGTTTCCTGCCAGTTGACGCTACCGGGCTCACGCTCGCCGGTCTGGCCGTAGCTTTCGCGGCTGTGGAAGAGGCCGGCAGCGCCTTGCAGCCTGGCGGAGATTTCACTGTCGGCGTCCTGATACAGGGTCATCGCCTGCGCCCAGGGTGAAAGAGCCAGCAGCAGCGGGACGGATGCCTGGAGTTGTTGTTTTCGCATCATGACGGTCTCGGAACAGGAAGGAGAATGGCTCCCGCAGGAGCCGGCGACAGGGCTTCAGGCGGGGATCTCACCCTCGGCATACATGTCGGCGATCACCCGCCACTGACCCTCGATCAGCGACCAGACGAACAGGCTCTTCATCGCGAACGCCTCGCCCTGCAGCGGCAGCACGCGCCAGGTGACCCAGGTGTAGGCGGCGCTGTCGCCCAGCGCGGTGAGGCGGTCGATGCGGATCGAGGCACCGCGGGAGTCGGTCACCAGGGCGGTGAGCAGTTCGCGCAGTTGCGCGGTGCCGTGGTACAGCGCGTCGCTGCCGGCGCCGGTGATTTCGGTGGCGTCGGTGTACAGCTCGCGGACGATGGCGTCGGCATCGCGGCGAGCCCACAACGTTTGCAGCAGGTCGAGCCGGGCTTGCAGGGACGTTTTCAGGGCAGCAGAAGGCATGTTCGAATCCTCTCGGTCGAAGGGTGGGTGCCCCGTCAGGGGCGTTTCAGATCGGGTTGGGGTTCAGCGGCGGCCGTTACGATAGCCGGCGAGTTGGTGACTGACCTTGCCCAGGGTGCAGATCAGGTTGCGCAGGTTGTCCTTGCCGGGAATGCGGGTGCGGGGGATCGCGCTCATCACGTCCCAGTGGCGCGAGCCGCGGGTCATGCCGTCGGCCACCACCTGGCTGATGACGTGGCTCGGGGTCACGCCGAAGCCGGAGTAGCCCTGGACGAAATAAGCGTTGGGCCGGCCCGGCAAGGTGCCGATCTGCGGGAACAGGTTGGCGCTGCACTCCATCGGTCCGCCCCAGGCGAGGTCGATGCGTACGGGTTCCAGGTAGGGGAACACCTTGAGCATCAGCTTGCGGTTCCACTCTTTGAGGTCGTTGGGGATGTACTCAAGCATCCGCGTGGCCGAGCCGAACAACAGGCGGTTTTCGTTGGTGACGCGGTAGTACTCGATCACCGGGCGGATGTCGCTGAAGGCGCCACGGATGGGGCTGATCTGCTGGATCAGCGCGTCCGGCATCGGCTCGGTCACCAACTGGAAGGCGTAGGTATTGACGATGCTCTTGTGCAGGTCGGGTTCCAGGCGGTCGAGGAAGGCGCCGCACGACCACAGGATCTTCTTCGCCCGCACCGAGCCTTTGGCGGTGCGGATGTGAATGGTGTCGCCGTAGGTCACCTCGAGCACCGGAGTGTTTTCGAAGATCCGTCCGCCCTGCTCCATCAGTGCCTTGGCGGAGCCCAGCAGCATGTTCAGCGAATGCAGATGACCGTTGCCCATGTGCTTGAGCGCGCAGGTGTAGACATCCGAGCCGACGATGCCACGGACTTCGCTGCCTTCCAGATAGGCGATCTCATGGTTCGGGCTGAGTTGCTTGAATTCCTTTTCCCACGCCTGCAGCAGCTTGCCCTGGCGCTTGTTGAATCCGAGGTAGCCGTAGCCGTGGCGGAAGTCGGCGTCGATGTCGTATTTGGCGATGCGCGACTGGATGATCGACGCGCCCAGGTCGCTGATCTCGAAGACGGCCTGCAGGCCATCGTTGCCAACGCTCTTGCGGATCTTCTCCAGGTCGTGGCCGATGCCGGCCATGATGTGCCCACCGTTGCGACCCGAACCGCCGAAGCCCAGGTAGCGAGCCTCCAGCAGGACGATATCGGTGACACCGCGCTCGGCCAGTTCCAGTGCCGTGTTGACGCCGGAAAAGCCGCCGCCGATGACCACGACCTCGGCTTCCAGGTCCTGCTCCAGGTCGGGGAACCTGAGGTCGTATTTGCGCGTGGCGGTGTAGTAGGTGGTGGGGGTTTCTACGGACAGCATGGGTTCACCTTGTACGTGTCGTGATCGAACCGGTTAACGGGAAAGCGCGCCCGGCGTGGGGTGACGGTCCTGCAGCCGGCGGATGCCGTAGAGCACCAGCGACAGCAGGAGAATGCCCAGGCCGGTGGCGACTTCTTTCAGGCCGCCGTAGCCAGCCAGTTCCGCCGACGCCGTGCCGACCACCACCACGACGGCGGTGAACAGGCTCAGGACCCAGGCGACCGGAATCCAGCCTCGGCCCAGCCGCACCGGACGCGGCAGGTCCGGCGCGTCGTGGCGCAGCAGGAGGAAGCCGGACAAGGCGAAGAAAATCGCCACCAGGTAGCCGATATTGGCCGTCACCAGCATCGCCAGCGGCGAGGACAGCAGGAAGATCATGGCCAGGTTGAGTACCACCGCCACGCTCATGCAACGCCCCGGCACCTGGTGCTTGTTGAGGGTGCCCAACTGGCGGATGGTCAGGCCTTCCAGGGCCATGCCGTAAAGCGCGCGGGAGCCGTCGGCCAGGGCGGCATTGAGGCCCATGAACAGGCCGACCAGCAGGGCAACGATGAAAAAGTCACTGTAGCCGCTGCCCACCACCGCGTTGAAGGCGTCGATGTAGAAGCCGCTCGGGTTGGCCAGCGCGGCTTCGCGGTCCACCAGCCCGCCAAGGCCGAAGGCGACGGCAGCGAACACCAGCACCGTGTAGCCGCCGGAGGTCAGCAGGGCCAGGCGCATATCGCGCTGGCTGCGGTACTCCGGGCCGAAAGCGGCGCACATCTCGGTGCCGTAGGCGCTCCAACTGACCAGGAATAACCACACCAGGGCGGTGCGCCAGAAACTCCAGTCCAGCGCCACCGGCTCGCTGAGGGCGTGGCGGAAACGCTCGACGCTCCAGCCATCGCCGAACACCGGCGACACCGCCAGCACCAGGATCGGCACCAGCAACAACGCGCCCATGTATTTCGACACCGACGCGGCCATATGCACGCCCAAACGATTGAACTGCCAGAACAGCAACAGCAGGCCGGCCCCGATCAATTGCGGCAGACCGACACTCAGCGGGCCGAAGCTGTAGCTCCAGGTCTGGCTGGAGAACCACTGGGCCTGTGCCAGCGCGCCGGCGCTGACACTGACGATGGACAGCACCGCCGACCAGCCCAGCCAGTAGCCGAACGAGGCCAGCGGACCGACCAGCGTGCAACGCCGGCGCCAGCCCTCGGTGGCGATCATGGCGATGCCGCCGGGCTTGTCCGGGAACATCGCCGAGACTTCAAGGAAGATCCAGTTCTGGCACGCACCGACGGCGGCCGAGCCGACCCAGAGCGCCAGGGCGCCGACCGGGCCGAGCACGCCGAGGGCGAAACCGAAGGACGCGAAGATGGAACCGGACACCGCCATCGACAGGGCGAAGGCGTCGGTCCAGCGCAAGGTGGGCTGTAGATGCTGGCTATTGTTGTTATTCATGGCCGGATACGCGGTAGTGGGACGAGCCATGATTAAAGACCCTCGCCGCCTGTGCTGAACACGGCTCACAGCGCCAGCCGCTTGCCTTGCCGTGCCATGCGTCGCGACGGCGTCGGCGAACTTGTAAAAACAATTAACATGTTAGTAGATTGTCACGAACTCCCGTTCCACCGCGCGCCCCCACAAGAACAACACCGGCTTCAGCCGGCCCGAGGTAAGCGATGAACCTGCAGCACGCGAATCTGTTTCAAGGGCGCGAAGGCTTCGAAGTCTGGCATGGCGACCTCGCTTCCAGTTGCGGCACCTTCCATGTCGAACCGCCGATCGATAGCCACATCACCAGCTTCCAGGGCGCGGTCACCGCGCTGGACCGCCAGCGCTGCCAGGTCGAAGGTGCGCGCATCACCAGCAATTGCTCCCACGTGCACCGCTCGCAGCGCGACATTCGCGGCGACGACAAGGACTTCTTCTATCTGGTGCTGCAACTGAGCGGAGAAGCGCTGAGTTGCCAGTCCGACGCCCAGACCCGTCTTGCCAGTGGCGACCTGGTGCTGCTGGATGTGGCCCGGCCGAGCGACTTTCACTTTCGCGGGCTGAGTGATCAGGTCTCGCTGATCCTGCCGCGCCAGGACGTGCTGCGACGCTTTCGCGAGCAGCGCTTGCGGATCAACCAGCGGATCGACGCGGCATCTGCCATAGGCACGATGAGCGCCATGCTGGTGGGCCAGTTGCTCAACGACACCCGCCTCACCACCGATGAGTCCCTCGCGGTACTCGATGCCCTCCTCGCCCTGCTGCGCCCGGCCTTGACGGCGGAACCGGGCGATCCATCCGAGGCCTCGCCGCCGGCGGTGATGACCAAGGCCAAGGCCGTGATCGAGCGCTACCTGACGGATGAAAGCCTGTGCCCGGAACGCATCGCCTGCGCGGCCGGCACCTCGGTGCGCAACCTGCATCGCCTGTTCGCGCGGTATGAAACCAGCGTGGGTCGCTACATCCTCGAACGCCGCCTGCACCGCTGCGCCGAGGCGATCCTGCAAAGCGACGTGAAAATCACCCCCATCGCCCTGAGCTGGGGGTTCAAGGACCTGAGCCATTTTTCCAGGGCATTCAAGAGCGAGTTCGGGGTGTCGCCGCGGGAGTACCGGGAGCGGCGGGGGTAGGGTTCAGTCGTGTGAAGAGAGCACCGGAACATCACACTCAGGCACCCGACAATACCCGCAACGCGGCAGATGCCAGAAAGCCGGAACGGCTCTTCTGTTCCGGATGCGTTTTCACGTAGTCATCGATGCGCTGCAACAAGTGCTCAGGCAACGTTGCGTTGAAACGGACGGACTTTCCCAGGTAAGGCGTGATATCGAAGTCGACTACAGCCCATACACCGCCCGCATAGTCCGGGTTACTCAAGTGAGCATCAATCGGTCGGCCTTGAGGCAACGTCTCACCGTCAGCCACCAGCGCGTCGAAGTGCAGCGCCAGCGCCTCCTGCACATTGTCCAGAGCGTCCTCGACCGTTTCCCCTGCGCTGAAGCAACCAGGTACATCGGGAACGGTTACGCCGTAGTCGGAGTCGGGGTCTTTGTGAATGACTATCGGGATCTTCACGGGGTCCTCCTGAGGAAGCATGCTGGGGACTACTCCAGCTCATTTGAGGCCAGCGGCCCTGAGTATGCTGTGCAGCGTTCCGGTGGCTATCTGGATTTTAGGGTGTGGGACGGTGACCCTTCCCGGCTTCACTGGATGCTTGAAATGGTGGTGGCTCCCACGAACGCCTATTAACAGCCACCCATCCGCCTCAAGCAGGGTAATGACTTCCCTGCTGCGCATGTTATCAAGCGCCTCCGCTAAGTGTGTACCGTACACATCAATGCACTGGAGGCAAAGATTTTATAGGCATGGCACACACGATGAAGTCAGCCGCCGCGTAACCCACCGTGCAACCCTTCCGAAGGTAAAAACAAAAAAGGCCCACCGTCAGGTGAGCCTTTTCGTTACGCAATCAGAATCAGAAGATGCTGATTGGGTACTCAACGAAGATGCGCAGTTCGTTGCCGTCGTCGTTGTAGCCGTTTTCACGCACGCTATCCGAAGTACGCAGGAACGAGCTGCGAACTTTCAGGCTCAGGTCCTTGGCAGGGCCTTCCTGTACGACGTACTTGAACTGGTTGAAGATTTCACGCTCGGTGCCTTCACCGAAACCGTGGGTGTTGATGTTGTCACCGCGAACATAGGCGACGCTGTAGGTCAGACCCGGTACGCCGAAGGCGCCGAAGTCCAGGCCGTAGCCGATCTGCCAGGAACGCTCGTCTTCAGCGTTGAAGTCGGACCAGTAGGAGTTGGCCAGGTAGATGGTCGAACCACCGTCACCCACGCCGCCTTTGTCCTGGTACCAGCCGTACTGGTAGCCGGTGCTGCCGGTGCTGCGCTGGTGAGCGATGGTCACCGAGTGCGGGCCGAAAGCGTAGGTAGCCGCCAGGCTCCAGATGGTGTTGCTGTCGCCAGTCAGGTCGGCCTTCTGAACGTACTTCTTGTCGATGTCAGACTTGTAGCCGTTGAAGTCCAGGGTCAGGGACTGATCCTTGGCAATGGCGTGGACGTAGTTGACGCCCAGGTAGTGCTTCTTCAGCACGTCTTCGACATCGGAGGTGTACAGCGAGGCGGTCAGGTTCGGCGCGAACTTGTAGGTACCGCCGAAGACGTTGATCGACTTCAGAGCGGTATCACGGTCTTCGCCGCTCTTGCGAGCTTCGCGGGTGTAGCGACCGGCGTTCAGCTCCAGGCCTTCGATTTCCTTGGAGTTGATCGAGGTGCCAGTGAAGCTTTCAGGCAGCAGACGCGCGTCGTCGTATTGCAGCACTGGCAGCGAAGGCATCTGGTCGCCGTACTTCAGCACGGTGTTGGAAACGCGGAACTTGACCGCTGCACCACCACGGGAGATGTCGTGCGGGGAGTTCTTGCTGGTTTCGCCACGCTGGAAGAAGTCGATGCCTGGAGCGTTGTTGTGGCCGCTGCCACCGTCCAGACGTACGCCGTACAGGCCGAAGGCATCAACGCCGACGCCGACGGTGCCCTGGGTGAAGCCCGAGCTGAACTTACCGATGAAGCCTTGGCCCCACTGCATCTGGTCGTTGGTGTCGTGTTTCTTGTCACGCTTGATGTAAGCGTTGCGCAGCAGCAGCGAGGCGCTGCTGTCTTCGACGAAGCCTTTGGAAGCGGCTTGGTCGTTGGCCATTGCCTGAGTGGCGGCCATAAGACCCAGTGCGAGCAGACTGATCCTGGTTTTCAACATCTTGTTTTCCTTATTACGTGATGGATACGCGCTGCAGCCAAACGCCAGAACCACGCCCCCTGCGTGGGTTGACGCTCACGGACTGGAAATAAAAAGCCCGCGTGCGATCGATCGCAGCGGGCCTTTTATTTTTGAGTCTTGGCCAGTGGGCCTACAGGCGTTGGGCCGAATCCTAGCCGCGCCCGGAACGGCATGTCAAAAATTCGTGAAGGAATGATGTCAAATTTCATGTTTCTCGCCGTTTTAGCTGCGAATTCCTCCCATTGAGCAGCGGATTGTGCTGTTGAAAATGGCTGAAACTGCCCATTTGGACAGGGTTTACCGATGTGCTGAAAAGTTTCACCTCGGATACATTCAGAAACAAATAACCGGAATGGCAAAGACTAAAGAGTTAACGTTTGCAAATGCCAAGCATTATCATTCGCGCGTTTCTCAACCTCTAAAAACCATCCGGATACTTTCCTCACATGCCTGCCCCTTGCCGCCTGTCTCCTTTGTCCCTAGGCCTTTCCCTGTTATTCAGCTCCAGCCTGGCCGTGGCTGCCAGCACCACGTTGCCGGAACTGTCGGTCACCGCCGACAGCGAGCGCGAGCGCGATGATCCGCGGGTCAAGGAGGTCACCACGGCCACCCGCACCTCGACCCCGGTGCGCTACGTGCCGCAGGCCATCGACTCGCTGAAGACCAGCAACGTGCTGGATTACGGGACCAACGACCTCGGCAAGGCGCTGAGCGGCATTCCCAACGTCAGCAGTGGCGCCGACACCCGCTTCGACAGCGTGCGGATTCGCGGCTTCGACGCGAGCAACGACTTCTATCTGGACGGTATCCGCGACGACAGCCAGTACGTTCGCGACCTGCACAACATCGAGCGCATAGAGGTGCTCAAGGGCCCGGCGGCCGTGCTGTATGGCCGTGGCAGCCAGGGCGGCATCATCAACCGGGTGAGCAAGGCCCCGGAAGCCGGTCGCCGCTCCAGCATCGAAGCCCAGGGCGGCAGCGGAGACATGCGCAGCCTGTATGCCGACCTCAGCGCTGATCCGTCGGACACCATCAGCCTGCGGCTGAACATGGGTAACAGCGACAACAACAGCTTCCGCGACGGTATCGATGGCAACCGCCAGTTGTTCGCCCCGTCGATGAGCTGGCAACTGACCCCGGACCTGAACTGGCTGGTGCAGTACGAGTACAACCGCTACAACCGCACGCCGGATCGCGGCATCCCCGGCAACCCGCTGACCGGCCGCCCGGTGGATGTCAGCCGCGACACCACCTACGGCGACACCCATCGCGACTACATCGACGACAAGACCGAGTCGCTGCGCTCGCGCCTGAACTATCAGTTGAACGAGAACTGGCAACTGCGCCACACCCTCGGCCTGATCACCCTGGACAGCGATTTCGACAACACCTACCTGTCCGGCTACACCCCGGCCACCGGCCTGGTCACCCGCCAGCGCTGGCAGCAGGACCTGAACACCCGCAACCTGTTCAACAACCTGGAAGCCGAAGGTCGCTTCGATACGTTCGGCATCGAACACACGCTCCTCACCGGTCTGGAGCTGGGCGAGCAGCGGCGCAATTCGCTGCTGCACACCGCGCAGGCGGTCAGCGCGGGTGGCCAGGCCGTGCCGTCACTCAACGTCTACAACCCCAACCGCGACCTGCAGCACACCGGCCGGATGGTGGTTTCGAGCAACAACCACACCGACGTCAGTAGCCGCGGCCTGTACCTGCAGGACCAGATTCGCCTGAACGATCAGTGGCAAGTACTGGCCGGCCTGCGTTTCGACCGCTTCGAAGTCGAGACCACCAGCAAGGTCACCGGCAGGAACGAAAAGCAGGACAGCAACAGCACCAGCCCGCGTCTGGGCGTGGTCTACACACCGTGGAAAGAACACTCGTTCTACGCCTCCTGGAGCAAGACGTTCTCGCCAGTGGGCGGCGGCCTGATCGGCATCACCCCGGGCGCTGCGGGCAACACCAACGAGGTGGGCCCGGAGCACACCAGACAGAAGGAAATCGGGGTCAAGAGCGACTGGCTGGACGAGCGCCTGAGCACCACGCTCGCGGTGTATGAGCTGGAACTGTTCAACCGCCGCAACCTCGATCCGCTGGACCGCAACCGGGTGATCCTCACCGGCCTGCAACGCTCGCGCGGTATCGAACTGACCGCCAGCGGCAAGCTGGGTGGCAACTGGTATGTGCGTGGCGGTATTGGTGTGCAGGACGCCACCATCGTCGACGACAGTGAAGGCAACGCCGGCAACCGCATTGCCGATGTGGCCAAGCGCAACGCCAGCGTGTTCCTGACCTGGAAACCGGAAATGGGCTGGTACGCCGAGACCGGCCTGACCCTGGTCGGCCAGCGTTATGCCGATACCCGCAACACCATCGCCCTGCCGGGCTATGGCACCTGGGATGCCCTGGCCGGCTACCGCACCAGGGACTGGGACCTGCGTGCGGCGCTGAGCAATATCGCCGACAAGACCTACTACGCGTCGGGGACCAGCGCATCGCAGATCCAGTTTGGCGATCCGCGCAGCCTGGTGGTGACCGGGACTTACAGCTTCTGATCAATGAAAAAGGGCGGCACCGTTAACCGGTGCCGCCCTTTTTCTCTTTCAGCCGTCGCCCCATCAGCCCTGCCAGATACCCACCAGAGCATCGAGCTCCGCGTCGGTAATCAGGCCTGCCGGATAGCGTTCTACCAGCATGCGCCGTGGATCGGTCTTCCTGACCCGGGTTGGTCCATTGTGTTTCAACCACCGCGCCAATACCTGGAGCGCTTCGTGGTTCATCACTGTCGGGTGCGAAGCCAACTCACGTGCTGCATTCATTTCACACGTACTCCCCCAGAGGCGTGAGCGGCTACCTTACTCAAGCTTTATGACAGATCCGTGCGGTGCACGACCGTCCGTCCACTTGGTAACAAGTGAATCAAATACAAGAGCTGTGCCATCCAGGGGTGCCGACTGTCGTCCAGCCAATAAAAAAGCCCGTCACAGGACGGGCTTTTTTTTGACGTCAGATCAACGACTTGCGGGTGCAGGCTGCTGCTGGGTCAGGCAGTGAATATTGCCGCCGCCGAGCAGTAGCTCACGTCCGGGCACCATGACCACTTTGTGGTCCGGGAACAGGCGCGCCAGGATCGCTCTAGCTTCAGCATCCGCCGGGTCGTTGAAGCTCGGCGCAATGATGCCGCCATTGACGATGAGGAAGTTCACATAGGAACCGGCCAGGCGCGAGGACGGGCTGCGCTCCTGGCTGCCGGCGACCGGATCGACGCCATCGCACTCTTCCTCGGTGGCGAACATCGGGCCCGGAATCGGCATTTTGTGCACCACGAACGTGCGCCCCTTGGCATCGCGCTGGCTTTCCAGCACCGCCATGGCCGCGCGGCAACGCGCGTAGTTGGGGTCATTGGAATCATCGGTCCAGGCCAGTAACACTTCGCCCGGGCTGACGTAACAGCAGAAGTTGTCGACGTGGCCGTCGGTCTCGTCGTTGTACAGGCCGTCCGGCAGCCAGACGATGGTGTCCACGGCGAGGTTCTCGCGCAGGATTTCTTCGATCTGCTCGCGGTTCAGGTGCGGGTTGCGGTTGGCGTTGAGCAGGCATTCCTCGGTGGTGATCAGGGTGCCTTCGCCATCGACGTGGATCGAGCCGCCTTCGAGCACGAAGCCTTCGGTGACATAGCGCGCGTTGCGCTCGATACCGAGGATCTTGCCGGCCACTTGCTCGTCACGGTTCCAGGGTGCGTACAGACCGCCAAGGAAACCGCCCCAGGCGTTGAAGCCCCAATCCACGCCGCGCACATCGCCGTTGTCGTTGATGACGAAGGTCGGCCCGGTGTCGCGGACCCAGGCGTCGTCGTTGCTGATTTCCACCACGCGGATGTTCGGCTCATCGGCCAGGCGCGCGAGGGCGTTCTCGTACTGGCCGGCGGAAACGCCGACGGTCACCGGCTCGAAGCGGGCGATCGCCTTGGCCACGGCAACGTGCGCGGCCTGCGCCGGCTTGCCGCCCAGGCGCCAGTTGTCCGGACGCTCCGGCCAGATCATCCAGACCTGGGTTTGTGGCGCCCATTCGGCGGGCATGTGGAAGCCATCGGCACGGGGGGTAGAGGTCAAAGTCTTCATGGTCGAACCTGGGTTGTGCCCGGGGCGGGCCGGTGGTTGTACAGAAAGGGTGGGTAATCAGTGATTGCCTTTATAGCCGATAAATATCTGCATTAGAAGTGACAAATAAAATACTCCGACCAATAAAAAGCCGGTTAATTCGATAACAATCGAATTGACCGGCTTTTTGCGTTTCAACGCTTACAGGTCTTCCGACAGCACCTTGGCCACGCTGTCGACGAAGAAGTCCACGCTTTCGCGGGTCGTGCACATCGGCGGCTTGATCTTCAGGATGTTCAGGTAGTCGCCGGTCGGCTGCATGAAAATGCCCAGGTCACGCAGGCGATTGCACAGGGCGGCGGTTTCTTCGGTGGCCGGTTCCAGGGTTTGCGGATCGCGCACCAGTTCCAGGCCGAGGTAGAACCCGGACCCGTGCACCGCGCCCGCCAGCGGATATTCATCGATCAACGCCTGCAGACGCGCCTTGAAGTAGCCGCCGACTTCCCGGGCCTTTTCCCACAGCCCTTCTTCGGCCATCACGTCGAGTACCGCCATGCCGATCCGGCAACTGACCGGGCTGCCGCCCGCGGATGAGAAGAAATAGCCCTCGGCTTCCAGCGCCTCGGCGATTTCCCGGCGGGTGATCACCGCGCCCAATGGCTGGCCGTTGCCCATGCCTTTGGCCATGGTGATGATGTCCGGCACTACGCCCTGCTCTTCGAAACCCCAGAACCATTCACCCATGCGTCCATAACCAACCTGCACTTCATCGGCGATGCACACCCCACCGCGCTCGCGGACACGGCTGTAAACCTGCTCCAGATAACCGGCGGGCAGTGGAATGCCACCCGCATTGCCGTAGACCGGTTCGCAGATGAAACCGGCGAGCTGGCGGCCGGTAGCGTCGACCTGTTCCAGAACGCTGTCCACATCGTTCACATAATCAACCGTGCTGTCGGCGCCGCGGTACTTGCCGCGATAGGTGTTCGGCGCCGTCACCGGGTGCACCCATTCCGGCCGCGTGCTCAGCGCTTGCGGGTTATCGGCGATAGAGGTGGACACCGCGTCGGCGGCCACCGACCAGCCGTGATACGCCTCGAGCACGCTGAGCATGTCGCGCCCGCCGCTGTAGGCCCAGGCTAGACGGATGGCCAGGTCGTTGGCCTCGGTGCCGCTGTTGACCAGGAACACCCGGTCCATGCCTTTGGGCGCCAGCGCCAGCAGACGTTCGGAAAACTCGGCGATGGCCGCATAGTGAAAACGCGAGTTGGTGTTGAGCAACGACCATTGCCGCGCCGCCTCGCTGACCATGCGCGGGTGACCGTGGCCGAGCACCGCGACGTTGTTGAGCATGTCCAGGTAGGAGCGGCCTTGCAGGTCGATCAGGTAGTTGCGCCAGCCGCGTTCGATCTGCGGCGGTTGCTGGTAATAGTGCTTCTGCGAACGGGCGAAGCTGGCCTCGCGGCGCTCCAGCAGGGCTTGGGCATCGCTCAGCGGCGCGGCGTCGCAGTCAAAACCGAGCAGCGCCGCCGGCGACGGGCACAGCACCCGCCAGGCCTGCGCGCGGGACGGCACGACAAAGGCCGGTGGACGCAGCCCTGGCACCCGGCACACCTGCACCGTGACGATCTCGGCACTTTGCGCCAGTAACTGGCCTTGCTCGATCACCTGGCCATCGGCCGGACCCGCGTCGATCCCGGACAGCCAGAGCGTGACTTGCCCGCCTTCCAGACTGCCGCTGCCCGCCGCGTCCTCACGCCAGGTGCCGGCAAACGGCGCACGCAGTTCGCTGCCGGGCGTCAGGTGCAGTTCGACCTGCAAGGCGAAGGTCTGCGGCTCTTGCGGGTTATCGATATGGGTTTGCGACAGCCGATACTCGCCATACAGCGACGCCGCCGGGGCCGGGTGCTGACGCAACAGTTGCTGATCGATACCCGGCGCCTCCCAGTTGCCGGCGCTGAAATGCTCGCTGAGCACACCCAGATCGACCCGCGCCACCGCCTGCTCGCGCAAGGCCGGCAGCAGGTTTGCGCAAGCGCTCAGGTCCGGCGCCGTCGGCGTGATCCCCGCCACCTGCAGAATCGCCGCCTCCATCAGGGCGAACGGCACGCTGTCGGCGACCTCGAAGATCTCCCACTCGTGCGCGAGATTTGCACGGCTGTATTGATTGTCCGGATCGATACTCACCTGTTGCTCGCCACTGAGCACCAGCACTGCGGCGCGGGCGACGATCAGCGGCCAAAGCGCCTTGAGCTCGGCCTCGGTCAGCGGGTTGACCGCATGATAGGCCGCGACTGCGGGGAGGATACGCAGCGGATCACCCTCGGCATGGTGCAGCAAGGCCGCGCAAGTCACCGACAGGTCGGCGATTCGCCAGGTGTGCAGCAGATCGCCGAAATCGATCACGCCTTGCAGTTGCCACTGCCGGTCGGCATCGCGCTGCCAGACGGCGTTGTCGTCGGTGATGTCGAGGTGCACGGCCTGCATCGGCAGGTCCGCCTGGATTTCAGCCAGCGCCTGCTGCGCCTGGGCCGCGGCGGACTGCACGCGCGCCTTGCGCGGCCCCTCGGCGAGCACCGGCAGCAGGTGCGCGATCAGCGCCTGGGCGTGTTGCGGGTCCCATTGCAGGGTGCGCGTCAGGCCCGGATGGCTGAAATCGGCCAGGGCCTGGTCGACCCGCGCACACAGGGCGCCCAGTTCGGCCATCAACCGCGGTTCCATGTGCTTGAGGCGAGTCAGCGTCTGCCCGTCGATGTAGTCCAGCAGCCGCGCACGTACGGCCTGACCCTCGATATCCAGCGACAACAACTGCTCGCCCGAGGCCGCCACCCGCACCGCCGGCACCGGCACACCGCGCTCGCGCAGATAGCCGAGGGCCGCGTGCTGGGCCTCCAGTTCCTGCGCCGAGTAACTGCCGTGGCAGACTTTCAGCACATAACGGCCCTGGCCGGTGTCGAGGCGAAAGTTCAGGTCCTGCTGGCTGCCCAGCGCCTGCAAGGTGCCCGCCAGCCCGTAGTGCTGATCGAGCAGGACACGAGCCTGTTGCTCGCTGAGGGTGGGGCACGGTTGGCTTGCGCGGTGGATAAGGGTACTGAGGGGCATCGCGGGGACCTCGGTTTTTTTGAGGTTATATCGCCATCTGTCCGGCGCTAACGCAAGTGCATCGATAAAAATTCTGCACAGTTGGCCTAAAGTTCGTTGCATAAAGCATGACAAACAACGTATCCGGCACAATCCGCTTGCACCGTCTGCGACGGCACACAAGTATGTAGCCGTTGCTCAATGCAAGTTACGGAATAAAGGCGGCCCCGACATGCGAATTCTCATCACCGGTGGAGCTGGATTCATCGGCTCGGCGCTGGTGCGCCACCTGATCGACAACACCGACCACGAAGTGCTCAACCTGGACAAGTTGACCTACGCCGGCAACCTGGAGTCGTTGCACAGCGTCGCGACGAATACCCGCTATGAGTTCGTCCAGGCCGACATCGTCGACCAGGCAACCGTCAGCGCGATCCTCGAGCGCTTCCAGCCGCACGCGATCATGCACCTGGCCGCTGAATCCCATGTCGACCGTTCCATCGACGGTCCGTCGGACTTCATCCAGACCAACATCGTCGGTACTTACAGCCTGCTGGAAGCCGCACGCTTCTACTGGTCGAAACTGCCCGCCAGCAAGCGTGAAGCGTTCCGCTTCCACCATATCTCCACCGACGAAGTGTACGGCGACCTGCACGGTGTCGATGACCTGTTCACCGAGACCACGCCTTACGCGCCAAGCTCGCCGTACTCGGCCAGCAAGGCTGCATCCGACCATCTGGTCCGCGCCTGGCACCGTACCTACGGCCTGCCGGTGCTGCTGACCAACTGTTCGAACAACTATGGTCCGTTCCACTTCCCGGAAAAACTCATTCCGCTGGTGATCCTCAACGCCCTGGCGGGCAAGCCGCTGCCGGTTTATGGCAATGGCCTGCAAATCCGCGACTGGCTGTTCGTCGAAGACCACGCCCGCGCCCTGCTCAAGGTCGTGAGCGAAGGTGTGGTGGGCGAGACCTACAACATTGGCGGTCACAACGAACAGAAGAATATCGATGTCGTGCGCGGCATCTGCGCCCTGCTCGAAGAACTGGCGCCGCAACGTCCGCAAGGCGTTGCCAACTATGCCGACCTGATCACCTTCGTCCAGGACCGTCCTGGCCACGATCAGCGCTACGCCATCGACGCCGGCAAGATCGAACGAGAACTCGGCTGGGTTCCCGAAGAAACCTTCGAGAGCGGCCTGCGCAAGACCGTCCAGTGGTATCTGGACAATCTCGAATGGTGCCGCCATGTACAAGACGGCAGCTACCAGGGACAACGCCTGGGCAACTCCGATTTCAAGGACCTGATTGCATGACCAAAGGTATTGTCCTGGCGGGCGGCTCCGGCACCCGCCTGCACCCCATCACTCTCGGTGTGTCCAAGCAGCTGCTGCCGATCTACGACAAACCGATGATCTACTACCCGATTTCGGTACTGATGCTTGCCGGGATCCGCGAAATCCTGGTGATTTCCACTCCACGCGATCTGCCGCAATATCGCCAGTTACTCGGCGATGGCAGCCAGTTTGGCATCGATATCAGCTACGCCGAGCAACCCACCCCGGACGGCCTGGCCCAGGCTTTTCTGATTGGTGAAAAGTTTATCGGAGACGATTCCGTGTGCCTGGTGCTGGGCGACAACATCTTCCATGGCCAGGGCTTTACCGCGCAGTTGCTCAAAGCGGCCAGTCATGGTCACGGTGCGACGGTATTCGGCTACTGGGTCAAGGGGCCCGAGCGCTTCGGCGTGGTCGAATACGACGCTGACGGTCGCGTGCTTTCCATTGAGGAGAAGCCGGCGGTACCGAAGTCCAACTACGCAGTGACCGGCTTGTATTTCTACGACAACGATGTGGTGAGCATCGCCCGCTCCGTCAAACCCTCGGCACGCGGCGAGCTGGAGATCACTGACGTCAACAACGCCTACCTGAAGCGCGGCGACCTGCGCGTGGAGCGATTCGGCCGTGGCTTCGCCTGGCTGGACACCGGCACCCACGACAGCCTGCTTGAGGCGTCTCAGTATGTGCAGACCATCGAGCATCGTCAGGGTCTGAAAGTCGCCTGCCTCGAAGAGATCGCTTTCCAGCAGGGCTGGATCAACGAGGCAGAGCTGACCGCTCGGGCCGAAGCCCTGAGCAAAACCGGCTATGGCCAATACCTGCTTGGACTGATGAGCAAAACACAATGAAGGTAACTGCCAGTACCCTGCCGGAAGTTCTGATTCTGGAGCCCACGGTTTTCGGAGATGCCCGGGGGTTTTTCTACGAGAGCTTCAACGAACGCGTGTTTGCCGAAAAAACCGGCGTAGCCGCTCATTTTGTTCAGGACAATCATTCACGCTCGCAAAAAGGCGTGCTGCGTGGCCTGCACTACCAGATTGAAAATGCCCAGGGAAAAGTGGTGCGGGTCACCGCGGGCGAGGTGCTCGATGTGGCCGTCGACTTGCGCCGTAGCTCGGTCAACTTCGGACGCTGGACCAGTATTCATCTGTCGGCGCAAAACAACCGTCAGTTGTGGATTCCGCCAGGCTTCGCCCACGGTTTCTACGTGCTGAGCGACCACGCCGAGTTCCTGTACAAGACCACCGATTACTACAACCCAGCCGCTGAACGCTGCGTCCTCTGGAACGACCCGACCCTGGCCATCGACTGGGAACTGGACGGCGAGCCAAAACTCTCGGCCAAGGACCAGAACGGCAAACTGCTGCGCGACGCGGATCTGTTCCCGTGAACATCCTCGTCATTGGCCGTAATGGTCAGGTCGCCCAGGCCCTCCAGCACGCGCTGGGCAAGCTGGGCCCGTTGCACGTCCTCGGCAGCGACCAGCTCGACCTCGCCCACCCGGAGCGCATTGCCGAACAGGTTCGCGCCATCGCCCCCGACCTGATCATCAACGCCGCCGCGCACACGGCGGTGGACCAGGCCGAGAACGAGCCGGAACTGGCCTTCGCGATCAACGCCACGGCGCCTGGCATCTTCGCTGAAGAAGCCGCGCGCCTCGGCGTGCCGCTGATCCACTATTCCACCGACTACGTCTTCGACGGCAGCAAGGCCGGGCCTTACACCGAAGAAGACACGCCAAACCCGCTGGGCGTCTACGGGCACAGCAAGCTGGCCGGCGAACAGGCCATCGCCGCGGTGGGTGGGCAGCACCTGATCCTGCGCACCAGTTGGGTCTACTCGACCCACGGCCGCAACTTCCTGCTGACCATGCAGCGTCTGCTGCAAGAGAAGCCGGAACTGCGCATCGTCGCCGACCAGATCGGCGCGCCGACCTGGGCCGGGACCATCGCCGACAGCACCCGTCAGTTGATCGAGCGCTGGCAAGCCGGCCAGGCCGGCGCCTGGGGCGTCTACCACCTGACCGCGCAGGGTGAAACCTCGTGGTTCGGTTTTGCCCAGGCGATCGGCGAGCAGCTCAAGGCCCACGGCAAACTCTGCGCCAATCTGCTGCCGATCCCGTCCAGCGAATACCCGACGCCGGCACGCCGGCCGTTGAACTCGCGCCTCGACTGCAGCCGCCTGCAACGCGAGTGGAACGTCAGTCAGCCCGACTGGCATCAGGCGCTGATCGACTGCCTGAAGTAGCGCATAATGCGCCAGATCTTTCTGGCGCTTTGTTGCGATGACCATGACCCCCAGCACTCCCCGCCGTCCCCGCTGGCGCAGCCTGGCCCTGTTGGCCTTGTGCCTCGCGCCGCTGCTCTGGCCGCTCAAGCATCTGGCCGAGCACTATTACCAGGAAGAGCTGGCCAGCCAGAACCGCCAGACCCTCGACCTCTACGTCGCCAACCTGCTGGGCATCCTGCACCGCTACGAAGCCCTGCCGCAGATTCTCGGCGACCTGCCGACCCTGCGCGCCGTCCTGGCCGATCCGTTTCGCCTGGAATACCTGACCAACGCCAACCGCCGGCTCAAGGAAATCAGCAGCCAGACCGGCGCCGAAGTGATCTACCTGATGGACGCCAAGGGCAACACCCTGGCCGCCTCCAACTGGGACAAGAAAGACAGCTTCATCGGCCGCAATTTCGCCTTCCGCCCGTACTTCAGCGAAGCCACCGCCGGGCGCCTGGGGCGCTTCTTCGGCCAGGGCACCACCTCGGCCAAGCGCGGCTACTTCTTCGGCGCGCCCGTGTGGCAAGGCGAGGAGGTCATCGGCGTGCTGGTGGTCAAGGTCGACCTGGACCACACCGAAACCCTCTGGGGCAAAACCCCCGAACAATTGCTGCTGACCGACAGCAACGGCGTGGTGGTACTGACCTCGCGTCCCGACTGGCGCTTCCGTGCCACCCGGCCGCTGACCGATGAAGAACGCCAGGCGATCACCGCGATCCAGCCCTATCCGACCCAGGAGCCCAAGCCGCTGAACCTCAACCGCCAGGCCTGGCTCGTACAAACCCGGCCTATCCCGGAGACCGGCTGGGAAGTGAACATCCTCGCCCCGCGGGCGCTGGTGGACCGCTCGGTGAGCACGGTACTGGCGGTCGGTGGCGCCACCCTGCTGGCGGTGATGCTGCTGGTCGGGCTGGTCATGCAGCGGCGCCGGCATTACATGGACCGTATCGACTTCGAAGCCCGCGCCCGTCACGACTCGGAAAAGCGCGTGGCCGAGCGTACCGCCGATCTCGAAGGCCTCAACAGCCGCCTGAAAAGCGAAGTACTGGAGCGTGAGCAAGCCCAGCAAGAAGCCGCCCGCGCCCAGGACGAACTGGTCCAGGCCGGCAAGTTGTCGGTGCTCGGTACCATGTCGGCGAGCATCAGCCACGAACTCAACCAGCCGCTGGCGGCCATTCGCAGCTACGCAGAGAACGCCGAAGTGCTGCTCGACCACCAGCGCATCGACGACGCCCGCGGCAACCTCAAGCTGATCAACGAACTGACCGGACGCATGGCCTCGATCATCGCCCACCTGCGCGCCTTCGCCCGCCGCGACCGCCACGCGCCGGAAAGCGTGGCCCTGCAACCGGCGCTGGACGACGCACTGGCGCTGTTGGCCAAGCGCCGCCGGGCAATGGCCGTCGAGCTGATCCGCGACCTGCCCGAAGCCACGTTCTGGGTGCAGGCCGGTGAAACCCGCCTGCGCCAGGTGCTCGGCAACCTGCTGGCCAACGCCCTCGACGCCCTCACCGAAAAAGCCAATCCCCGCAAACTGTGGATAAGTGCCGAGCGGCGTGAAGACTACGTCTACCTGACCATTCGCGACAACGGCCCGGGCTTCACCAGCCAGGCCATGGCCCGTGCCCGCGAACCGTTTTTCACCACCAAGACCCGCACCCAGGGCCTTGGCCTGGGCCTGGCGATCTGCGACACGCTGATGCGCGCGCTGGGCGGTGAGTTGCTGCTGGCCAACCACCCCGAGGGCGGCGCGTTGCTGACCCTGCAACTGCGCGTGGCCAAGCCCGGCGCCAATCTTAAGACTTCGGAGGACCACTCGGCATGACCACCGAGACGCTGATCGACAGCCGCATCCAGGTAATCCTGGTCGACGACGACCCGCACCTGCGCCAGGCCCTGAGCCAGACCCTCGACCTCGCCGGCCTGCGCGTGCTGCCGCTGAGCGACGCCCAGGGCCTGGCCCAACGCATCGAAGCCGACTGGCCGGGCGTGGTGGTCAGCGATATCCGCATGCCCGGCATCGACGGCCTGCAATTGCTGGAACAACTGCACGGCCAGGACCCGGAACTGCCGGTGCTGTTGATCACCGGCCACGGCGATGTGCCGCTGGCGGTGCAGGCGATGCGCGCCGGCGCCTATGACTTCCTGGAAAAACCCTTCGCCAGCGATGCCCTGCTCGACAGCGTGCGCCGCGCCCTGGCCCTGCGCCGCCTGGTGCTGGACAACCGCAGCCTGCGCCTGGCCCTCAGCGACCGCCACGAACTCAGTGCCCGACTGGTCGGCCAGTCGGCACCGATCCTGCGCCTGCGCGAGCAGATCGGCGCCCTCGCCGCGACCCGCGCCGACGTGCTGATCCTCGGTGAAACCGGCGCAGGCAAGGAAGTCGTGGCCCGCGCCCTGCACGACCTGTCCAGCCGCCGCGACGGTCCTTTCGTGGCGATCAACGCCGGCGCCCTGGCCGAGTCGGTGGTGGAAAGCGAACTGTTCGGCCACGAGCCCGGCGCCTTCACCGGCGCGCAGAAACGCCGCATCGGCAAGTTCGAATTCGCCAACGGCGGCACGCTGTTCCTCGACGAAATCGAAAGCATGAGCCTGGATGTCCAAGTCAAATTGCTGCGCATGCTGCAGGAGCGCGTGCTGGAACGCCTCGGCGGCAACCAGCAGATTCCGCTGGATATCCGCGTCATCGCCGCGACCAAGGAAGACCTGCGCCAGGCCGCCGACCAGGGCCGCTTCCGCGCCGACCTCTACTACCGGCTCAACGTCGCGCCGCTGCGCATTCCGCCGCTGCGCGAGCGTGGCGACGACGTGCTGGTGCTGTTCCAGCACTTCGCCGATGCCGCCAGCGAGCGCCACGGCCTGCCGCCGCACGCGTTGCAGCCGGCGCAACGGGCGATGCTGCTGCGCCACGGCTGGCCGGGCAATGTGCGCGAGTTGCAGAACGCCGCCGAACGCTTCGCCCTGGGCCTTGAGCTGGCGCTGGACGGCCAGGCCGAAAGCGCCGCCGCGCCACTGGACCTGCCACCGGCCAACGGCAACCTCAGTGAACAGGTCGAGCATTTCGAACGCTCGCTGATCGCCGCGGAACTGGCGCGCACGCACAACTCCATGCGCAGCCTCGCCGAAGCCCTCGGCATCCCGCGCAAGACCCTGCACGACAAGCTGCGCAAACACGGCCTGAGCTTCGCCGACAGCAACGCCAGCGCCGCTGACGACCTGGAGGAAACCCGCTGATGAGCAGCGACAGCCACTACCTGGAAAGCGTCCTGCACCAGGACATCCCGCTGACCCGCGACATGGGCCTCAAGGTCCTCGACTGGCAACAGCAACGCCTGCGCCTGCAACTGCCGCTGGACGCCAACGTCAACCACAAGAGCACCATGTTCGGCGGCAGCCTGTATTGCGGCGCGGTGCTGGCGGGCTGGGGCTGGCTGCACCTGCGCTTGCGCGAGGCGGGGATCGATGACGGGCATATCGTCATCCAGGAAGGCCGGATCAGTTATCCACTGCCGGTGACCGGCGCGGCCATCGCGGTGTGCGAGGCGCCGGAGGAGAAGGTCTGGCAGCGTTTCGTCAGCACCTATCAGCGCTATGGCCGGGCGCGCCTGAGCCTGCACACCCAGGTGTTCAACGAGAACAGTGAAGCGCCCGCCGTGGCGTTCGACGGGCAGTACGTCCTACATCGCTGACGCCAGTGCCAGCAGCTTGCCGCGCCACGGCGCGGCGGCGGGCAGGCCAAGGAAGAACGGGTTGAGCAGCGATTCGCGCGGCGGATAAACAAAGGCCTCGCCGTCCAGACCAAGCACTTCACCGCCCGCCCCTTCCAGCACCCCTTGCGCGGCCGCAGTGTCCCACTGCGAAGTCGGCGCCAATCGCGGGTAGCAATCGGCGGCGCCTTCGGCCAGCAGGCAGAACTTCAGCGAACTGCCGATATTGGCCAGCTCCAGCGCCCCCAGCGCTTCGCCGAGGCCGGCCAGCAAACGCTCCTGCTGCGGGCTGGAATGACGGCGACTGGCGACCACGGTGAACGACTCACCCACCGGCGGCGCCAGGCGAACCTTGATCGGCTGCACCTTGCCATCGGCTTCCGCGCGCCAAGCGCCGAGGCCCCGGCCACCGTAGTAGCAACGGCCAGTGACCGGCATCACCACCACGCCGAAGACCACACGGCCTTGCTCGACCAGGGCGATATTCACGGTGAACTCTTCAGTCCCGGCGATGAACTCCTTGGTGCCGTCCAACGGGTCCACCAGCCACCAGCGCTGCCAGCGCTGGCGCTCTTCGAGGGCGATGTCGCAGTCTTCCTCGGACAGCACCGGAATATCCGGCGCCAGTGCCTGCAAGCCCTCGGCGATGACGTCGTGCGCGGCGAGGTCGGCGGCGGTGACCGGCGATTCGTCGGCCTTGGCCGTTACCGCCACGTTCACGCGCCAGAACGGCAGGATCGCGGTGCCGGCGCGGCGCGCCAGCGCCACCACGTGGGGCATCAGCTCAAGGTCGTTCATGGCTGGAACACTCCACGCTGGGTCAGCAGGTCGCGCACCAGATAGAGCGCCGCCAGCGCCCGGCCTTCGGAAAACTGTGGATGCTGGGCCAGCGCCGACAGCTCGCGCAGGCTGACGCGATCGACACGCATCGGCTCCGGCTCATCGCCTGGGAGGTGTTCTTCATAGAGGTCGGTGGCCAGGACCACCTGGATCTTCTGGCTCATGTAGCCAGGGGACAGCGACAGCTCGGTGAGGTGTTCAAGCTGACGGGCGCCGAAGCCGGCTTCTTCCTTCAACTCGCGGTTGGCAGCCGCCAGCACGTCCTCGCCCGGCTCGATCAGGCCCTTGGGCAGGGACAGCTCGTATTCGTCGGTGCCGCCGCAGTATTCCTCCACCAGCACGGCGTGCTCGCTGTCGAGCATCGCCACGATCATCACCGCGCCGTAGCCATTGCCGCGCCCGACCAGCCGTTCGTAGGTGCGCTCGGTGCCGTTGGAGAAGCGCAATTGCACGGCTTCGACACGGAACAGGCGGCTGCTGGCGACGATCTCGCGGGAAAGGACGGTGGGTTTCTGGCGCATGAGGGGGCGGCTCCTTGGCGGTAACGGGTTACTATACCGCCCACGATAGCCTGACCGAACGAGAATATTTCACATGCCTGCCCTCGCCTGGCGCGACATCGACACGGTCCTGTTGGACATGGACGGCACCTTGCTGGACCTCCACTACGACAATCACTTCTGGATGGAGCTGCTGCCCCAGCGCTATGCCGAGCACCACGGCATCAGCCGGGCCATGGCCGAGCTGGAAATCCAGCCGCTGTTCGAGCGCAACGCCGGGTCGCTGAACTGGTATTGCCTGGACTTCTGGACCGCCGAACTCAAGCTGCCGATCCGCGAACTGAAGCAGGAAACCGCCAACCTGATCGCCCTGCGCCCGGACGCCGACACCTTCCTCGCCGCCCTGCGCGACGCCGGCAAACGGGTGATCCTGATCACCAACGCGCACCGCGACTCACTGTCGCTGAAACTGGAGCGGGTAGCCCTGGCGCCCTACTTCGAGCGCATGATCAGTTCCCACGACTACGGCTTCCCCAAGGAAAACCAGCAGTTCTGGACCGCCTTGCAAGCCGACACCGGCTTCGACCCGGCACGCAGCCTGTTCATCGACGACACCCTGGCGATCCTGCGCAGCGCCCGCACCTTCGGCGTCGCCCACCTGCTCGCCGTGCGCCAGCCAGACAGCCGCAAACCTGCGCGCGATACCGAAGAGTTCGCGGCGCAGGAGGATTACCGGGTTCTGTTGGAAGGACTGTGAATCTGCGGGCTTACTCTGGAATACGCAGCGTTTGCCCCGGATAGATCTTGTCCGGATGGCTCAACAGCGGCTTGTTGGCTTCGAAGATCTTGTTGTACAAGTTGGCGTTGCCGTAGACGGTCAGGGAGATGGCGCTGAGGGTGTCGCCCTTCTTCACCACCACGAAGCGGGAAGCAGCGACAACCTGCCCGGTCACCGTGAGTTGATCATCGACGGAGGCCACGCCGGCAATATTGCCCAGCGCCAGCAGAATCTTCTCCTTCTCTTCCTGACTGCTCACCTCGCCCTTCACCGTGACCTTGTCACCGTCCACCGTGGTCTCGATGTTCGGGTTGCCCAGCCCGACCTTGGCCACGTGATCCTTGAGTTGCTCGCTGGCATTGGCGTTACCCGGGGTCAGCAGGTCGATAAGTTTCTCGCCCGCCTCTTTCACGAAACTGAAAATGCTCATGCCACTCTCCTAGTGATGAATCTCGGAGCAGGGAGTCTAGGTCAGGTTAGAATGCTTCGCCCGCCAACCCCGAGACGACGATGGACATCAAACAGCTCAAGTTCCTCATCGCCCTGGATGAAACCCGTCATTTCGGCCAGGCCGCCGCGCTTTGCCACGTGACCCAGCCGACCCTCTCGATGCGCCTGCGCAACCTCGAGCGCGAGCTGGGGCTGGAGCTGGTCAATCGCGGCCAGCGCTTCGAAGGCTTCACCGCCCAGGGCGAGCGGATCCTGGCGTGGGCACGCTCGGTTCTCGCCGCCTACGACGGGCTGCAGGCCGAGGCCGCCGCCTGTCGCGGGCATCTCGCCGGCACGCTGCGGCTGGGGATGGTGCCGCTGTCGAGCTTCGACCCACTGCCGCTGTTGCAGCGCCTGCACCGCCAACACCCGGACCTGAGTTTCGAACTCAGTGCCCTCAGTTCCGAACAGATCCTCGAACAGCTCACCAGCAATCGCCTCGACCTGGGTCTGTCCTACCTGGAAAAACTCGACCACGACCGCTTCGAAGCGCTGCCACTGGGTGAGTCGCGCATGGGCCTGCTGTACGACCCGGCGCACTTCCGTTTCGACGATCAGCCGCTGCACTGGGAAGCGTTGGCCGAGCTGCCGCTGGGCCTGCTCACTGCGGGCATGCACTTTCGCCAGTCGGTGGACCACAACTTCCACAGCCGCGGCCTGAACCCGCGTCTACTGTTGCAGACCGATGCCGTCCATCAGTTGATCCAGGCCGTGCACGGAGGCCTGTGTTGCGCGGTGATGCCGTTGGGCACCGGACTGGAAGCGGTCACCGGCAAACTGCGCCTGCACCCCATCGAAGCGGCCTGCACCCTGGCCCCGCTGGGCCTGATCATGCGCCGCACGGCGCCGCGCTCGGCACTGGCCGAAGCCTGCATGGCCGAATACCGTAAATTGCTCGAAGAGCCATGATCGACGGCCTCTATGGAGGCATCAGCAGAAGCGATTAGACGATACCCGAGCGTGGGCCTAGGCTTAAGACTGATTAGCCTGCGGGTATCTAATAATGAGCAGCAAACCCCCGGCCTGTGCGGCTTCCACGCTTCTGGACGCCCCAGCCGCCAGCGTGCGTTACGACTACAGCGAGCTCGAAGACCACCTTCCCGCCAGCGCCGACCTCGCCGAAGAGGTAGCCCTGGCCATCGCCTTCAACGGCATCAGCCAGGCGGTCATGCTGGTAAGCCCTACCGATCTGGAAGACTTCGTCGTCGGCTTCAGCATCGGCAGCGGTATCGTCGAGCACATCGACGATATCTATGACGTGAAACTCGCCGGCAGCGGCTCAGCCCTGCACGCGCAGGTGGAAATCGCCAGCCGCGCCTTCTGGAACCTCAAGACCCAACGCCGACAGATGGCCGGCACCAGCGGCTGCGGCCTGTGCGGCGTGGAAGCCGTGGAACAGGCGCTGCCCGACCTCAAGGCCTTGCCCGGCGCGCCATTGCCGCCCGCCGAGTGGCTGGGCGGGCTGCGCCAGCGCATCAACACGTTCCAGCCGCTGGGCCAGCACTGCGGCGCGGTACATGCCGCGCTGTTCATGGATGCCCACGGTGAATTACTGATGGGCCGCGAAGACATCGGCCGACACAACGCCCTCGACAAGCTGATCGGCGCCCTGCTGCGCCAGCGCATCGACACCACCGGCGGCCTCGCCGTGGTCACCAGCCGCTGCAGCCTGGAACTGATCCAGAAAGTCCTGCGCGCCGGCATCCAGACCCTGGTCAGCCTGTCCTCGCCCACCGGCCTGGCGCTGCAATGGGCCCGCCGGCACAACCTGAACCTCATCCACCTGCCACAACACAGTGCGCCGAGGGTCTACAGCCCTGCACGGGAGAATCGATCGTGAGCCTGCATCATCAAGCCGACCAGAAACCCGTCCCGCGCTACAAACCCTACAACGGCGCCGCCGGTGGCTGGGGTGCGCTGCGCAGTGTGGCGCAGGCCTGGATCGGCAGCGACAACGCGCTGAAGAACATCCGCGCCCTGCTCAAGACCAACCAGAACGGCGGCTTTGACTGCCCCGGCTGCGCCTGGGGCGACTCGCCGGAAAGCGGCATGGTCAAGTTCTGCGAGAACGGCGCCAAGGCGGTGAACTGGGAGGCGACCAAGCGCCGCGTCGACAAGTCGTTCTTCGCCCGCCACAGCATCAGCTCGCTGCTGAGCCAGAGCGACTACTGGCTCGAATACCAGGGCCGACTGACCGAGCCGATGGCCTATGACCCGGCCAGCGACCGCTACAAACCGATTTCCTGGGATGAGGCCTTCGCCGTCATCGCCCGTCACCTCAACGCGCTGGAAAGCCCCGACCAGGCCGAGTTCTACACCTCGGGCCGGGCCAGCAACGAAGCGGCCTACCTGTACCAGTTGTTTGTCCGTGCCTTTGGCACCAACAACTTCCCGGACTGCTCGAACATGTGCCACGAAGCCAGCGGCGTGGCCCTGGGCCAGAGCGTCGGCGTCGGCAAGGGCACCGTGACCTTCGACGACTTCGAACACGCCGACGCGCTGTTCGTCTGGGGCCAGAACCCCGGCACCAACCACCCACGGATGCTCGAACCGCTGCGCGAAGCGGTGAAACGCGGCGCCCAGGTGGTCTGCGTCAACCCACTCAAAGAGCGCGGCCTGGAACGCTTCCAGCACCCGCAGCACCCGATCGAAATGCTCACCAATGGCGACCGCCCGACCAACACCGCCTACTTCCGCCCGGCGCTGGGCGGCGACATGGCGATGATGCGCGGCATGGCCAAGTTCCTTCTGCAGTGGGAACGCGAAGCCCAGGCCAACGGCGCCGAGCCGGTGTTCGACCACGCGTTCATTGCCGAGCACACCGCCACCGTGGACGACTACCTGGCGGCGGTGGACGCCACCTCGTGGGAACAGATCGTGTCGCAGTCAGGGCTGCCCCTGGCCGATATCGAACAAGCCGCGCGCATGTACGCACGGGCCAAAAAGGTCATCATGTGCTGGGCCATGGGCATCACCCAGCACCGCCATTCGGTGGCGACCATCCAGGAAATCGCCAACCTCATGCTGCTGCGCGGCAACCTCGGCCAGCCGGGCGCCGGCCTGTGCCCGGTGCGCGGTCACAGCAACGTGCAGGGCGACCGCACCATGGGCATCAACGAGCGCCCGCCGGTGACTTTGCTGGACTCGCTGGAGCGTCATTTCGGCTTCAAGGTGCCGCGCCACAACGGCCACAACACCGTCGAAGCCATCCACGCCATGCTCGAAGGCAAGGCCAGGGTCTTCATCGGTCTGGGCGGCAACTTCGCCCAGGCCACACCGGACACCGAGCGCACCGCCCAGGCCCTGCGCAACTGCGACCTGACCGTGCAGATCAGCACCAAGCTCAACCGCAGCCACCTGATTCACGGCAAGGAAGCGCTGATCCTGCCGTGCCTCGGCCGTACCGACATCGACCAGCAGGGCGAAGGCCCGCAGGCGGTGACCGTGGAAGACTCGTTCAGCATGGTCCACGCCTCCAACGGCCAGTTGCAGCCGCTGTCGCGGCAGATGCGCTCGGAGCCGGCGGTGGTCGCCGGGATCGCCGCAGCGACCCTGGGCAGCCATCCGGTGGACTGGAACTGGCTGATCGCCGACTACGGGCGCATCCGCGACCTGATCGCCCAGACCATTCCCGGTTTCGACCAGTTCAACGAACGCCTGCTCAACCCCGGTGGTTTCTACCTGGGCAACAGCGCCGGGCAGCGCATCTGGAAGACCGCCACCGGCAAGGCCAACTTCAAGGCCAATCGCCTGCCCGACGACCTGCTGCACGAAGGCGTGCGCGCCACTGGCCAGGTGCCGGACCTGATCATGCAATCGATGCGCTCCCACGATCAGTACAACACCACTATCTACGGCCTCGATGACCGCTACCGTGGGGTCAGGGGCCAGCGTGACGTGCTGTTCGCCAACGAAGCCGACATCATTCGCCTGGGCTTCAACCCGGGCGACAAGGCCGATATCGTCTCGCTGTGGGGCGATGGGCTGGAGCGTCGGGTCAAGCGTTTCACCCTGCTGGCGTTCGACATCCCGGCGGGTCAGGCAGCGGCGTACTACCCGGAAGTGAACCCGCTGGTGCCGCTGGAAAGCGTAGGGGATGGGAGCCATACGCCGACGTCGAAGTTTGTGGCGATTCAGTTGCAGCGGGCGACGCCTGAGGCGCGGATCCTATAAGCACGTACATTCCTTCCGGGCGCTTTCCTGCGCCGACAAAAAAAGGCCCTGACATCACTGTCAGGGCCCCGTTCAAGTAGCGTATGACCCACCAAAACACGATAAGTTTCACCCAGAAAACAACAACTTAGAAATATGTGTTGCAGTCGTGTTACTCGTCGGATTTACGTTGTCAGCCACACCTCAAGGAACGCAGGATCGCCGCGTCATCCCTTTGAGGCTCTCGTATGAAGTACTCCTCGATTCTCGTGTTGTCCCTCAGCCTGCTCAGTGGCGTTGCCAGTGCAGGCGGCACCACCGAAGCCGGTATTGGCGGCGCATTGGGTGGGGTATTGGGCTCGGTGGTCGGTCAGTCGCTCGGTGGCAGCACCGGCTCGGCGATCGGCGCAGGCCTCGGTGGCGCGGCCGGTAGTGCCGTCGGCGCCGACAAGCGCAGCCGTGGCGAAGCCGCCATCGGTGGTGCCCTGGGCGCAGCAGGCGGCAACGTGGTGGGCCGCAGCATGGGCGGCAACACCGGCAGCCTGATCGGCGCCGCAGCAGGCGGTGGCGCAGGCGGTGCGCTGGGCAACTACATGGGTAACAAGGCCGATGAAGACGACCGTCGCTACAACGACCGCGGCCGTGGCTACGATCGCCGCTATGTGCATGACCGCGGTCATCACTACGGCCATCGCAAGCACAAGCGCAACTGGCGCCATTGATTGATGCCTGCGTATTCCGCCTCCCCCGGGGGCGGGATACGGAAAGCCCCCACAGTCCTTGCACCATTGGCTTATCAAGCCAAACGCCATCACACTTTTGGCTTACGCCATACACCTACGTTTCCTACCCTCTCCTAAGCCACGCCGGAATCTGCCGCTGCGCGGGCCCTAAAGCGTTTCAGCCAAAAATCCTGTCCACGCGGTCAGCGCGTACCCCACCTGTTTTTCCAAGGCACGCTCGTGACTGACCAGTCGGATTAAGGGGCGTCCCGATTTTGACGTCAAATGACTACCGCTACCATGCGAAGCCTTCAAAAGGACAGTAGGCGTAAGGGATGCGGATGTACTTGGGAATCGGGATAGGAATCGCCCTCTGCGCCGGTGGCATGTTCTTCGGCCAGCCCTGGGCGAACATCGCCGGGCTACTGCTGATCGCCCTGGCCGCCACGCTCTGGGGACCGCGCAAGATCGTCTCGCCAACCCCGTCCCACCTTGAACACCACCTCCCCCTCGAACAACCACCGCATCCGCTGGAGCAACTGCTGCCGGTGGTGATGCCGTCCTGGACCGACAGCCTGCAACAGAGCCGCCGCCTCCTTTCGGACAACATCGGCGGGCTGCTCGGACGCTTCACCGACATCAGCCAGCGCCTGCAGGCCAGCCTCGACCAGAGCGAAGACGTGCTGACCAGCGGCGGCCTCGGCGAGAACCTGCGCGACGCCAACCAGCGCCTGCAAGGGGTGACCGAAGCCTTCGCCGCCGGCAGCCGCCGCCAGCAGGAATTCCTCGCCACCATCGGCCACCTCGGCAGCTACACCGGCGAATTGCAGCAGATGGCCCGCCACGTCCAGGAAATCGCCAGCCAGACCAACCTGCTGGCGCTCAACGCCGCCATCGAGGCTGCCCGCGCCGGCGAGTTCGGTCGCGGCTTCGCGGTGGTTGCCGACGAGGTGCGCAAGCTGTCCCGGCTGTCCGCTGAGACCGGCCGTTCGATGGACAGCAAGGTCGGCGAGATCAACCAGGCGATCCAGTCCAGCATCGAAGCTGCCAACGAACTCAGTACCGAAGAACAGCAAAACCTGGCCCGCCTTGAACAGGTGCTGAGCGAAGTCATCAACGGCCTGGGCGACAACCTCGACGCCCTCGATGCCGCCTCGCGCAACCTGCAAGGCAACGCCCGTTCGACCCAGGACGACATCCACGCCGTGATGGTCGCCCTACAGTTCCAGGACCGCGCCGACCAGATGCTCGACCACCTCCAGACCGATTTGCTGCAACTGCTCGACGCCGTCGAGCGCCGCGACCAGCGCCTGCACGATGCCCAGGCGTGGCTCGCCCGCCTGCGCGAGCGCTTCACCACCAGTGAAGAACGCGCCGGCCACAGCCAGGCGGCCACTACCAGCGACGTCACCTTTTTCTAACTGCCGAGGGCCCTGACATGGCCAAGACCATCCTGATCGTCGATGACTCCGCCTCAATGCGCCAACTGGTAAAGATCAGCCTCAACGGCACCGGTCACCAGATCATCGAAGCAAGCGACGGGCGCGACGCCCTGAGCAAGCTGAACGGGCAAAAGATCAACCTGATCATCAGCGACGTGAACATGCCCAACCTCGATGGCATCGGGCTGGTCAAGGCGGTCAAGGCCAAGCCTGAATACCGCTTCACGCCGATCATGATGCTCACCACCGAAAGCGAGCAGGCCAAGAAAGCCGAGGGCCAGGCCGCAGGCGCCAAGGCCTGGATCGTCAAGCCGTTCCAGCCGCAGCAACTGCTGGCGGCCGTCGAAAAGCTGATCGGCTGATGGCTGCCCTCACGCTGCATCCGGCCAGCGACCGGGAACCCGCACGGCTGAGCATGCAGGGTGACCTGACGATCTACGAAGCGAGCGAGACGCAACAGGCACTGCTCGCCCTGCTGCCCGACGACCCCGGCCCCTGGACCCTCGACCTGAGCGGCCTGGACGACCTCGACAGCGCCGGCATCCAAGTGCTGCTGGCCTTGCAAAAGACCCTGAACCAGGGCGCGCAGGTCACCGCGCTGTCCGACAAGGCCCTCGCGCTGGTGGAGTTGCTGCGCCTCGAAGCCCTGTACCCGGCGAGCAAGGAGTGAGCGATGTTCGATAGCGATCAATGGAGCCAACTGCTCGAAGGCTTTCTCGAAGAAGCCCGCGACCTGCTCAAGGAAGCCGAGGACAACCTGCTGCGTCTGGAACAGACCAGCGATGACGCCGAGGCGATCAACGCGCTGTTCCGCGCCGTGCACACCCTCAAGGGCTCGGCGGGGATTTTTTCACTTGATCCGCTGGTGTCGCTGGCCCACCAACTGGAAAACCAGCTGATGGGCGTGCGCGACGGCCAGCGCAGCCTCAACCCGGCGCTGGTCTCGCTGATGCTCGAGTGCATGGACGAGCTCAACGGCATGGTCGAAAGCATCGACCCGCACAGCGCCACCCTCGCCCCGCACACGCCGCGCCAGGCGCAACTGTTGCTGGCGCTCGGCGGTGTCGCGTCGGAAACCGGCGAAGCGATCGCTAGCCACACGGCCGAGGCTGCGGGCGAGATCAACGAGTGGTTCCTGTCGATCCGCTTCGACAACGAGCTGCTGCGCAACGGTTTCGAGCCAAGCAGCTTCCTGCGTTACCTGGACCGGCTGGGCAAGGTCACCTCACTGCAAACCCTCGCTTGGGCCGTGCCGGACCTCCACGCGCTGGACGCCGAAGCCTGCTACCTCGGCTTCGAGGTGACCCTGATCAGCGCTGCCAGCCGCGATGAACTGGAAGATGTCTTTGCCCTGGCCGCAGACTTCTGCACCTTGCGCCTGCAAGTCCAGGAGGACGCCGACAGCCCCGCAGCGGACCCTGTTGTCACCCCGACGCAAACGTTAGCGCCCGCCCCGCAAGCGCCGGAACCGACGGTTGCGCCGGCCGCCAGCAGCGAGCCGCGCAACGGCAGCAGCCTGGTCAAGGTCGCCGCGCACAAGCTCGACGAGTTGATCAACCTGGTCGGCGAACTGGTGATCAGCACCGCCGGGGCGCAGATGCAATCGCTGCGCAGCGGCTCCACCGCCTGTATCGAGAGCGTCCAGGCGGTGCAACAGCACGTCGAGCAGATTCGCGAGCTGGCGCTGAAACTGCGCATGGTGGAAATCGGCGAGACCTTCAACCGCTTCCACCGCGTGGTGCGCGACGTCAGCCAGGCGCTGAACAAGAAGATCCAGCTCACCCTGTCCGGCAGCGAAACCGAACTGGACAAGACCCTCATCGACCGCATCGCCGACCCGCTGGTGCACTTGGTGCGCAACGCCATCGACCACGGCATCGAGCCCTCCAGCGAACGCCGCGCCGCCGGCAAGCAGGAACAGGGCAGCCTGCGCCTGAACGCCTTTCACGACTCGGGAATGATCGTGCTGGAAGTCAGCGATGACGGTCGCGGCCTGAACACCGAGCGCATCCGCGAGAAAGCCATCGCCCGCGGCATGCTCGACGCCGACGCGCAACTGAGCGATCAGGACATTCACCTGCTGATCTTCGAGCCGGGCTTTTCCACGGCCGATGCGGTGTCCAACCTGTCCGGTCGCGGGGTCGGCATGGACGTGGTGCGCAGCGCCATAGACGAACTGCGCGGGATCATCGAGATCGAGTCGCAGCCCGGCCAGGGCTGCACCTTCCGTATCCGCCTGCCGCTGACCCTGGCGATCATCGACGGCTTTCTGGTCAGCGTCGGTGGCGACCACTTCGTCATCCCGCTGGACATGGTCACCGAGTGCATGGAGGAGCGTACCGACGCCCTCGATGCCAGCGGCCACCTCAACCTGCGGGGCAAGCCACTGCCCAGCGTCGATCTTGGCCGGCACTTCGGCTTGCGCGGTGATCCGCGCGTGCGCCGCAACATCGTCGTGGTCAGCCAGGGCCGGCAGCAGGCCGGGCTGATCGTCGAGCAGTTGCTGGGCGAATTGCAGACCGTGATCAAACCCCTGGGGCAGATGTTCCAGCACCTGTCCGGCATCAGCGGCTCGACCATCCTCGGCTCCGGCCAGGTCGCGCTGATCCTCGATATTCCCAGCCTGTTCCGCCACTTGCAGCAACGCGCCGAGAGCGAACCGCGCCTCGCCACGTCACCGAGCATGCTCAGCCCCTTTGGAGAGTCACCATGCAAATGATCAGCAACATGAAAATAGGTGTGCGCCTGACCCTGGGCTTTCTGCTGGTGGTCGCGCTGACGGCGATCATCGGCTTCATCGGCATCCGCAACCTGAGCCAGGTCAACGACCTGTCCGACCGCATGTACGACGTCGATGTGGTGGGCCTGACGACCTTGCAGGAGGCCAATATCCAGTTGCTCATGGCCAACCGCGCGGTGCGCCGCAGCCTGATGTCGGCCACGGTCGAAGAGCGTGACGAGGCGGCCCGCGTCGCCCGTGAAGCGATGGACAAGACCCGCGACCTGCTGACCCGTTCGCGGCAGTACTTCCTGACCCGCGAAGGCCAGATCCAGGTCGAGGCCATCGAAGCCCCACTGCAGAAATACATCGCGGCCGCCAATCAGGTGCTGACGGTCCACCAACAATCCGGCGCCCTGCAGCCGATGACCGAGACACTGGCGCTGATGCCGGGCAACACCGAAGCGGCCAACGAAGTCGATCGCCTGCTCGGCGACGCCAGCACCGCCAAGCAGGCGCGCGCCGGCGAAGCCAATGCGGCGATCAGCGAGATCGCCGAAAACTCGCGCACCCAGATGATCATCCTGGTGGCGGTCGCCACCCTGCTCGGCATGCTGGTCGGCGTGCTGGTCACCCGCAGCATCACCCGTCCGCTGCTCGGCGCGGTACAGGCTGCCGACCGCATGGCGGCCGGCGACCTCAGCCAGGACCTGCAGATCGACCGCAAGGATGAAACCGGCCGCCTGCTCGGCGCGATGCAGAACATGACCGAGCGCCTGCGCAGCATCCTCGGCGATGTGCGCAGCTCCGCCGACGCGCTGTCGTCGGCCTCCGAGCAGGTCAGTTCGACGTCCCAGTCCCTCAGCCAGGCGGCCAACGAACAGGCCGCCAGCGTCGAACAGACCAGCGCCTCGGTGGAAGAAATGTCCGCCTCCATCGCGCAGAACACCGAAAGCGCCAAGATCACCGACGGCATTGCCGGCAAGGCCGCCAATGACGCCGTGCAAGGCGGCGGCGCGGTGGGCGACACCGTGCTGGCGATGAAACAGATCGCGGACAAGATCGGCATCATCGACGACATCGCCTACCAGACCAACCTGCTCGCCCTCAACGCCGCCATCGAAGCCGCCCGCGCCGGCGATCACGGCAAGGGCTTCGCGGTGGTCGCCGCCGAGGTGCGCAAGCTCGCCGAGCGCAGCCAGGTGGCCGCGCAGGAAATCGGACAAGTGGCCTCCAGCAGCGTGCGACTGGCCGAACAGGCCGGGCAACTGCTGGGCGAAATCGTGCCGAATATCCAGCGCACCTCCGACCTGGTCCAGGAAATCACTGCCGCGTCGCAGGAGCAGAGCAGCGCCGCCGGGCAGATCAACATCGCTATGGGCCAGATGAACCAGATCACCCAGCAGAACGCCTCGGCCTCCGAGGAACTGGCAGCCACCGCCGAGGAAATGAACGCCCAGGCCAGCCAGTTGCAGGAACTGATCGGTTATTTCCGCTTCGAACAAGGCAGTGCACCGCTGCGCGCCACGCGGGCCGGCGACAGCCTGCCAGCACCGGTGCGCTCCGGCCCCAAGGCCCTGATCGATGAAGGCCAGTTCGTCAGCTTCACTTGAGCGAGGTGCCCATGAACCAGCCACAACGAATCGAAGCGCAAGCCGACGCCATCCAGCACCTGAGCTTTCGCGTGCGCGAGGCCGGCTACGCGCTGCCCATCGATCTGGTGCGGGAAATCATCGAGTACGCCGAAGTGACCCGCGTACCGATGATGCCGAGCTACATCCACGGCGTGATCAACCTGCGCGGCAACGTGGTGCCGGTGCTGGACCTGGCTGCGCGTTTCGGCCTGAGCCTGACCGAGCCCGGCAACCGCACCTGCATCGTGATCATCGAACTGGCGCTGGACGCCGGCCTGCAACGCATCGGCCTGGTGGTCGACGAGGTGGACGAAGTGCTGGAGATCGACCCGCGGCAGATCATGCCGCCACCGGCCTTCGGCACCGCGATCCGCTCGGACTTCATCGCCGGCATGGCGCAGCACGCCCAGGAGTTCCTGATCATCCTGAACATGCTGCAAGTGCTGTCGCTGGATGACATCCGTCACCTCAGCCAGGCATCGAAGGTCCACTGACATGTCCGCCATGCCTTCGCTGCCGGTACTCGGCGAGCAGAACTTCCGCCAGTTGCAGCAATTGATGCAGGACGCATCGGGCATCCACCTGTCCAGCAACAAACGCTCACTGGTGGCCGGGCGCCTGTTGAAGCGCCTGCGCCACTTCGACCTCGACAGCTACGACGACTACCTGAACCGCCTGACGCACCCGCAATACGCCAGAGAGCGGCGCCTGGTGGTCGATCTGCTGACCACCAACGAGACCTACTTCTTCCGCGAGTTCGCCCACTTCGAATTCCTCGGCCAGTGGCTCAAGGGGCGCGGTGGTCCGCTGCGCCTGTGGAGCGCCGCTTGCTCGTCGGGCGAGGAGCCTTACAGCCTGGCCATGACCGCCGCCGAACATACCCGCGGCAACGAGTGGTCGATCCTCGCCAGCGACCTCAGCCTGAGCATGCTCGGCCTCGCCGAACAGGGCATCTACGACATGGCCCAGGCGCGCTACTTTCCTGACGGCTGGCTGCACCGCCACTGCCTCTGCGGCGTGGAGGACATGGAGGGCCGCATGCGCGTGCAAGGGTGGCTGCGGGCCAAGGTGCAACTGCGCGAGATCAACGTGGTGCAGCCGCTGCCGGAATCGATCGGCCAGTTCGACGTGATCTTCCTGCGCAACCTGCTGATCTATTTCGACACCGCGCAGAAGCAGCGCATCGTTCGCAGCCTCAGCGACAAACTGCGCCCGGGTGGCCTGCTGTTCATTGGCCACGCCGAAAGCATCCACGGCTTCGACCTGCCGCTGCGTCCGGTCAGGCCTTCGGTGTTCGAACGCCTATGATCGAGCGTGATAGACCGATTCGTGTATTCATCGTCGATGACTCGGCGCTGGTCCGCCAGGTGCTCAGCCAGTTCCTCGGCAATCATCCCGGCATCCAGGTGATCGGCATGGCCGCCGACCCGATCTACGCGATCAACAAGATGCGCCGCGACTGGCCCGACGTGCTGGTGCTGGACGTGGAAATGCCGCGCATGGACGGCCTGACCTTCCTGCGCCAGATCATGGCCGAGCGACCGACGCCCACCATCATTTGCTCGACCCTCACCGAAGCCGGCACCGACCTCAACCTGGAGGCGCTGGCGGCGGGTGCGGTGGGCGTGTTCACCAAGGCGAAGCTGGGTTTGCGCCAGAGCCTGGAGAATCTTGCCGGCACCCTGGTGCGCTGTATCGAGGACGCGGCGAAGACCCGGCCGGTCGCCCGGCACACGCTGCCGCCGCTGGAAAAAAAAGACCTGCCACCCAGCCCCGCGCTGCGCCAAACCACTGATCGAATCGTTACACTTGGCTGCTCGACCGGCGGCACCCAGGCGCTGGAATTCCTCTTGCGGCAATTGCCGCGCGATTGTCCGGGCCTGGTGATCGTTCAACACATGCCGGAGAAGTTCACCGCCGATTTCGCGCGCCGCCTCAACGGGCTGTGCCAGATCGAAGTGCGCGAGGCCAGGCACCTGGATCGCGTTCATTCCGGGCTGGCATTGCTGGCACCCGGAGGCCTGCATATGCAGCTCAAGCGCAGCGGTGCGCACTACCTGGTCGAAGTGCTCGACGGCCCCGCCGTCAACCGGCACAAGCCCTCGGTCGATGTCCTGTTCCGTTCCGCCGCTCGCCATGCCGGCAGCAATGCCCTGGGCATCATCATGACCGGCATGGGTGACGACGGAGCCCGTGGCCTGCTGGCCATGCGCGAACAGGGTGCCCACACCGTGGCCCAGGACGAGGCCAGTTGCGTGGTGTTCGGCATGCCCAAGGAAGCCATTCGCCTCGGCGCGGCCCAGACCATCGAGCCGCTGGATCGCCTGCCGACGCTGATCAACCAGTTCAGCGCCAGCGTTCGCAATGGCTGAGCATTTCCAGATCAGACCACCCCAACAGCCGCCTTTTTCGCGCCGCCGCTGAGCGGTGCACGACACGCAGGCATTCACCGCAAGGGAGCAACACAGCGCAGCGACGATTCGTTCCACATCAACGTCCAACCCTACGCGACACGGGCTCAAACCTATGCTTTGCCGTTTACTGATTGCCGACGACTCGCCCCTGTTCCGCGCAGGCCTGCGAGCGTTGCTCGAACAAAAACAAGAATACGCTGTGGTCGGAGAAGCAGGCGACGCGGTTACCACCCTCGAGCTGTCCGAACAGCTCAAGCCCGACATCATCCTGCTGGATATCGCCCTCGGCACGCTGACCGGCGAGGAGCTGCTGCGCGAGCTGTACCTGCGCGTGCCGGCCTGCACGGTGCTGATGTTGTCGTCGCGTTCGGAACTGGAATTCGTCATGCACTGCCTGCAACAGGGCGCCCACGGGTTCCTGCTGAAAAGCGCGACGGTGCAGGAGCTGGAGCTGGCTCTGCAGTCACTGCGTGGCGGCGGACAGTACCTGTCCTCGGCGGTGCTACCGCTGGTGATCGGTCAGGCGGTGAAACAGAACCGCCGCCGCCCCCAGGTCAGCACGGCGATGCAGCTCACCGCGCGGCAACTGGAGATCCTGCGGCTGATCGCCCGTGGCGAATCGACCCGCTCCATCGCCGACGGCCTGGGCCTGAGCGTGAAGACCGTCGAAGCGCATCGTTCGCAAATCATGCACCGGCTGCAGATTCACGACGTGCCGGGGCTGGTGTTGTTTGCCGTACGTGAAGGGATTATCCGGCTCAACGACTGAGCCCGACGGCCTTTAGTTCAGCGAGAGCAGCGCCATCTTCAGAGTGTCGGGAAAGGTCGCAGGCGTGCCTGTGGCGCGCTCGATGAACACCTGCACCACCCGGCCAAGGGCATAGAGCTGCTTGCCGGCGTAGTCGAACAGGGCCACCTCGAACTCCACCGTGCTGCCGGCGATACGCTCGGCCCGGATGCCCACCTGCAACAGATCGGTGAAGCCCGCCGAGGCGTAGAAATCGCAGGAGGAACTCACCACGAATGCCACCACCTCGCCTTCCTGCGGATCGATTTCACCGTGGGTGACGAGGTACGACTGGATCACGGTGTCGAAAAAGCTGTAGACCGCGGCGCTGGCGATCTGACCATTGATGTCCGCGTCCTGCCAGCGGGTGGAGATGAATTCAGCGTGGGGGAAATGTTCAATCTGCAACGGATCGGACACGGGTGCTCTCCATGGAGTGAAGTGCCGATGCTGAAGGATTGTGTCGCTGATGGCCAATAGAAAAGGTTGTGTCCGGGGGACCTTGGGTTTGGGCTTGGGTGCTGGGGGCTTATCGGCCCCTGTGGGAGCTCCAGCCCCGCCACTCAGGCCAAAAAAAACCCGGCTCTCGCGAGCCGGGGCTTTTTTCAACCTGCGGTGGGCAGCAACTTACAGTTGCGGACCAGCAGCCTTGATGGCATCGGAAACTTCGAATTTCTTGAAGTTCTCGATGAACAGATTGGCCAAGCCTTTCGCCGCTTCGTCGTAGGCAGCCTGGTCAGCCCAGGTGGTACGCGGGTTCAGCAGCTCGGTATCAACGCCTGGAACCGACTTCGGTACGTCCAGGTTGATGATGCCCAGGTGCTCGGTTTCAGCGCCGATCAGAGCACCGCTCTGGATGGCCGCGATCACCGCACGGGTGGTCGGGATGCTGAAACGCTTGCCGACGCCGTAGCCACCGCCGGTCCAGCCGGTGTTGACCAGGTAGACCTTGGAGCCGAAGCCCTTGATGCGCTTGATCAGCAGCTCGGCGTATTCGCCCGCCGGACGCGGGAAGAACGGTGCGCCGAAGCAGGTGGAGAAGGTCGACTTGATGCCGCCGCCCGAACCCATTTCGGTGGAACCGACCAGCGCGGTGTAGCCGGACAGGAAGTGATACGCCGCCTGCTCGTTGTTCAGGATCGACACAGGTGGCAGTACGCCGGTCAGGTCGCAGGTCAGGAAGATGACCGCATTAGGCTCGCCGCCCAGGTTCTGCTCGGAACGCTTCTCGACGTGTTCCAGCGGGTACGCGGCGCGGCTGTTCTGGGTCAGGCTGCCATCGGCGTAGTCAGCGTGCTTGGCGTCGTCCAGGACGACGTTCTCCAGGACTGCGCCGTGCTTGATGGCTTTCCAGATGACCGGCTCGTTCTTCTCGGACAGATCGATGCACTTGGCGTAGCAGCCGCCTTCGATGTTGAAGACAACGCCTTCGCCCCAACCGTGCTCGTCGTCACCGATCAGGTAACGGCTTTCGTCAGCCGACAGGGTGGTCTTGCCAGTGCCGGACAGACCGAAGAACAGGGTCACGTCGCCTTCTTCGCCGATGTTGGCGGCGCAGTGCATTGGCAGCACGTCAGCGGCCGGCAGCAGGAAGTTCTGCACCGAGAACATGGCTTTCTTCATCTCACCGGCATAGCGCATGCCAGCGATCAGGACTTTTTTCTGAGCGAAGTTGAGGATGACGCAACCATCGGAGTTGGTGCCGTCACGCTCTGGAACGCATTCGAAGTTGGCGACGTTCAGGACCTGCCACTCTTGCCGGCCAGCAGGGTTGTACTGGGCAGGATTGATGAACAGGCAACGACCGAACAGGTTCTGCCAGGCAGTCTGGGTGGTCATCTTGACGGCGAGGTAGTGATCCTCGGCAGCGCCTACGTGAACGTGGGAAACGAAGTGCTCCTGGGCGTTGTTGAACGCCTCGACGCGAGCCCACAGGGCATCGAACTTGTCGGCGGGGAACTTGCGGTTGATCGGGCCCCAGGCGATTGCGTCCTGGGTGCTCGGCTCTTCGACGATGAAACGGTCAACTGGCGAACGACCAGTGCGGTGACCGGTTTTCACGACCAGCGCGCCAGTATCGGCCAGTTCGCCTTCACCGCGTTTCAGCGCTTCTTGTACCAGCTCGTCGACACTCAGATCGGTGTACACGGCGTTATTGGCTTGCGTCATGAGATTCCCCATCCGGCCTGCGGCCGAGTGCTCCAAACGATTTGTAGTAGATTCTTACAAGCTACTACAGCGAAAAAAGTGGCCGGATTATGCCAGAAACGCCCAAAAAAAGTAGAGCCCTCCTGTCAGAACTGCGCCTTCGGCGGATTCGACAGGAGATTTCCCTGAGCAGAAACGTTTCAGTGACGAGTATCTGACGGCGCGTCCACGCCACCGCCACCAAACAATTGCTCAACATCCGCAACATCGAAGCGATAGCGCTCGTTGCAAAACTGGCAATCGATCTCGATGTGACCGCCGTGCTCGACCACCAGCGCCCGCGCATCTTCCAGCCCGAGGCTGGTCAGTGCACTGCCGGAGCGCTCACGCGAGCAACTGCAACGGAAGCTCAGCGGCTGGACATCGAACAGGCGCACGGCGTCTTCGTGGTAGAGGCGATGCAAGAGGGTCTCGTTGTCCAGGCCCAGTTGCTCTTCGCGGCTCAAGGTGCCCGCCATCATGGTGACGTGCGCCCAGCTTTCGGCGCGGTCATCGGCGTCCGGCTGGCTCGCGACCGGCAGTTGCTGCAACAGCAGGCCGCCCGCGCGGTGACCATCGGCGCTGAGCCAGAAGCGCGTGCCGAGCTGCTCGGACTTGACGAAGTAATTGGTGAAGCACTCCGACAGATCGGCACCGTCCAGGTCGACAATGCCCTGGTAACGCTGGCCACGACGCGGGTCGACGGTAAGCGCGAGCATGCCGTTGGGCATCAGGTCGTGCAGGCCGGCATCGTCGCTGATCGCGGCGCTGTCGTAGTGGGCGATGCCGCGCAGCTCACGCTCGCTGGAGCATTCGACCATCAGCAGCGAGACCGGGCCTTCGGAGCGCGCCTGGAGAATCAGCAGGCCGTCGAATTTCAGCGTGCCGACCAGCAGCGCCGCAGCGGCCATCAGTTCACCGAGCAGTTGCGCGACCGGCTGAGGGTAGGCGTGTTTGGCCAACACTTCGGCGTAGCTGTGCTCGAGCGAAACCAGTTCGCCGCGCACGTCGCGGTCGTCAAAGAGGAAGCGTTGGGTGAAATCGGTATCCGCAATATCGGGCATGGCTAAAGGCTTTCTTTGAAGAGGGAAAAGGACAAGGGGCCAGTTGGGCGCCGGTACCGCCACACCGCGCAGGCGTGATCGGTTTTGTCACGAAAGACCGTTAGTTTATGGCCATTTCGCTCCCCGATCCAAGGACCGGGGGTTCTGCCCATTACTCTGGTGCCATCGGCTACCCGCTGACCAGTCCCCGTGCGACGAATGGCCGCTCAGCCCACCGAATCGTGGAATTGATGAATCTGCCGGCGCTGCTTCTTGGTCGGTCGCCCATCGGTGGTGACACCCAAGGCACCGGCCTTGCGCAAATCGGCGGCCTTTTCGCGGCGGGCGATGCTTTCTTCGGTCTCGGCATACAGCGCCTGTGCTTCGGGCGCCCCACGGCGAACCACAGAGAGCGCCTTGACCACTATGGTGCGCTCGTCAAAGCCGGTGCGCAGCACGAATTCCTCACCGACACGTGGCTCCTTGCCAGGCTTGCAGCGTTCGCCGCGACAGTGCACCTTGCCGCCTTCGATCGCGGCCTTGGCCAGGGCGCGGGTTTTGTAGAAACGAGCGGCCCAGAGCCACTTGTCCAGACGAACCTTGTCGTCTTCCGGTTGTTGTGCCATTGCACTGCTCCGATTCATAGCGGTCATGGAACTGTACTACCGTAACTGGCGGATGCAAAAAGTCCGCAGCCTGCTTACAGTTCACCGACTTTTTCCGGGTTGTGCATCGTGAAGACATTTGATCATTTGAGCGTTATCGGTTTGCGCGAGTGGGTGGCCCTGCCAGACCTCGGCCTGGCCGGCCTGCGCGCCAAGATCGACACCGGCGCCAGCACCTCCAGCCTGCACGCCACCGAGGTCGAACCGTTCATGCGTGACGGCGAGCAATGGGTGCGTTTCAACGCCCATCTGGGTTCGGTCGTGCAGTTGCGCCACCGCCGCTGTGAAGCGCCACTGGTCACGATGAAGACCATCAAGAGTTCCAACGGCCAGGCCCAGGTCCGCTACGTGATCCGCACGCCGCTGGCGCTCGGTGACCGGGTCTGGGAAGTCGAATTCACCCTGGCCTGTCGCAAGGCCATGCGTTACCGCCTGTTGCTCGGCTCCAAGGCACTGGTGCATGGCCAGTTGGTGGTCAACCCAGGCGTCAAATACGTTCAGGACAAGCCGGTGTTCCCGGCCACCATTACCCCTTCCACAGGTGTTGCATGAAGATCGCTGTGCTGTCGCGGAACCCGCGTCTGTATTCCACCCGTCGCCTGGTCGAGGCCGGTACGCAACGGGGCCATGAAATGGTTGTGGTCGATACCCTGCGCGCCTACATGAACATCGCCAGCCACAAGCCGCAGATCCACTATCGCGGCAAGCCGCTGGAAGGCTTCGACGCGGTGATCCCGCGCATCGGTGCCTCGGTAACGTTCTATGGCTGCGCCGTGCTGCGTCAGTTTGAAATGATGGGCGTGTTCCCGCTCAACGAATCCGTCGCCATCGCCCGCTCCCGGGACAAACTGCGCTCGCTGCAGTTGCTGTCGCGCCGCGGCATCGGCCTGCCGGTCACCGGCTTCGCCCACTCCCCGGACGACATCCCCGACCTGATCCAGATGGTCAATGGCGCCCCGCTGGTGATCAAGGTGCTTGAAGGCACCCAGGGCATCGGCGTGGTGCTGTGCGAAACCACCAAGGCCGCCGAGTCGGTGATCGAAGCGTTCATGGGCCTGAAGCAGAACATCATGGTCCAGGAATACATCAAGGAAGCCGGCGGCGCCGATATCCGCTGCTTCGTGGTCGGCGACAAGGTCATCGCCTCGATGAAGCGTCAGGCCAAGCCGGGCGAGTTCCGCTCCAACCTGCACCGCGGCGGCACCGCCAGCCTGATCAAGGTCACCCCCGAAGAGCGCATGACCGCGATCCGCGCCGCCAAGGTCATGGGCCTGAGCGTCGCCGGTGTGGATATCCTGCGCTCCAATCACGGCCCGCTGGTGATGGAGGTGAATTCCTCACCGGGCCTGGAAGGCATCGAGGTCACCACCGGCAAGGACGTTGCCGGGATGATCATCGAGCATCTGGAAAAGAACGGCGGGCCAAATCTGACCCGCACCAAAGGAAAGGGTTAAACAGCGTCCCGAGGCAGCAGAAGCCCCAACGGCAACCGCACCCGGGCTTCGATGCCGCCGCCGGAGCGGTTGCGCAACTCGACGTTGCCGCCGTGCTGGGCGGCGATCCGCTTGACGATCGCCAGGCCCAGGCCGGTGCCCTTGCCGCTACGGGCGCGGTCACCGCGAATGAAAGGGTTGAAGATGGCTTCCAGTTCGCCGGGATCAATCCCGGCCCCGCGGTCCAGCACGCTCAGCACGACGTAGGGCGCGCTGGTGTCGCCGGAAACGTAGGCCGCCACTTCGACGCCCTGCCCTGCATGGTGCAGGGCGTTGCCGATCAGGTTGTTCAACAGACGCTTCATCGATACCCGGCGCAGCGGAAACGGCGGGATCGGCTCAAGGCACAGGCGCACCTGCTCCTCAGGCTGGTTGAATGGCGCGACCACCTCGCGGACCAGATCGCTCAGGTCCACCTCCTCCACCGGCTCGTCCCGACCGTCGCGAATGAAGGCGAGGAACTGGTCGAGGATCGCATCCATGTCTTCAATGTCGCGGACCATGTCGTCGGTCAGGTCGCTGTCGTTGGCCATCAGCGACAGCGACAGCCGTAGCCGGGTCAGCGGCGTGCGCAAGTCATGGGAAACCCCGGCGAGCATCAGTTCACGCTCGCGCCCGGCCTGCTCGACGTCCTCGGCCATCTGGTTGAAGGCGCGATAGACCTCGGTCATCTCGCTGGGCGTATCGCTGACCGGCAAACGCACACTGCGGCCCTGGCCAAGTTGCCGCGCGGCGAACACCAGGCGCTTGAGCGGCTGGTTCAACTGACGTACGAAGATCCAGGCCGAGGCCGTGGAAAGCAGGCCGATGGCGAGAAACCAGCCAAGCACGTTCCAGATTTTCTGGCCGCGCAACGGATGTGGGTAAAGCGGGACTTTCAGCCAGTCGTCGCCCAGGCTCGGCGCCCTCACCCACAACGCCGGCGGCGAATGCACGCGCAACCGGACTTCGGTATCGGCGCCCAGCTCGGCCTGCATCTGGCGCTGGTAGATCTCGCTGTAAGGCCAGTGCTGCTCGCCCTCGGGTACGCCGTTGCCGGTCACCCGGATCAGCCCGGCGGCCTCGGCGACCTTTTCCCGGTCCGACTCGTCCGCCGCCCAGTAGGCACGCAGGGTCAGGGCGACGCCGTGGCTGTACTGGCGGTCAACCAGCACATCCTCGTTCATCAGCAGATAGACCAGGGTGAGCGCCTTGGAGAACAGGACGACGATGAGCACCAGCCACAGGGTGCGGGCGAAAAAGCTTTGCGGGAACCACAGCGGGGTTTTCATGGACAACGGCTACACACTAGGCAGGCACGAGCGCGGCTCGCGGGCTTTACGGCTTTCGCTTCATGCAAAAGCAGGGCAACCCTGCGGTGGCCCTGCTGTTGATGACTCACTCCCTGAAACGAGGGGTCACTTGCCGGCATTACCGTCCGGCACGAACACATAACCGACGCCCCAGACTGTCTGGATGTAACGCGGCTTGGAAGGATCCGGCTCGATCATCCGGCGCAGGCGCGAGATCTGCACGTCGATGGAACGCTCCAGCGCATCCCATTCACGACCACGGGCCAGGTTCATCAGTTTATCGCGGGTCAGCGGCTCGCGAGCGTGCATGACCAGCGCCTTGAGCACCGCGAATTCGCCGGTGGTGAGCATATGTACTTCTTCACCCCGCTTGAGTTCGCGGGTGGCCAGCGACAGCTCGTAGTCGCCGAACGTGACGGTTTCATCCTCGCTGCCCGGAGCACCCGGTACCGAAGGCGTCTGCCGACGCAACACCGCCTTGACCCGCGCAACCAGCTCGTCGGGGTTGAATGGCTTGGCCAGGTAATCGTCGGCGCCCAGCTCCAGGCCCTTGATCCGGCTCAGCTCGTCGCCCTTGGCGGTGAGCATGATGATCGGGACCTGATTGTTCGCCGCGCGCAGCCGGCGGCAGGCTGAAAGGCCATCTTCGCCGGGAAGCATCAGGTCGAGGACGACCAGGTTGAAGACTTCACGCGCCAGCAGGCGGTCCATCTGCTCGACGTTCGGTACAGCCCTCGCGCGGTAGCCTTTGCTGGTGAAGAATCGCTCCAGCAGGCTGCTCAGGCCAGGGTCATCGTCGACGATGAGGATTTTTTCGCCTTCGGCTGTTTGTGCAGTGCTGCTCATGGGTCGCTCCTTTAATCTCGGCGCGCATTATGGCTTAGCCGCCATTTGACAGTGCCGTGTGCATTGTTAGCAGATTTTTCCCCATGTGCCAGTAGAACGGTCCTGCAAGCTGGCCAGCGGCTATCACCGCAAGCTCCGTGCGCTGGGTATAATGCGCCGCTTTTCACCGAGAGCTGCCTTGCTCCGGCGCCCCTGCGGCGCGGGCTCCGCGGCCCAAGCATTCACAATTTGTCAGGTGGTTTTATGGACAGCATCAACAGCCGCATCGCCGAAGAACTCGGCGTCCGCCCGCAACAGGTCGAGGCGGCCGTGGCTCTACTTGATGAAGGCTCCACGGTGCCTTTTATCGCCCGTTACCGCAAAGAAGTGACCGGCAGCCTGGATGACACCCAACTGCGCAACCTCGAAGAGCGCCTGCGCTACCTGCGCGAACTCGACGATCGCCGCGCCAGCATCCTGGCCAGCATCGAGGAACAGGGCAAGCTGACGCCCGAACTGGCCCGCGAAATCAAGCTGGCCGACACCAAGACCCGCCTCGAAGACCTTTATCTCCCGTACAAACAGAAGCGCCGCACCAAGGGCCAGATCGCCCTGGAAGCCGGCCTCGGCGAGCTGGCTGACGGTCTGCTGAACGACCCGCAACTGTCCCCGGAAACCGAAGCCGCGCGCTTCGTCGATGCCGAAAAGGGCGTCGCCGACGTCAAGGCCGCGCTGGAAGGCGCCAAGTACATCCTCATGGAGCGCTTCGCCGAAGACGCCACCCTGCTGGAAAAACTGCGTACCTTCCTCACCCAGGAAGCCACCCTCAGTGCCCGCCTGGTGGCCGGCAAGGAAGAGGAAGGCGCCAAGTTCCGCGACTATTTCGAACACGACGAACAGCTCAAGAGCGTGCCGTCGCACCGTGCCCTGGCGATTTTCCGCGGGCGCAACGAAGGCGTGCTGTCCGCTGCGCTGAAGGTCGGCGAAGAACTGCCGGGCACCCTGCACCCGTGCGAATTGATGATCGCCGAGCGTTTCGGCCTCAACAACCAGGGCCGCCCAGCCGACAAGTGGTTGGCCGAAGTGGTGCGCTGGACCTGGAAGGTCAAGCTCTACAGCCACCTGGAAACCGACCTGTTCGGCGAACTGCGCGACAACGCCGAGGGCGAGGCAATCAACGTCTTCGCCCGCAACCTGCACGACCTGCTGCTCGCCGCGCCGGCCGGCCCGCGCGCGACCCTGGGCTTCGACCCGGGCCTGCGTACCGGCTGCAAGGTGGCCGTGGTCGACTCCACCGGCAAGCTGCTGGACTACACCACGGTGTACCCGCACGCGCCGAAAAACGACTGGGACCGCACCATCGCCGTGATTGCCGCGCTGTGCGCCAAGCACTCGGTGGAACTGATCGCCATCGGCAACGGCACCGCCAGCCGTGAGAGCGACAAGCTGATCGCCGAACTGGTCAAGAAGTACCCCGCCCTCAAGATCACCAAGATCATGGTTTCCGAGGCCGGCGCCTCGGTGTACTCGGCGTCCGAGCTGGCCGCCCGTGAATTCCCCGACCTGGACGTAACGATCCGTGGCGCGGTGTCCATCGCCCGCCGTCTGCAGGATCCGCTGGCAGAGCTGGTGAAGATCGATCCGAAGTCCATCGGTGTCGGCCAGTACCAGCACGACGTTTCGCAATTGAAACTGGCCCGTGGCCTGGACGCGGTAGTCGAGGACTGCGTGAACGCCGTCGGCGTCGACGTCAACACCGCCTCGGTGGCGCTGCTGGCGCGCATCTCCGGCCTCAACGCGACGCTGGCGCAGAACATCGTCAGCCACCGTGACGCCAACGGCGCCTTCAAGACCCGCGCGGCGCTGAAGAAAGTCAGCCGCCTGGGCGAGAAGACCTTCGAACAGGCCGCCGGCTTCCTGCGCGTGATGAACGGCGACAACCCGCTGGACGCCTCCGCAGTTCACCCGGAAGCCTACCCACTGGTGCAGCGCATCGCCGCCGAGACCGACCGTGATATCCGCTCGCTGGTTGGCGACAGCGGTTTCCTCAAGCGCCTGGACCCGAAGAAATACACCGACGAAACCTTCGGTCTGCCCACCGTCACCGACATCCTCCAGGAACTGGACAAGCCGGGCCGCGACCCGCGTCCGGAGTTCAAGACCGCCGAGTTCCAGGAAGGCGTCGAAGACCTCAAGGACCTGGAACCGGGGATGATCCTCGAAGGCGTGGTCACCAACGTCACCAACTTCGGGGCCTTCGTCGATATCGGCGTGCACCAGGACGGTCTGGTACACATCTCGGCGCTGTCCGAGAAGTTCATCAAGGACCCGCGTGAAGCGGTCAAGGCCGGCGACGTGGTCAAGGTCAAGGTCATGGAAGTGGACATCCCGCGCAAACGCGTCGGCCTGTCGATGCGCATGAGCGACACCCCGGGCGAGAAAGTCGATGGTGCCCGTGGCAGCCGTCCGGGTTCCGCGCCGCGCCAGCAAGGTGCGCCGGCACGGGTCAAGGAAACCCCGCCGCCCGCCAATAACGCCATGGCCTCGCTGTTCGCCAACGCCAAGCAGTTGAAGAAGAAGTAATGGAAGCGCCTGAAGACATCGTTCAGAGCGCCTTCAGCCAGTTGCTGGGCTGCCGCCTGCAACGCCTTGAAGAAGGCGTTGCGCAGGTGGCCCTCGCGCTGGAGCCGCATTTGCGCAATCGCGGCGGCTTCTTACATGGCGGCGCGATCTTCAGCCTGGTCGACATCGCCATGGGGCTGGCCTGCTCCAGCAGCCATGGCTTTGATCGGCGCAGCGTGACGCTGGAATGCAAGATCAACTACGTGCGGGCTGTCAGCGAGGGCGAGGTGCTGTGCATCGCCCGGGTGTTGCACGCCGGGCGGCGCACGCTGGTGCTCGACGCCGACGTCTTCCAGGGCGACAAACTGGTGGCGAAGGCACAAGGAACCTTCGCCGCGCTGTAAAAACTTTGCCCGCCATCACGCGGGCGCTTTTCCTACAGATCTAGCCGAAAACTCCCAATTTGCGGTACTTTCGGCAGTGCGCGGGCGCTGCCGACTCCCTGCGAAAACCAGGCGACAACGCCAGTTCCTCTGTCCACCCTTGTAGACCGTCACCTCCACCCCCATATTGCGGCGACTGACGTGTGAAGGAATCCATCTTGAGCGAACTTCTCAACCGCCGCCTGAGCCTGCTCGGCCAGGGCGACAACCTCTCTCTGCTCAAGCAGTGCCTGCACGGCATCGAGCGTGAATGCCTGCGCGTGACAGAGGACGGTCGTCTGGCCCAGACGCCGCACCCCGAGGCCCTGGGTGCCGCCCTGACCCACGAACAGATCACCACCGATTATTCCGAGTCGCTGCTGGAGTTCATCACGCCAGCGCTGGCCGATCCCGCGAAGACCCTCGAAAGCCTGGAAAACATCCATCGCTTCGCCTACAGCAAGCTCGGCAGCGAGTACCTGTGGAGTCCGTCGATGCCGTGCCCGTTGCCGGCCGAGGAAGACATCCCGATCGCCTGGTACGGCACCTCCAACATCGGTCAGCTCAAGTACGTCTACCGCAAGGGCCTGGCCCTGCGCTACGGCCGCACCATGCAGTGCATCGCCGGTATCCATTACAACTTCTCGCTGCCGGAAAAACTCTGGCCGCTGCTGCGTGAAGCCGAAGGCCGCGACGGCGACGACCGCGAGTTCCAGTCGTCGGCCTACATCGCCCTTATCCGCAATTTCCGTCGCTATAGCTGGCTGCTGATGTACCTGTTCGGTGCGTCGCCAGCGCTGGACGCGGGTTTCCTGCGCGGTCGCCCGCATCAACTGGAAGCCTTCGACGCCGACACCCTGTACCTGCCCTGGGCCACCAGCCTGCGCATGAGCGACCTCGGTTACCAGAGCAACGCCCAGGCCGGCCTCACCCCTTGCTACAACGATCTGAGCAGCTACACCGACAGCCTGCGCCGTGCCGTGGCCACGCCGTATCCGCCGTATGTCGAGATCGGCACGCACCAGGATGGTGAGTGGGTGCAGCTCAACACCAACATCCTGCAGATCGAAAACGAGTACTACTCCAACATCCGCCCCAAGCGCGTGACCTACACCGGCGAGCGGCCGATCCAGGCATTGGTGTCCCGCGGCATCCAGTACATCGAAGTGCGCTGCCTGGACATCAACCCGTTCCTGCCGACCGGCGTCGAACTGCCGCAGGCGCGTTTCCTCGATGCATTCCTGCTGTTCTGCGCGCTGGAAGAAAGCCCGCTGCTGGGCAATGGCGAGTGCGGCCAGTGCACCGACAACTTCCTCAATGTGGTCAAGCAGGGCCGCCGCCCTGGCCTGGAACTGCAACGCGACGGCCAGCCGGTGACGCTGAAGGCGTGGGCCAGCGAGTTGCTGGAACGCATCGCGCCGTTGGCCGAATTGCTTGATCGTGCCCATGGCGGCGACGAGCACGCCCGTGCCCTGCAAATACAGGCCGCCAAGGTCGACGATCCGTCGCTGACGCCGTCGGCGCAGGTGCTGGCGAGCATGACCGAGCATCAGGAAAGCTTCGCCCGCTTCTCCCTGCGCCAGAGCCAGCTCCACGCCGAGTTCTTGCGTAGCGAGCCGCTGCCGGCGGACGAGCAAGCGCGTTTCGAAGCGCTGGCGCGCAAGTCGCTGGAAGAACAGGCCGAGCTGGAGAAACAGGAAGTCGGCGACTTCGACCTGTTTGTCGGCGCCTACCAGGCCAGCATCCTGGCGATCAGCAACTGATATGAGTCGCGGTACCACACCTCGCAAACCCCGCGCCCGCAGCCAGGCGCGGATCGACTCGATCCTCGACGCGGCCCGCACCCTGCTGGCCAGCGAAGGTGTGGCCAGCCTGTCGATCTACAGCGTGGCGGAGCGGGCGCAGATCCCGCCTTCGTCCGTGTATCACTTCTTCGCCAGCGTCCCGGCGCTGCTCGAAGCCCTCACCGCGGACGTGCACAGCGCCTTCCGCGCCTGCCTGCAAGCGCCCATCGACCCACAGACCCTGCACAGTTGGCGGGACCTGTCGCGGCTGGTGGAAATGCGCATGCTGGAGATCTACCACGAGGACGCCGCGGCGCGGCAGTTGATCCTGGCCCAGCATGGTTTGAGCGAAGTGACCCAGGCGGATCGTCAGCACGATATCGAGCTGGGCGATCTGATGCACAAGCTGTTCGAGCAGCATTTCCGTTTACCGGAGCTGCCGCGTGACGTGGACGTGTTCGCCCTGGCGATGGAACTGGGGGATCGGGTGTATGCCCGGTCGATGCAGTTGCACGGGCAAATCACGCCGCGGATGGCGGAGGAAGGGATGCGGGTGTTCGAGGCGTACCTGGGGCTTTATCTGCCGCCGTTTTTGCCAAAGCGTTAGGCAATCGCGAGCAAGCTCGCTCCTACAGGGGATCGGTGTTCCCAGTCTCTGTAGGAGCGAGCTTGCTCGCGATATGCCACACAAATCACAGCTTGGCGATGGAAACCTCGGTGGATTTCACAAAGGCAATCACTTCGCTGCCGATGGTCAGTTCCAGTTCTTTTACCGAACGGGTGGTGATCACCGAAGTGACGATGCCCGAGGCGGTCTGTACGTCGATTTCCGACAGGACCGGACCTTCCAGGATTTCTTTAACGGTGCCCTTGAACTGGTTACGCACGTTGATCGCTTTGATAGTCATCTGCTTGCTTCCTTTGTAGGTTCTGAGGTCAATGAGCCCAGCGCAGTTGCGTAGGCAAGGGTGCTACGGGTTCGGGCTCGGGCGGGATGCCCGGGACCGAAAGAACACGGTTCAATACTTCGGTTTCCAGCGCGGCCAGGCGGTGCGATCCACGCACCCGCGGCCGTGGCAGGTCCACGTGCAGGTCGAGGCCGATTTCACCGTCCTCGATCAGGATCACCCGGTCGGCGACCGCGACGGCTTCGGCGACGTCGTGGGTCACCAGCAGCACGGTGAAGCCATGCTTGCGCCAGAGGTCTTCGATCAGTTGCTGCATTTCGATCCGGGTCAGGGCATCCAGCGCCCCCAGCGGTTCGTCCAGCAGCAGCAGGCGTGGCTGGTGGATCAGGGCGCGGGCCAGGGCCACACGTTGTTTCTGTCCACCGGACAACGCCGCCGGCCATTCATTGGCACGGTCGGCCAGGCCGACCGCCTCCAGTGCCTTGCGTGCCTGTTCCTGCCAGTTGCCTTGAAGGCCCAGGCCAACGTTGTCGATCACCCGTTTCCAGGGCAGCAGGCGCGCTTCCTGGAACATCAGGCGGGTGTCTTCGCGGGCCTCGGCGAGCGGCGCGCTGCCGGCCAGCAGTTGCCCGGCGGAAGGCTGGTCGAGGCCGGCGAGCAGGCGCAGCAAGGTACTTTTGCCGCAGCCGCTGCGACCGACGATGGCGACGAATTGTCCGGCCGGAATGTGCAGGTCGATGTCACGCAGCACCTTGCGCTGACCAAAAGTCTTTTCGACGTTGCGCACGGCCAGCGGAATACCGCGCAGCAGCCGTGGCGGTTGCTCCTTGAGAATGGTCATGCGCCGTCTCCCTTGCTCGGTTGATAGGCCGGGTGCCAGCGCAACCAGACGCGCTCCAGGCCACGGGCAGCGAGGTCGGCGAGCTTGCCGAGCACCGCGTAGAGAACGATGGCCAGGACCACCACATCGGTTTGCAGGAATTCACGGGCATTCATCGCCAGGTAGCCGATGCCGGCGTTGGCCGAGATGGTTTCGGCCACGATCAGGGTCAGCCACATGAAGCCCAGGGCGAAGCGCACACCGACCAGAATCGACGGCAGCGCACCCGGCAGGATCACCTGACGGAACAGGGAGAAACCGCTGAGGCCGTAGCTGCGGGCCATTTCCACCAGCGCCGGATCGACGTTGCGAATGCCGTGATAAGTGTTCAGGTAAATCGGGAACAGCGTGCCGAGGGCTACCAGGAAAATCTTCGCCGACTCATCGATGCCGAACCACAGGATCACCAGCGGGATCAGCGCCAGGTGCGGCACGTTGCGGATCATCTGCACCGAGCTGTCGAGCAGGCGCTCGCCCCAACGGGACAAGCCGGTGATGAAGCCCAGCGCCAGGCCGATGCTGCCGCCGATGACGAAGCCCAGGCCGGCACGCCAGCCGCTGATCGCCAGGTGGGTCCAGATCTCGCCGCTGCGCACCAGTTCGACACCGGCGGTGATTACCGCGCTCGGTGCCGGCAGGATGCGCGTCGACAGCCAACCGGCGCTGACCGCCAGTTGCCAGATCGCCAGCAGCGCGATCGGCAGGGCCCACGGGGCCAGGCGCTGCGTCCACGGGGTTGAGGAAGAACGACTCATGCTGCGCTCCTCAACCCTGTGCCGCGGCTTTGGGCAGGATGTCGTTGGCGACCATCTCGCCGAACGGGCTGACATAGCCCCGCTCTTGCGGCAGCGACGGACGCGCGATATCCAGGTGCGGGAACAGCAGTTCGGCGACGCGGTACGACTCTTCCAGGTGCGGGTAGCCGGAGAAGATGAAAGTGTCGATGCCCAGGTCAGCGTATTCCTTGACCCGTGCCGCCACGGTCGGACCGTCGCCGACCAGTGCAGTGCCGGCACCGCCACGCACCAGGCCGACGCCAGCCCACAGGTTCGGGCTGACTTCGAGGTTGTCGCGGTTGCCGCCATGCAGCGCAGCCATGCGTTGCTGGCCTACGGAGTCGAAACGCGCCAGGGAGGCCTGGGCGCGGGTGATGGTGTCGTCGTCCAGGTGCGAGATCAGGCGCTCGGCGGCTTTCCATGCCTCATCGTTGGTTTCCCGCACGATCACGTGCAGGCGGATGCCGAAGCGGACGGTGCGGCCCAGCTTGGCGGCCTTGGCCCGGACTTCCGCGATTTTCTCGGCGACCGCGGCCGGCGGTTCGCCCCAGGTCAGGTACAGCTCGACCTGCTCGGCGGCCAGGTCCTGGGCAGCTTCCGACGAGCCGCCGAAATACAGTGGCGGACGCGGTTGTTGAATCGGTGGATAGAGCAGCTTGGCGCCTTTGACCTGGATGTGCTTGCCGTCGTAATCGACCGTCTCGCCTTCCAGCACCCGACGCCAGATACGGGTGAACTCCACAGAGGCCTGATAACGCTCTTCATGGCTGAGGAACAGGCCGTCGCCGGACAGTTCTTCAGGGTCGCCACCGGTCACCAGGTTGAACAGCGCACGCCCGCCGGACAGCCGGTCGAGGGTCGCCGCCTGACGCGCCGCCACGGTCGGCGAAATGATCCCCGGGCGCAGGGCCACGAGGAATTTCAGCCGCTGGGTCACCGGGATCAGCGATGCCGCCACCAGCCAGGAGTCCTCGCAGGAACGCCCGGTGGGGATCAGCACGCCGCCGAAACCCAGGCGATCCGCTGCCTGGGCGACCTGCTGCAGATAACCGTGATCGACGGCGCGAGCGCCTTCGGCGGTGCCAAGGTAATGGCCGTCGCCATGGGTCGGTAGAAACCAGAAAACGTTGAGGCTCATTGGAGTTGTCTCCTAAGGGTGGCTCAGACCGGGGCGGCGCCCCGGCTCGGGCAAAACGTCAAGGCGCCGTGGCGACCTTGGCCGGTGGCGTCCAGATCACGTCCTTGATGCTCAGCGGCTTTGGAATCAGCTTGAGGGTCTTGAAGGTGTCGGCGATCTTCTGCTGCGCGGCGACCACTTCCGGGGTCAGGAACTGCGCGCCGTAGCCCTGGCGCTTGACCGAGGTCAGGGTGATGTCGGCCGGCAGGCCGAGCAGCGGCGCAACCTGATCGGTCACTTCCTGCGGGTTGGCCTTGGACCACTCGCCAACGGCACGAACCTCGTCCACCAGCGCGCTGATCACTTCAGGATGCTGTTGTGCGTAAGGCTTGGTCGCCAGATAGAACTGGTGGTTGTCGACGATGCCCTGGCCGTCGCGCAGGGTGCGGGCCTGCAGTTGCTGTTCGGCGGCAGCCTGGTACGGATCCCAGATGACCCAGGCGTCGACACTGCCACGCTCGAAGGCGGCACGGGCGTCAGCGGGCGGCAGGAATACCGGCTGGATATCGGTGTATTTCAGGCCGGCGTCTTCCAGGGCGCGGACCAGCAGGTAATGCACGTTGGAGCCTTTGTTCAGGGCGACTTTCTTGCCCTTGAGGTCTTTGACCGACTGGATGGCCGAACCCTTCGGCACAAGGATCGCTTCGCTGTGCGGCGCTGGCGGCTCATAGGCGACGTAGAGCAGGTCGGCGCCGGCGGCCTGGGCGAACACCGGCGGGGTTTCGCCGGTCACGCCGAAGTCGATCGAACCGACGTTGAGGCCTTCCAGCAGTTGCGGGCCGCCGGGGAATTCAGTCCATTGCACCTGCACGCCCTGGGCGGCGAGACGCTTTTCCAGCGTGCCCTTGGCCTTGAGCAGCACCAGGGTGCCGTATTTCTGATAACCGATACGCAGGGTTTCGGCTTGAGCTTGAGTAATGGCGCCGAAGGACACAGCCGCAGCAAACAGAGCGACCAGGCCACGACGCAAAATGACAGTGCGCATTGCGCTCTCCTTATTTTGCTGTTGGGTTCAGGCTGCACCTGCTTGCCTCGTTATCGGGCGAGTAAGGTGAAGGGTGACGCGATGAAACGGGTGTCGCGGCTCAGATGCTCCAGCGGGCGCTGAGCAGGCGTTCGTTCAGGACGCCAGGAGCCACCGGCCGTGGCCGGCGGGCCAGGGCGCTGTGAAACGTGTCGAGCGATTCGTGCAGGCGCTGCTCCAGGGCAGGCGCCAGGTGGGCCGGGCTGTTGCCCTGGCCGTAGGCGATCTGGCTGTCGTCGGCGAAGATCCCTTGCAGGGTCTCCTGCGCCTTGAGGGCCGAGAGCACCGGCTTGAGTGCGTAGTCCACCGCCAGCATGTGGGCGATGCTGCCGCCGGTGGCGATGGGCAGAACAACCTTGTGGTGCAGTGCGCGCTCGGGCAGCAGGTCGAGCAGGGTTTTCAGCGCGCCGGAATAGGACGCCTTGTACACCGGGGTAGCGACGATCAGGCCGTCAGCCTGTTCCACCAACTGCTGGAAGTGCTGCACGTGCGGACTGTCGAAGCGAGCGTGAAGCAGGTCCTCGGCCGGGAAGTCCCGTACCTGGAACGTCACCACTTCCACACCCTGGCCTTGCAGCCAGTCCCGGGAGCGATCGAGCAGCACACCGGAACGTGACCGCAGGCTGGGGCTACCACCAATAGAAACGACCAACATGGAAAGCGCTTCCTTAGAACTGTTCTGAAGGGCCGCGAGTTAGTGTGCTCGCTGGAATGGAGTGACCTTAACAGGTGGGTATATATATCTATAAATCATATTTTTTCATTTGTTTATGTGATTTAGAGATATGGGCTTTATGCCAGACCGCGGATTGTCACTGCTGTACCTGTACAAACTCTATCGTTCTGAATAAGGAACGCTAAAGCCATTTTTCACTAGCTACCGCGCCAAAGGTTCTGAATTTAATCTTCTCCCATCAACGCGAAACACCACCCCTTACGAAGATCAGAACCTTTAGGAGCAACGACCATGACCGCATTCAAATACAACCGCCTGAACAAAGACGACGCCGCTGTCCTGCTGGTGGACCACCAGGCTGGCCTGCTGTCCCTGGTGCGCGATATCGAGCCGGACCGCTTCAAGAACAACGTTCTGGCCCTGGCGGATCTGGCCAAGTTCTTCAACCTGCCGACCATCCTCACCACCAGCTTCGAACAAGGCCCCAACGGCCCGCTGGTGCCGGAACTGAAAGAACTATTCCCGGATGCCCCGTACATCGCTCGCCCTGGCCAGATCAACGCCTGGGACAACGAGGACTTCGTGAAAGCGGTGAAGGCTACCGGGAAGAAGCAACTGATCATTGCGGGTGTGGTAACCGAGGTGTGCGTGGCGTTCCCGGCGCTGTCGGCCCTGGAAGAAGAATTTGAAGTGTTTGTGGTGACCGATGCTTCCGGCACCTTCAACGAGATGACCCGTGATGCGGCGCTGAATCGTGTGAGTTCGGCGGGTGCGCAACTGATGACCTGGTTCGGCGTGGCCTGTGAGCTGCACCGCGACTGGCGCAACGATGTCGAAGGCCTGGCGGCGCTGTGCTCGAATCACATTCCGGATTACCGGAATCTGATGACCAGCTATAACGCGCTGACTGCGGGTAAGTAAAAACCCCGTTGAGCCCATCGCGAGCAAGCTCGCTCCTACAGATTCATCACCGTCTCTGTAGGAGCGAGCTTGCTCGCGAAGGGCCCGAATTGGTTTCTTCAGGCAAAAAAAAGGGCCGTCGAAACGGCCCGAAAATCCCTGCGATGGCTAAAGCACTACGATGAAAACGGTCTGTCAGCGGTTGGGCTGTGGGGTCAGGCGCAGGTATGGCTTGACCGCGCGGTAGCCCTTCGGAAAGCGGCGTTTGATTTCTTCTTCGTCCTTGAGCGACGGCACGATCACCACTTCATCACCGTCCTGCCAGTTGGCCGGGGTCGCAACCTTGTGGTTGTCGGTGAGCTGCAACGAATCGATCACCCGCAGGATTTCGTGGAAGTTGCGGCCGGTGCTGGCCGGGTAGGTGATGGTCAGACGGATCTTCTTGTTCGGATCGATCACGAACAGGGAACGCACCGTCAGGGTGTCGCTGGCGTTGGGGTGGATCAGGTCATAGAGGTCGGACACTTTGCGATCGGCGTCGGCCAGGATCGGGAAGTTGACCGTGGTGTTCTGGGTTTCGTTGATGTCTTCGATCCAGCGGTGATGGGAATCGACCGGGTCGACGGACAGCGCGATGGCCTTGACGCCGCGCTCGGCGAATTGCTCTTTCAGCTTGGCGGTAAAGCCCAGTTCCGTGGTGCACACCGGGGTGAAGTCGGCCGGGTGCGAGAACAGCACGCCCCAGCTATCGCCGAGCCACTCGTGGAAGCGGATCTTGCCGGCGCTGGAATCCTGTTCGAAGTCGGGGGCGATATCGCCGAGTCTGAGGCTCATGGTGCGGCTCCTTGGGCTAAGTGCGTGATGGCTTCACTGTGCCTGTGGTCGCGCCAAATTAAAAAGAATAAATATTGATTTATTTAGAACTGAAAGAAATAACAAATAACAGACAAAACAACGCCCGCGCGGCGTGAAGCCGGGCGGGCGTTGTTGTATCTCGCCTTACAGCAGCGGGATGGAGTAGCTGAGGATCAGACGGTTTTCGTCTTGGTCCCGTTGGTTGTCAATGTCGGTGCGCCACATGGCGTTTTTCCACATGACGCCGAAGTTCTTCAGCGGACCTTCCGGTACGACGTAGGCCACAGTGATATCCCGCTCCCATTCGGTGCGGTCACCAGTGATGGTATCGATGTTATCGCCCTTCAGGTAAACCACGCCTGCGGTAAGACCTGCCAAGCCGACCTTGGCGAAGTCGTAGGAGTAGCGAGCTTGCCAGGTGCTCTCACCGGCACGGCCGAACTTCTGGATCTGCGAGTCGGTGATGGTGTAGTTGGACGAGCCGTCACCCTGGTTCAGCCAAGGGAAGTCGCTATCGCCACGGCTCTTCTGGTAGCCGCCACCGAAGGTGTGACCGGCAACGCTGTACAGGAACAGTGCGCTGTACAGGTCGTTGTCGACCTTGCCTCTGGTGGTGGTGCCGCCGTAATAGCCGGTGGTGTAGTAGGCCGCCGTATCACCGTTTTTGCCATCATCGGTGCTATGGAAGTAGCGGAAGTCCGACTTCAGAGTACCCGGGCCGATTGCCCAGTTGTGTACCGCGCCCAGGAAGTGCTGTTTGTAGAAGTCTTCCAGGTTGCCGTAGTAGTACTGCAGCAGCAGGTCCTTGGTGACCTTGTAGTCAGCACCGGCATAACGGAACTGGTTGCTGAACTTACCGGTACGAGCGTTGTTGGCGCCAGCGATGGACAGCCCTTCACTGCTCGAGGAGTTGCGGCCCTTCACGTGCTCGATCTGACCACCGATCAGGGTCAGGTCCTTGATCTCGTTCGAGGTGATCTGACCACCTTCGAAGGTTTGCGGCAGCAGACGACCGTCGTTGTACGAGATGACCGGCAGCTTCGGCAGCAGGGTGCCGTAGCGCAGTTCGGTCTGGGAAACTTTTACCTTGGCGGTGGCGCCCAGGCTGGAGAAGTCGTTGACTGCACGGCCGTCGCTATCGGTAGGGAAAACCAGACCACCGTAAGCACTGCTGTCACGGTTGCCGTGACGGCCCTTGCCAGAGTCAAGACGGATGCCCAGCAGCCCGATAGCATCAACACCAAAACCAACGGTGCCTTCGGTGTAACCCGAGGTGTAGTCCAATTGGAAACCTTGGCCCCACTCTTCCGTGTAGTTCGGTTGGGTGGTGCTGGTGCTGTGGTTACGGTTGTCTTGGTTGATATAGAAATTGCGCAGCTTCAAGGTAGCTTTGCTGTCTTCAATAAAACCGGCAGCGCCTGCTTGCTGGGCCAGAACCCCAAGGGCCACGGCAAGAGTCAGGGTCGACTTCTTCATAGATGAATTGCTCCTATCGTTTCTAATTCTTGTGGTTCGTTGACGGCAGGATCTGTCGTCCTGCTCGCCGTCGATGGTCGATTAGCACCAAAGGGTGACTATCAAGTCAATCGTAACTATTCGTTTCGCGACTTTGGTCTAATGCGTCGCGCTGGGGACGAAGGATAATGACAATTTGATAAATCCAAAAAGAATTATTTGTGTTTTTTTAAGATTTTTTCGGAATATCTCACGAAATTTTCACAAAGTATTCATACATAAGCTAATTACCAAAACGTATTTATATAGGCGGTCTTAGATCAATTAGTTTTATGGCTTTCCCCTCCCAGGAACCGGCCACCATGAAGCCCTCGCTCCCGCTCCGATTATTCACCGCCCTGGCCCTCACCGGCTTGACCCTGGTCAGCCACGCCGCCGCAATCACCGTCGGCTACCAGACCGGCATCGATCCCAGCAAAGTCCCCCAGGCGGACGGTGCCTACGAGCAGGCCATCGGCGAGAAAATCGACTGGCGGCGCTTCAACAGTGGCCCGGAAGTGGTCACCGCCATCGCCTCGGGCGACGTGCAGATCGGCAACCTCGGCTCCAGCCCGCTGGCAGCGGCGGCGTCGCGCAAGCTGCCGATCGTGGCGTTTATCGTCTCTGCGCAGATCAACGCCGCCGAGGCGCTGGTGGTGCGCAACGGCAGCGGCATCAACAGCCCGCAAGACCTGGTGGGCAAGACCATCGCCACGCCGTTCGTGTCCACCTCGCACTACAGCCTGCTCGGCGCGCTGAAGCACTGGAACCTCGATACCCGCCAGGTGAAAGTGGTGAACCTGCAACCCGCAGAAATTGCCGCGGCGTGGAAGCGTGGCGACATCGACGGCGCCTTTGTCTGGTCGCCCGCGCTGGGCGAAATCCGCAAGACCGGCAAGACCCTGACCGACGCCGCCGAAGTGGGTGGCTGGGGCGCGCCGACGTTCGAGGTGTGGGTCGCACGCAAGGACTTCGCCGAGAAGCATCCGGACGTGGTCGCCAAGTTCGCCAAGGTCACCTTGCAGTCCTTCGCTGACTACACCGCCAACAAGGCGCAGTGGACGGCGGATTCGCTGCCCGTGCAGAAGATCGCCAAGCTGACCGGCGCCAACCCGGCGGACGTTCCTGAACTGCTCGCCGGCTCCGCGTTCCCCGATGCCCAGGCACAACCGGCGCTGCTGCAGAACCAGACACCTGCCGCCATTGCCGAGACGGCGAAGTTCCTCAAGGAGCAAGGCAAGGTGGAGACGGTGCTGCCGGATTATTCGCCGTTCGTGAGTGCGAAGTTCGTGCAGTAAGCCCGGCCAGCTTCCCATAGAAACGGCTGACACCTGATTCAAGGCTCTTCGCGAGCGAGCTCGCTCCTACAGATTCAGCGCTTTGTAGGAGCGAGTTTGCTCGCGAAGGGCACCTCCCTTTCTTTGTCTCCTAAGCTAATTCGAAAAAGTTATTTATTTACGATTTCTTAGATCAATTAGTCTTTCACCACTTCCCACCCTATTCCGCCTGACCAGGAGTTCAACATGACCTTCTTCGCCCCACTGCGCCTGTTCTCCGCCCTGGCCCTGGCCGGTGCTGCGTTTTTCGTCCAGGCCGCGGACCTTACCGTCGCCTACCAGACCACCGTCGATCCGGCCAAAGTCGCCCAGGTCGATGGCCGTTATGAGCAAGCCAGCAAGGCCAGCATCGACTGGCGCAAATTCGACAACGGCGCTGACGTGATCACCGCCGTGGCCTCCGGCGACGTGCAGATCGGCTACCTCGGTTCCAGCCCGCTGGCCGCCGCCGCGACCCGCAAGCTGCCGGTGGAAACCTTCCTTATCGCCACCGAAATCGGCGCCGCCGAAGCCCTGGTCGCCCGCGATGGCGCCGGCATCAATTCGCCCCAGGACCTGGTTGGCAAGAAGATCGCCGTGCCCTTCGTCTCCACCGGTCACTACAGCCTTTTGGCCGCGCTGAAGCAGTGGAACATCGACCCAGCCAAAGTGCAGATCCTCAACCTCGCGCCACCGGCAATCACCGCGGCCTGGAAGCGCGGCGACATCGACGCCACCTACGTCTGGGACCCAGCGCTGGGCGTGGCCAAGGAAAACGGCAAGGTGCTGATCACCTCCGGCGAACTGGCGAAGAAAGGCGCACCGACCTTCGACGCCTGGATCGTGCGCAAGGACTTCGCCGCCAAGCACCCTGAAGTGGTCAAGGCCTTCGCCAAAGTGACCCTCGATGCCTACGCCGATTACCGCAAAGACCCGCAAGCCTGGCTCGCGGACAAGAGCAACGTCGACAAGCTGGTGAAGCTGTCCGGCGCCAAGGCCAGCGACATTCCGGCCCTGCTGCAAGGCAACGTCTTCCCGCTGGCCGCCGACCAGGTTGCCGCCCTCGGCGCGCCGACCACCAAGGCCATCACCGACACCGCCACCTTCCTCAAGGAACAAGGCAAGGTCGAGGCCGTGCTGCCGGATTACTCGCCGTACGTCAGCGCGTCGTTCATCACCAACTGAGTCACGGAGTCGTCATGGCCCTGTTACAACTGGAGCGCATCAGCGCACAGTACCCCGGCGCCGCCGAGCCTGTGCTGTCCGACATTTCTCTGAGCCTGGGCCCGCAGCAATTGCTGGTGGCCCTCGGCCCGTCCGGCAGCGGCAAGACCTCGCTGCTCAACCTGATCGCTGGCTTCGTCAGCCCGAGCGCCGGGCGCATCACCCTCGACGGCGTGCCGGTGCAAGGGCCGAGCGCCGAGCGTGGCGTGGTGTTCCAGGACGACGCCCTGTTGCCCTGGCAGGATGTGCTGGCCAACGTCGGCTTCGGCCTGGAGCTGGCCGGCGTCTCCCGCCCGAAGCGGGAGCAGAAGGCGCGGGAAATGCTCGCCCTGGTGGACCTCGCCGATTTCGCCGCGCGGCGTATCTGGCAGTTGTCCGGTGGCCAGAAACAGCGCGTCGGCCTGGCCCGCGCGCTGGCCGCCGATCCACGGGTGCTGCTGATGGACGAACCGTTCGGCGCGCTCGACGCGTTCACCCGCGAGCAGATGCAAGAGCTGCTGTTGCAGGTCTGGCAACGCACCGCCAAACCGGTGTTCCTGATTACCCACGACATCGAAGAAGCGGTGTTCCTCGCCACCGACCTGATCCTCCTGGCGCCCAACCCCGGCCGCGTGGTCGAGCGCTTGCACCTGGACTTCGGCCAGCGCTACGCCGCCGGTGAATCGGCGCGTTCGATCAAGTCCGATCCATGCTTTATCGAAACCCGCGAGCACGTACTGTCGCGGGTCTTTTCTCAACGCAGCGCCGCCGGGCGGCAGGAGTTCGCATGAGCAGTCTGGAACTGCCGGTGACGGCCAAACCTTCCACCGCGTCGCGCCCGCTCAAGGCACGGCGCTCCCTGAGCACCCGCTGGATCAGCGGCCTGACCCTCGGCGCCCTGCTGCTGGTGTGGTGGCTGGTGACGGCCGCGGAGTGGATCGAGCCGCTGTTCCTGCCCTCGCCCGAAGCGGTGGCGGGCAAGGCCTGGCTGTTGCTGACCCAGGGCTACATGGAATCGACCTTGTGGCAGCACCTCGGTGCCAGCCTGAGCCGTATTGGCCTGGCGCTGGGCGCGGCGATTCTCACCGCGATCCCGGTCGGTATCGCCATCGGCAGCAACCGTATCGCCCGCGGCATTCTCGATCCGCTGATCGAGTTCTACCGCCCTATTCCACCGCTGGCGTACCTGCCGCTGATCGTGATCTGGTGCGGCATCGGCGAGCTGTCGAAAGTGCTGCTGATCTACCTGGCGATCTTCGCCCCGATCGCCATCGCCACCGCCACCGGCGTGCGCACGGTCGATCCGGCCAAGCTGCGCGCGGCGCTGTCGCTGGGCGCGAGCAAGGTGCAACTGATTCGCCACGTGATCCTGCCGAGCGCCCTGCCGGACATCCTCACTGGCGTGCGCATCGGCCTTGGTGTCGGCTGGTCGACCCTGGTTGCCGCCGAGCTGATCGCCGCCACCAGCGGCCTGGGCTTCATGGTCCAGTCGGCGGCGCAATTCCTGGTCACCGACGTGGTGGTGCTCGGCATCCTGGTCATCGCCCTGATCGCCTTCGCCCTGGAAATGGGCCTGCGCGCCCTGCAACGCAAGCTGGTGCCCTGGCACGGCCAGAGCCACTGAACAACCGCATTAGTGAGACAGACATGAGCCTGATCATTACCCCGCTGAGCCCCGCGCTCGGCGCCCAAATCAGTGGCGTTGACCTGAGCCGCGATATCAGCGCGGAAGCGCGCGACGCCATCGAGCAAGCGCTGCTGACCCACCAGGTGCTGTTCTTCCGCGAACAGCCGATTACGCCAGCGCAGCAAGCGAACTTCGCCGCGCAGTTCGGCGACCTGCACATTCACCCGATCTACCCCAACGTGCCGGAAACACCGCAAGTGCTGGTGCTCGACACCGCCGTCACCGACGTGCGCGACAACGCCATCTGGCACACCGACGTGACCTTCCTGCCGACCCCGGCACTGGGCGCGGTACTGGCCGCGAAACAGTTGCCGGTGTATGGCGGCGACACCTTGTGGGCCAGCGGTATCGCCGCGTTCGAAGCGTTGTCGGAACCGTTGAAGATCCTGCTGGACGGATTGACCGCGACCCATGACTTCACCAAGTCCTTCCCGCTGGCCCGCTTCGGCTCCACGCCGCAAGACCTGGAGCGCTGGGAAGCGACCCGCCGCGCCAACCCGCCGATTTCCCATCCGGTGATCCGCACGCATCCGGTGAGCGGACGCAAATCGCTGTTCGTCAGCGACGGCTTCACCACCCGCATCAACGAACTGAGCGAGGCGGAAAGTGAGGCGCTGCTGAAATTCCTGTTTGCCCACGCCACCCGGCCAGAGTTCACCATTCGCTGGCGCTGGCAGGAAAACGATGTGGCCTTCTGGGATAACCGCGTGACCCAGCATTACGCGGTGGATGATTACCGCCCGGCGCGGCGGGTGATGCATCGGGCGACGATCCTGGGGGATGTGCCGTTCTGATGGGTTATCCACAGCCCATGGGGTGTGGATCGATCTGAATGCCCTGCTGTTGGTGATGGCCTCATCGCCGGCAAGGCCGGCTCCCACAGGTTCTGTGACCAACCTGGTTCCTGTGGGAGAAACCCTGACTCAGGGCAGCGCCTTCCTCACATCCAGTTTCTTCGGCAATAACCGGTTCTCATAGAACAGATCCGCCGTCGCCTGCTGTGCCTTGATCACCTCATCGGTAATCGGCAGCACCGGCGATGGCGGGCGGTTATCCACATAGTGGGCGACCACCGCTTCGGGCAAGCCCATCGAGTTGCTCAGCACCTTCAGGCTGGCGTCCCGCTCACTGCGGGTCAGGTCTTCGGCAGCGGTGAGCTGGTCCAGCAGGCTGTGGATAAACTCGCCGTTCTCCGCCACATAGTCGCGCCGTGCGGTGTACACCGGACCGGATAATCCCAGCCCTTCGCCATCGGCCAATTTGCGGCTGTGCCCTTCGCTCAACGCCAGCGAAACATACGGATCCCACACCGCCCAGCCATCGACGCTGCCGTGCTCGAACGCCGCGCGGGCATCCGCCGGCGTGAGGTACACCGGCTGGATATCCTTGAAGCTCAAGCCCGCCTTGTTCAGCGCCCGCAGCACCAGGTTGTGCGAGCTGGAGCCCTTCTGCAGCGCGACCTTGCGACCCTTGAGGTCGGTCACCTGCTGGAGCGGGCTGTCGCTGCGCACCAGGATCACTTCTGCCGACGGCTTGGCCGGCTCGGCGCCGATGTACACCAGATCGGCGCCCGCCGCCTGGGCGAACAGCGGCGGGATATCACCGGTCGAACCCACGTCCAGGCTGCCGATGTTCAGTGCTTCAAGCATCTGCGGCCCGGCCGGGAATTCGATCCATTGCACCTTGGTCCCGGCGAAGCGTTTCTCCAGCAGGCCATGTTCCTTGGCCAGGACCAACGCGATGGAGCCCTTCTGGTAGCCGATGCGCAATTCCTGCGGATCGGCGACCGCTGCCGTCGCCAGGCCCAACAGGGCCAGGCCGGCGCTCAGTAGTGCAATCGCCTTCATGCGTCACTCCGCCAACGAGGGTTTTTCCCAGAGGTTGATGCCACCTTCGACGGCATGACGGTCGATCAGCGCCAGCTCTTCAGCACTGAACGTCAGGTTGTTCAGCGCACCGACGTTCTCGATGATCTGCTCAGGCCGGCTGGCACCGATCAGCGCCGAGGTCACCCGCGGGTCGCGCAGGGTCCAGGCCAAGGCCAGTTGCGCCAGGCTCTGGCCGCGCGCCAGGGCAATTTCGTTGAGCGCGCGGACGTGCGCCAGGTTGGCCTCGGACAGGTGCGACGGCAACAGTGAACCACCGCCCGGCTTGTTGACCCGCGCGTCCTGCGGCACACCGTTGAGGTACTTGCCGGTGAGCAAGCCCTGAGCCAACGGGGTGAAGGCGATCACGCCGGCGCCCAGCTCATCGGTGACGTCCAGCAGGTCTTTTTCCACCCAGCGGTTGAGCAGGTTGTAGGCCGGCTGGTGGATCAGCAGCGGGACTTTCCACGCCTGCAACAGACGCGCGATTTCGCGGGTCTTGGCCCCGGAGTAAGACGAGATGCCGACGTACAGCGCCTTGCCCTGCTGCACTGCGGTGGCGAGGGCGCTGGCGGTTTCTTCCAGCGGGGTGTCCGGGTCGAAGCGGTGCGAATAGAAGATATCCACATAGTCCACGCCCAACCGCGACAGGCTCTGGTCGAGGCTGGCGAGGATGTGTTTGCGCGAGCCGCCGCCCTGGCCGTACGGGCCGGGCCACATGTCCCAACCGGCTTTGCTGGAGATGATCAGCTCGTCGCGGTAGCCCTTGAAGTCTTCACGCAACAGGCGACCGAAATTGATCTCGGCGCTGCCGTAGGGCGGGCCGTAGTTGTTGGCCAGGTCGAAGTGGTTGATGCCCAGGTCGAAGGCCGTGCGCAACAGCGCGCGCTGATCGCTCAGCGGCGTGCTGTCACCAAAGTTGTGCCACAGGCCCAGCGACAGCGCCGGCAGCACCAGGCCGCTGCGGCCCACGCGACGGTAAGGAATGGAGGTGTTGCGGTTTTCCGCAGCGACGTAGGTCATCGGTGTCTTCCTCAGGAGAAATAGGGGTTGTTCGGCCGGCTCAGGCCGAGGTGCTCGCGCAAGGTGCGCCCTTCGTAATGGGTGCGGAACAGGCCGCGCCGCTGCAGTTCGGGCACCAGGTGTCGGGCGACGTCTTCAAGGCCACCCGGCAGGTGCGGCACCAGCACGTTGAAGCCGTCGGCGGCTTCGTTTTCGAACCATTCCTGCAATTGATCGGCGATCTGCGTCGGGGTGCCAATCAGGCTGTGGTGCCCGCGACCGCCGGCAATGCGCCGTCCCAACTGGGCTAGGTTGAGGTTTTCGCGCACCGCCAGTTCGCTCAGCAGTTGCTGGCGGCTGCGCTGGCCGCTGTCGGTGAGCGGCAGCTCGGGCAGCGGGCCGTCCTGTGGATAACCGGACAGGTCGAAGTTGCCGAGCATGCGCCCGAGCAACGCGATGCCGACCTGCGGCTCAACCAATTCCTGAAACGCGGCGAACTTATCCTCGGCTTCGGTCTGGGTCTCGCCGACCACGATAAAGGCACCCGGCATGATCTTCAGCGAGTCGCGGCTGCGCCCGTAGGCGGCCAGGCGACCCTTGAGGTCGGCATAGAACGCCTGCGCTGCGGCCAGCGACGTCTGCGCGGTGAACACCACATCGGCAGTGCGCGCGGCCAGATCGAGACCGGCCGGCGACGAACCGGCCTGGACGACCACCGGGCGGCCTTGCGGAGTGCGAGCTACATTCAAAGGGCCCCTGACTTTGAAGTGTTCGCCCTGGTGATTGAGCAATCGTACTGAATCAGGCTTGTAGTACGTACCGGATTTCTTGTCGCGAACGAAGGCATCGTCGGCCCAACTGTCCCACAGCCCGACAACCACTTCATGGAACTCTTTGGCGCGAACGTACCGATCTGAGTGGCCAACGTGCTCGTCTAGGCCAAAATTCAGCGCTTCGGCGGCCGCATCGGACGTCACCAGATTCCAGCCTGCGCGCCCTCCAGACAGATGATCCAGCGAAGCGAATTTCCGTGCCACATGGTATGGCTCGTTGTACGTTGTAGTAGCTGTGGCCACCAATCCGATGCGCTCCGTGACCCCGCTCAAAGCGGATAGCAATGTCAAGGGCTCGAAGTGGTCGGAGCGTGCCATTCGGCTGGCAATTTCACCTTCGGCGGCGGCAACGCTGTCGGCGACGAAAATCGCATCGAAACAGGCGCCTTCCGCGACCTTGGCCAAGTGCCGGTAGTGCTGGATATCCAGTCCGGCATCCGCCGGAACATCGGGGTGACGCCAGGCGGCAACGTGATGCCCTGTTGCCATCAAAAAGGCGCCCAGACTCATTTGCCGTGGGGTTGTGCTCATGTCAGAAGTCCTTGCGAAGCTGGATGCCGAAGTAACGTTCGTCATCGCGCGGAACCGCGCGATAAACGTAGTTGCCCCCGGTAGCCAGAAGAGGTGAGTAGGATTTGTCCGCAAGGTTTTTGGCCAGCAGCGCCACGCGCCAGCCTTCGTTGTAATCGGCCAGGGCGACGCTGGCATTCCAGATGCCGTAAGCGCCCTGAACCGTGTCGGCGTTCTGGGAAATGTCGTACTGCACTTTGCTCTGCCAACTGAAATCGGTGCCCAGTTCGATATCCAGGCCGTTATCCAGCGGGATGCTGTAGTCGGCGCGCACGTAGCTCTTCCAGTCCGGGCTGTAAGGCAGTGGCTTGCCGTTGACGTTGCACGACGCCGCGGCGCCCGCCGGGCAGGCGAATTCATCGATGCGCGCCTTGGTGTAGGCCACGGCGCCGGAGAATTTCAGTTGCGAGGTGGCCTGCAGGGCGAAGTCCAGTTCCACGCCTTCGCTGCTGACGCTGCCGGCGTTGATCAGGCGGGTCACCACTTGCCCGGCGACGCTGTCGAAGAAGTTCGCCTGGTAGTTTTCGTACTCGGTATGGAACACCGCGACGTTGGTGGTCAGGCGGTTGTTCCACAGGCTGGCCTTGAGGCCGGCTTCCCAACTGTTGGAGGTCTCCGGCTTGAGCGCGTCGGTGTCACGCGGCTGCATGTTGAAGAACACGTTGTACGCCGGGCCTTTGTAGCCACGGGAATAGGTCAGGTAGCTGGTGATGTCGTCGGTCAGGTCGTATTGCAGGCCCAGGCGACCGGACCAGCCGTCTTCGTCCACCGAGCCAGAACTGCTGGTGCCCGGCTGGATGCCGTTGACCGCGACAGCCGAGGTGGAGACGCGGCGATGGTCGTATTCGAGGTCGTCGTGGGTCCAGCGCAGGCCGGCAATACCGCGGAACGTCGGCGTGAAGTTGAGGGTGCTTTCGCCGAACACCGCGTAGCTGTCGTTGGTGGTGCTGTAGTCGGCGACGCCCTGCTGGGTGACGGTGGTGGTCTTCAGGGTGCGACGGTAGGTTTCCTCGTCCTTGCCGTGCATGTAGAACAGGCCGCCGACGTATTCGAGGAACTCACCTTTCGGCGAGGCCAGACGCAGCTCCTGGGAGTACTGGTCGTAGGCCAGTTCGCCCTTGTCTTCGATGCCGGGGAAGGCCGCGCTGATGGTCGAAAGGCGGTCGCCGTCCTGCCACTGGGTGTTGTCCCAGCCGCGCCAGGCGGTGATCGAGGTCAGGGTGTAGTCGCCGAGGTTCCAGTCGAGCTGGGCGGACAGACCTTTGTTAATGTCTTCGACGTGGCTGCGGTAGTCACTGACGATATCGCGGTTGTCACTGTCGGCGCGCACCGGCGCCAGCGCGTTGGAAAACGCCGGCAGCAGCGACTTGCTGACCACGCCGTTGGGCGCGTCGTCATGGGATTGCAGGTAGTCGGCGGCGACGGTCAGGCTGAGGTCGTCGCTGGGGGTGAACACCAGCTTGCCGCGCACACCCTTGCGGTTGTAGCCGTTGACTTCCTGGCCGTTGGCCTTGTTGTCGACGTTGCCGTCGTAACTGCCGAACAGCGTGCTGATCGAGCCCTTGAGGGTGTCCGGGATCAGCGCGCCGCCGATGCCGAAGCGGGTGCGGCTTTCGTTGCCGCTGAAATACGACTGCTCGACGAAACCATGGGTTTCTTCGGTCGGGGCGCGGGTGGTGATGTTCAGTACGCCGGCCGAGGCGTTCTTGCCGAACAGCGTGCCCTGCGGACCGCGCAGCACTTCCAGGCGCTCGATATCCAGCAGGTCGAGGGTCGACTGGCCGGGACGGCCGAAGACCACGCCGTCGATCACCGTCGCCACGGTCGGCTCGACACCCGGCGAGGTTGAAATGGTGCCCACGCCGCGAATGAACAGCGAGGTGTCCTTGTTCGAGGCGCCGGTGCGGAAATTCAGGCTCGGCACCTGCTGCACGATGCTCGCCACGCTGTTGCGGTTTTCCCGCTCCAGTTGCTCGCCATCCACCACCGAAACCGCCACCGGCACCTTCTGCAGCGAAGCTTCGCGACGGGTAGCGGTGACCGTCACGGCCTTGAGGGTCGGGCTGTCGCTCTGAGCGGCGGGCGCCGTATCGGCGGCCATGGCAGGCGCGAACGGCAAGGCGCTCAGCGCGACCAGCCCGAGGCTCAGGCGTTGACGACGGATGGCCTGGGCCAACGGGGAAGTTGCGGGTACGAATGCGGCGCGGCTTTGCATGGTGTGCTACTCGAAGAATGCCCTGTCCACCGCGATCGCTGACCGCGGCGCCCTGATGAAACGTCAGCGCGGGGTCCTTGGGCATTCGCTCGTGCGAGTAGCAGACAAACCACTTTGTTAGCGCTAACATCGCCAGTATCATCGGGCGCCAAATAGATCGTCCAATAATGAAAAATTACTTTTATATGCCTTCTGGTTTTTAAGGACTGACGCAGTGAGCGATGAAAAAGCCCCCGTCCGCAAACGTCGCGGCGCCGGCCGCGTGACCCTGCAGGCAGTGGCCCGGGCCGCCGGTGTGTCGGCGATCACCGTGTCGCGTTACTTCAACCAGCCGGAATCGGTTTCCCCAGAACGCCGCGAGCGCATCGCCGAAGTGGTCGCGGAACTGGGTTACGTACCCAACCTCGTGGCCGGCGGATTGGCCTCGGCGCGGGGGCGGATCGTCGGCATGGTGATCCCGAACATTTCCGGACCGATCTTCGCCGACACCATCCAGGGCTTCAGCGACACCCTCAGCCGCCACGGCTACCAACTGCTGCTGGCCTCCAGCTACTTCTCCACCGAGCAGGAAGAAAACGCCGTGCGCGCCTTCCTCGGCTGGTCACCGGCGGCGCTGGTGCTGACCAGCCACTTCCACAGCGCGGCCACGGAAAAGATGCTCGCCGAGGCCGACATCCCGCTGGCGGAAACCTGGGACTACCGCCCGGAACGGTCGCCAATCCAGATCGGTTTTTCCCACCATGAAGTCGGCGTCGTCGCCACCCGCTACCTGCACGACAAAGGCTACCGGCGCATCGCCTTTGTGCAGAACAGCGCGGCCGGCGACTTCAGCGCGCTGGAGCGGCGTGACGGCTATATCGAGACCTTGAAGAGCCTGGGTGGTGAGCCGCGGGTATTCGCACCGGACACGGGCCTGGCGCCGTTCGAGGCGGGCAAGCAGGCGATGCTGTCACTGATGGACGCCGAGCAACGCCCCGACGCGATCATCTTCGCCAACGACAACCTCGCTGCCGGCGCGTTACTGGCGGGCCAACGCGCGGGGCTGAAGATTCCGCAAGACTGCGCGGTGATGGGGTTTGGCGATTACCCGTTCGCCGCCATGCTGATGCCGGGGCTGACCACGGTGAAGCCGCCGGCGTTGCAGATGGGGGTGCTGGCGGCAGAACGGGTGTTGCAGCAGTTGGGGGTGATTGAGGGGGAGGCGGAGCAGTTGAATTTGCTGGAGTGTCGGGTGATTGGGCGGGAGAGTGCTTGAAGCCCACCAGAGAACATCCCTGTAACGACCGGCGCCCTGTTCAAGCGTGCAGTAGCTGGACCCTGTGGGAGCCTTCGCGAGCAAGCTCGCTCCTACAGGCCCAGCCCGACAATGATCAACGCACCAGATGCAAATACTGCAAATGCCTTTCGTACTGGTCGAGGAATGTCGTTGATGATCGGTTCCTTGCTGGAGCCCATCAGCAGTGTGCATCTACAAGACTTTTCGCCTTATTCGAAACAATCGCCAAGGTTCCCACGCTGTAGGAATAGCAAAACAATGTAGAAAAATACAGATAAGAGAAATCCATGCGATTACAGGATAGTCATCTTCCAACCGGGGGAAGCACTTGTAAAATAGCATGCATTCTTTTTGCGTGAGTTCCATATGGAAAAAGCCACAAAAGAGGTTGAACACAACAACTGCCAAAGCTGATCCTGTTGTGTAATTTATACCCGAAAACCTAAACTTTAAATAATAAGAAATAGCCACAACCAACACCGCAAGAAAGACAAATACAACCGTGATCATTCATCCACCTCTTTAACCACCTGACTTGCCGCCCACAACCCCATAATAATTTCAAAAGTCTATCTCCGCTCCCAACGTCAGAATTTCGGCTTTTTCCGAAAAATCCACCTTGGCTCACTTTCCACCGGAAAAGCGAAGCAATGAAGAAAAACGCAGGCAAACGCAAACCAACTTAGAACTGGATAATCAAAATGCAGATTTGGGAAACATCCAATAAACTTAATGCAGCTATTCGCTATTATTTCCAGATGAAAAATCCCAAAAGGAAAATTGCAGGCCACACAGAGTAAGAAATGTCCCCCCGTAAAATTTTTTCCGGAAAACCTTCGGCGCAACCAGTAAGACACAAAGAGAATCAGAGAGGAGGAAAAAATAAATGCCGCCGTAATCACTTATCAACCTCCTCCATAATCTGAAGAGAGGTGAGCCAGGCTATATACGCTTCAAATATAAGCGCCCCACTGCCCATCAGTTTGTAGGCCGGAACATGGTCAGTTTTCATTCTGTAAAAAAGTTTCCACGAACTTAAGAACAGGACGTACAAGTCCATAGCCAGCTAACCCCATATCTGCCAGCCAATAGGCAACACTGCCTTGGCTCTTAGTGCCTCCGACAGCGACTGCAGCGTTCTGATACATACCTCTAACAGGCCCGACCACATCAGACCCGTCGGTCCAGAGATTGGCGCCATTAACTCTTAACAATTAACACCCCAGAACTAATTTGAATTTTTCGCACGAAAAACCCAGCGTTTAATCTTCGAGTTCACGGGAAAAGCGAAGGCATGCAGAAATAGACATGCCAGAGCCGCCCAAAAAACAACTGGGTGCTTATCGATAAACTCCGGAAAGCACCCGTAAAATGAAATACATCTTTGCTCTGCCAACTCCAAGTAAAAAAAACCAAACACTGAATTAAAGACAAGACAGATTACAGAATCTCTAAGCTTTAGATTTTCACCGGAAAAATGCCCTCTTAAGAGATAGGCTAGCGACACACTACCTAGCGCAAGCAGAAAAAACAGAAATATCATCACTCCTCTAAATCCTTACTCACATCTTCATGCAGCTTTTTCATCGTCAAACCTGTTGCGAGCGAATCCAGAAAAAGCGCACCTTTGCCCATCCTTGCGTAGGCGAGCTGCATATCAGAGTCTATATATCTAAATAATTTCCAAGCGCCTCTCTTCGGCACAGGCCTTAGAAATGAGACTGCAGAGAAGGTTATATCCACAGAGCCATAAGCAATATCACCTCTGGCTGGATCTTCGCCCATCCAGCCAGCGGCACTCCGATAGGCCCACCTCACCGGGCCGGTAGCGTCAGACCGCCCGGTCCAGAGATTACGACCGTTTTCGTAAAAATTATTGAAGCCATGCACTGCCATAGGAAGTCCGATAACGCAGCCTGCGCGTGATCGACACAGATCCGCCCCATCAAAAATCTGATAAAAGGCGGCTCTCAGACCAACAACCCCACTACCGGTATCAAAATGTGGCTTAAGTTCATCGTGCCAGGATTGAATGTGTTTTAGTCCATCCTCAGGCGGGATCTTCGCACTCCTCACATCCGCCAAAACCTGCCGCACGTAATACGCCATCGTCCGATTAAACCGCCCCCGCAACACCCCATCCTTGATATGCCGGGAACTGACAATGCAGGCATACCGCGTCAGGTTCGCCGCACTTTGATGAAGCTCCGAGAGCTGGTTATCCAGACGATAGGGCGAGGGCCGCGTGCTCATTCGTTCATGCCCCAGAAGGCGTAGCCACTGGTGCTGGCGGCGTGATGAACCCAGGTGATGCTGTCGTAGCGCAGCACCACCTGCTCGGTGGGCTCGGCATCGTTGAACATGAGTACGTCAGGGATATCGAGGGTGAGGCCGACGATCCGCGCGCCTTTGAGCTCTAGGGTGAAGTACTTTTGCTGGGTCGCGTCGGCGGTGCGATAGAGATCGATCTCGCAGGACACTTCTTCCCGATCAGCCAGTGCCTGCGCCAACAGCGGGCTGGATTTGTCGAGGAGCTTGTGGAGGACGAGGGGATTGTGAACAGCGTCGGAGAGGTTGCTGACACTGGTCATCGCATGGTTCAACGCCAGTATGAGGATCTGGTCGGTGTGCCCGGCCTGGCATTTGTTGCCGATGGAGGCCTGGGTGGAACATCCGGCAGAAATCAGCCCCATTTTCTTGCCGGTGATGCTCAGGTAGCTGTGGCTGGCCATCGTCGAACTCCTTGTAGGTTGGAGTTCGCAGCCTAGAGAGGTGACACGGCAGCGTCTGTGAGACGTTTCTGAAAGAGCTTGGGGAAATTAAGCAAGTTCGCGGAAGGGCCGAGCGGCCATCCCGCGAACTCGTGTCCTCAACGCACCAGATGCAAGTACTGCAAATGCCGTTCGTACTGGTCGAGGATGTCGTTGATGATCTGCTCCTTGCTGTAGCCCATCAGGTCGTAATCCTGGCTGCCTTCGCTCAGGTGCACTTCGGCGCGGTAGTAGCGACGGTTCTTCTGCTCCTGGGTGCCCAGCCCGGCGAGGGCGAAGGACGGAGTGAAGTAGCCGCGCATCTGCACCTGGTAGATAAACGGCTGTTCCTCTCCATGCCCGATCTTCAGGCTGACGTTGTCATGGCTCGGGTCTTCCTGGGTGATGACGTTCAGGCCCTTTTCGGCATACACCTCGGTCACTTCGGCAATCGCCGGACGCACCACGTCGTCCATGAAGCGGTACACCTCATCGCGTGACGGGAAGTGCACGGCCTGGCTCAGGCGCTTGCGCCAGCCGCCGCGACCGCGCCGCGACTCGGCGAACGGCGCCAGCGAGTGCATCTGCGCAATCTGTCGCTGCGATTCCAGGTAGAACGCCTTGTGCAGCCCCCACATCATCGCCAGCAGGATCAGCGAGAACGGCAGCGAGGTGAGCACCACCGCAGACTTCAGCGAGTCGATGCTGCCGGCGAACAACAAGCCGCTGGTGACCAGCGCGGTCATCACGCCCCAGAACACCCGCAGCCAGTTCGGCCCGTCCTCGTCGGTGCTGCCGCCCTTGGCCGAGAGCGTCGAGAGCACCACGGTGCCGGAGTCGGCCGAGGTGACGAAGAACACAAAGCTGATGAACACCGTGACGGCGATCACCACCTTGCTCCACGGGTAGGTTTCCAGCAGCAGGTAGAGGGTCATCGACGGGTTTTCGATGGCCGAGTCGGCCAGCGCGGTCATGCCGTGGTCGAGGACCTGGCTCAGGGCGCTGTTGCCGAAGATCGACATCCACGCCAGGGTGAAACCCAGCGGGATCAGCAGCACGCCGAAGACGAATTCGCGGATGGTCCGACCGCGGGAAATCCGCGCGATGAACAGCCCCACGAACGGCGCCCAGGCAATCCACCAGGCCCAGTAGAACACCGTCCAGTTGCCCAGCCAGTCATTGGCCTGGGTGTAGGCGTAGACGTCGAAGCTCTTGCGCGGCAACACGGCGAGGTAGTCGCCGAGGTTCTGGATCAGGGTGTTGAACAGGTGCTGGGTCGGCCCGGCGAACAGCACGAACAGCAGCAGCGCGCAGGCCAGGAACAGGTTGATATCGGACATCACCCGCACGCCCTTCTCCACCCCGGCCACCGCCACCATCACCGCCGCGCCCATCATCAGCGCGATCAGCGCCACCTGCACCCACTGGCTATGGGGGACGCCGAACAGGTAGTCGAGGCCGGAGTTCAGGTGCAGCACGCCGAAGCCCATGTCAGCGCCAAGGCCGAACACCGTGGCGATGATGCCGAAGCCGTCCACCGCGTAGCCGATGGGTCCGTTGATGCGTTTGCCGATCAGCGGATACAGCGCCGAACGCAGCGCCAGCGGCAGGTTGTGGCGGTAGGCGAAATACGCCAGGGCCATGCCGACGAAGGCGAACACGCCCCAGCCATGCAGGCCCCAGTGCAGGAACAGCAGCTGCATTGCCTGACGCCCCGCCTCCACCGTGCCGGCCTCGCCCTGGGGCGGTTGCATCAGGTGGGTGAGCGGTTCGGAAACGCAGAAGAAAAACAGGGTGATGCTGATGCCCGCGGCGAACAGCATGCCGGCCCAGGACAGGTAGCTGAACTCGGGCTGGTCGTGGTCGGCGCCGAGCTTGATCTTGCCGTAACCCGACAGCGCGGTGACCACCACGAACACCAGGTACAGGGTCATCGCCAGCATGTAGTACCAGCCGACGGTGTGCGCCGCCCAGTTCTGCGCAGCCAGCAGCCACTCGCCCGCGGCTTGCGGGTTGGCGATCACGATCAGGGCGAAGAGCAGGATGAAGCCGGCGGCGAAATAGAACACCGGTGGGTTCATGCGGATTTTGTCGCGGGAATTGTTTGACGGCGCACTCATGGGCGGTGCACCTCGCAAGGCGGGAAAGTGGTCGGATTGAACGGGTTCAGCAAAGGCTAATCCTCCTGATGAACACCGGCAGTTCACCAGCGTTTAATTTGAACAAGCGTTCAAGTTAAACATGGATACGAATTTGAAGCGACCGATAGCCGACCGTTAGCGTTGGTTTTTTGGGGCCTGATCGCGAGCAAGCTCGCTCCTACAAATCGGGCGTTTATAACAACGCCTGTAGGAGCGAGCTTGCTCGCGATCAGGCCTCCAAACGACCTCTTACTTCTGCGCCCCATCCGCATGCTGCAACAGGTTCGCCTGGGTCAAGTTGCTCTCCGCCGGCACGCTGCGGGTCAGCCAGACGTTACCGCCGATGGTCGAGCCCTTGCCGATGGTGATCCGTCCCAGAATGGTCGCGCCGGCATAAATCACCACATCGTCCTCGACGATCGGGTGACGCGGGTGACCCTTCTGCAGCTTGCCGCATTCGTCTTCGGGGAAGCGCTTGGCGCCGAGGGTCACGGCCTGGTAGATGCGCACCCGCTCGCCAATGATCGCGGTCTCGCCGATCACCACGCCGGTGCCGTGGTCGATGAAGAAACTCGGGCCGATCTGCGCGCCAGGGTGAATGTCGATACCGGTCGCCGAGTGCGCCAGCTCCGAGCTGATCCGCGCCAGCAACGGCAGGCCGGCGCGGTACAGGTGGTGGGCGAGACGGTGATGGATGATCGCCAGCACGCCCGGGTAGCACAGCAGCACTTCATCGACGCTGCGCGCCGCCGGGTCGCCGTGGAAGGCGGCCAGAACGTCGGTGTCGAGCAGGACACGCATGGCCGGCAAGGCGGCGGCGAATTCCTGGATCAGGCGCAGGGCGGTGGCGTCGACATTGGCGTCCTCGGCCTGGCCGTGCCGCGCCGCATAGCGCAGTTCCAGGCGGGCCTGGGCCAGCAGTGAAGTCAATGCCGCGTCGAGGGTGTGGCCGACGTAGAAGTCTTCGCTTTCTTCACGCAGGTCCACCGGACCCAGACGCATCGGGAACAGCGCGCCGCACAACTGTTCGAGGATCTGTCGCACGGCCTCACGCGACGGCAATTCGCGCCCGCCCTGCTCGCCGCTGCTGCGGCCATTGCGGGTGCGCCACTGATCGCGGGCCGAACGAAGCTGGCCGACGATGGACTGAAGTTGCCAATACCCGGATTGCGCGTTGTCGCTCACGGTTGTTTCTCCTGCTCGGCGGCATGGGACTGGAAGGGGAAGGCCGCTCTCTTGAACCGCACTCTACGACATGAAACGGGGGGGGAAAAAATAATGGTTTATGCCGGTTGGCTATATAGATGGCATAAGCCGATTAGGCCTGCCTCAGGCGGCCATCGCGAGCAAGCTCGCTCCTGCAGAATTCATCCGGTGCTGCTGCCAGGCACGGTTGCCCATGCCCGAATGCCTGCCTATGCTCGAATTTTCCTACAACCGACTTCCGCCATGATCGAACGACAACTCGCCCGCTTCAATCGCCTGGAACTGCTCGCCACGCCCACCCCGCTGGAAAAACTTCAGCGGCTTTCCGACTGGGCCGGGCGCGAGATCTGGATCAAGCGCGATGACCTCACCCCGCTGGCCCTCGGCGGCAACAAACTGCGCAAGCTCGAGTACCTCGCCGCCGATGCCCTGGCCAAGGGCGCCGACACGCTGATCACCGCCGGCGCGATCCAGTCCAATCACGTGCGCCAGACTGCCGCCCTCGCCGCCCGCCTCGGCCTCGGCTGCGTGGCACTGCTGGAAAACCCGATCGGCACCGACTCGGCCAGCTACCTGGAAAACGGCAACCGCCTGCTGCTGGACCTGTTCGACGCCAAGGTCGAGTTGGTGGACAACCTCGACAACGCCGACGACCTGCTGCAAGCCCTCGCCGTGCGCCTGCACGCCAGCGGCCGCAAGCCGTACTTGGTGCCCATCGGCGGCTCCAACGCCCTTGGCGCGCTGGGTTACGTGCGCGCCGGCCTGGAACTGGCCGAGCAGATCGAACAGAGCGGCCAGACCTTCGCCGGCGTAGTGCTCGCGTCCGGCAGCGCCGGCACCCACAGCGGCCTGGCCCTGGCGCTGGCCGAGCGCTTGCCGGACCTGCCGGTGATCGGCATCACCGTGTCGCGCAGCGAAGAGGCGCAACTGCCCAAGGTCCAGGGCCTCGCCGAGCGCACCGCGGAGTTGTTGGGCGTCCGTTTGCCGGACGCGTTCAAGGTACGTTTGTGGGACGAGTACTACGCTCCACGCTATGGCGAAGCCAACGCTGGCGGCCTCGCGGCTATCCGTTTACTGGCCAGCCACGAAGGGCTGCTGCTCGATCCGGTCTACACCGGCAAGGCTATGGCCGGCCTGTTGGACGGCATCGCCCGGCAGCGATTCGATGACGGTCCGCTGATTTTTCTGCACACCGGCGGGGCCCCGGCATTATTCGCCTACCCTGATGTCTGTAAACGCTGAAACTGGCGTCGGTTTATAGGTCAAACCGCTATAGGAAAATGCTTTTTTATTATTTTTTGACTCTATGAATCGCGCCCTATAGTCACCACCACTTTCACAACAAGATTGGGGACAGGGCATGACGATTTCCGTTTTCACCAAACGCATTCTGGGTATCGGCGCCGGCATCGTTCTGGGCGCCAGCGTGCTCAGCCAGGCCATCGCCGGCGAGCAATTGCAGACCATCAAGGACAAGGGCGTCATCAACATCGGCCTGGAAGGCACCTACCCGCCGTTCAGCTACGTCGATGCCGACGGCAAGCTCACCGGCTTCGAGGTGGAACTGTCCGAGGCCCTGGCCAAGCAACTCGGGGTCAAGGCCAAGGTGCAGCCGACCAAATGGGACGGCATCCTCGCCGCCCTGGAATCCAAGCGCCTGGACGTGGTGGTCAACCAGGTGACGATCTCCGAAGAGCGCAAGAAAAAATACGACTTCTCCAAGCCCTACACCGTGTCCGGCATCCAGGCACTGATCCTGAAGAAAAAGGCCGCGGAGCTGAATATCAATGCCGCCGCCGACCTGGCCGGCAAGAAAGTCGGCGTCGGCCTGGGCACCAACTACGAACAGTGGGTCAAGCAGGACGTGCCGAAGGCCGACGTGCGCACCTACGAGGATGACCCGAGCAAGTTCGCCGACCTGCGCAACGGCCGCATCGACGCCATCCTGATCGACCGCCTCGCCGCCCTCGAATACGCCCAGAAAGCCAAGGACACCGAACTCGCCGGCGCCGCCTTCTCGCGCCTGGAGTCGGGCATCGCACTGCGCAAGGGCGAGCCGGAACTGCTCGACGCCATCAACCAGGCACTGGACAAGCTGCGGGCTGACGGCACGCTGGCCAAGCTGTCGGAGAAATACTTCGGTGCTGATGTCACGCAATGATCGCTGAAAGCCTGCAACTCGTTGCCGACTCCGCGCCCTTCCTGCTGAAGGGCGCTGGCTACACGGTGCTGCTCAGTGTCGGCGGCATGTTCTTCGGCCTGGTGCTCGGTTTTGCCCTGGCACTGATGCGCCTGTCGAAGACACCGCTGCTGGACTGGCCGGCGCGGATCTACGTGTCGTTCTTTCGCGGCACGCCGCTGCTGGTGCAGTTGTTCGTGATCTATTTCGGCATGCCGCAGATCGGGATCGAACTCGACCCGATCCCGGCATCGCTGATCGGCCTGTCGCTGAACATGGCCGCGTACATCTGCGAAATCCTCCGCGGCGCGATCGCGTCGATCGACCGTGGCCAGTGGGAAGCGGCGGCCAGTATCGGCATGACCCGCACCCAGGCGATGCGCCGGGCGATCCTGCCGCAAGCCCTGCGCACGGCATTGCCGCCGCTGGGCAACAGCTTCATTTCGCTGGTCAAGGACACCGCCCTGGCGGCCACCATCCAGGTGCCCGAACTGTTCCGCCAGGCGCAACTGATCACCGCGCGCACCTTCGAAGTCTTCACCATGTACCTCGCGGTGGCGGTCATCTACTGGGTGCTCTGCAGCGTCCTCGCGCACGTCCAGCAGCGCATGGAAACCCGGGTCAACCGGCATGACGAGGAGCCGCGACGATGATCCAGGTACAACGGCTGAACAAGCAGTTCAACGGCCAGACCGTGCTCAAAGACATCGACCTGACGGTCGAGCCCGGCGAGGTCATCGCCATCATCGGCCCCAGCGGCTCGGGCAAGACCACCTTCCTGCGCTGCCTGAACCTGCTGGAAACCCCCGACAGCGGGGTGATCCGCGTCGGCGATATCGAGATCGACGGCAGCCGCCCGCTCAGCCAGCAGTCGGGACTGATCCGGCGCTTGCGCCAAGAGGTCGGTTTCGTCTTCCAGAGCTTCAACCTGTTCCCCCATCGAACCGCCCTGGAAAACGTCATCGAAGGCCCGGTGGTGGTGAAGAAGACCCCGCGCGACAAAGCCGAGGCCTTGGGCCGGGCCTTGCTGGCCAAGGTCGGCCTGGCGGGCAAAGAGGATGCCTACCCACGCCGGCTCTCCGGCGGCCAGCAGCAGCGGGTCGCCATCGCACGCGCGTTGGCGATGGAGCCGCAAGTGATCCTTTTCGACGAACCCACCTCGGCGCTCGACCCGGAGCTGGTGGGCGAAGTGTTGGCGACCATCCGCGGCCTGGCCGAGGAAAAGCGCACCATGATCATCGTCACCCACGAAATGAATTTCGCCCGCGACGTCGCCAATCGGGTGATCTTTTTCGACAAGGGTGTGATCGTCGAGCAGGGCGAGGCGAAGGCGCTGTTTGCCAATCCGCAGCATGAGCGGACACGGCAGTTTCTCGGCAAGATTCTCGGGTCGGCCTGAGCATTCTCGGGACTCATCGCCTATGCAGCGATGAGCCCCGCAGCCCCGTCAGATGTTCTCGACTTTCTGCCAGACCTTCGGCTTGAAGAACAACGTCTCGCCCCGCGCCAGCCCGGTCAGGCTGTCGTGGTCCTTGACCACTTCGGCTTCGATCAGCTCGCTCTGCCCTTCCACTTTCAACGTCACCCGGGTGGTGGCGCCCAGTGGGCGGATGTCGCGGACTTCGGCGACGTGGTGGCCTTCCACTTCATGCCGCGACAGCGACACTTCATGCGGACGGAACAGGACGTGGTGGTTCTCGCTCAGGTGCAGGCGGTTCGAATCGCCCAGGAAGTGGTAGACGAAATCGCTGGCCGGGTTCTCGTAAACCTCGCCCGGCGAGCCGATCTGTTCGATCACGCCCTTGTTCATCACCACGATGCGGTCCGCCACTTCCATGGCTTCTTCCTGGTCGTGGGTCACGAACACGGAGGTCAGGTTGATGTCTTCGTGCAGCCGCGCCAGCCAGCGGCGCAGTTCTTTACGGACCTTGGCGTCCAGCGCGCCGAACGGTTCGTCCAGCAGCAGCACCTTGGGCTCGACCGCGAGGGCACGGGCCAGGGCGATACGCTGGCGCTGACCACCGGAAAGCTGCTCCGGATAACGATCAGCCAGCCAGTCGAGCTGGACCATGTTCAGCAGCTCGTGGACCTTCTCGGCAATGCGGCTTTCGTTCGGGCGCTCGCCCTTGGGCTTCATGCGCAGGCCGAAGGCGACGTTGTCGAACACGCTCATGTGACGGAACAGGGCGTAGTGCTGGAACACGAACCCGACGTTGCGATCACGCACGTCGTGGCCGGAAACGTCCTCGCCGTGGAACACGATATTGCCGTCGTCCGGGGTTTCCAGGCCGGCGATGATGCGCAGCAGGGTGGTTTTGCCACAGCCGGACGGGCCGAGCAGGGCCACCAGCTCGCCGCTGTGGATATCCAGGTTGATGTTGTTCAGGGCCTGGAAGGCATTGAAGCGCTTGCTGACATTACGAACTTCGATCGACATGAATTATTCCTCCGCTGCGCTTTGGCGCAGACGGTTAATGCGGTTCTCGCTCCACTGCTTGAGCAGCAGGATGAAGAGCGCCAGGATCAGCAACAGGCTGGCCACGCTGAAGGCCGCGACATGGTTGTATTCGTTGTAGAGGATCTCGACATGCAGCGGCAAGGTGTTGGTCACGCCGCGGATGTGGCCGGACACCACCGACACCGCGCCGAACTCACCCATCGCCCGCGCGGTACACAGCACCACGCCGTAGATCAGGCCCCATTTGATGTTCGGCACGGTCACGTGCCAGAACATCTGCCAGCCGTTGGCGCCCAGCAGGCGCGCGGCCTCTTCTTCCTGGGTGCCCTGCTCCTGCATCAGCGGGATCAGTTCACGGGCAACGAAGGGCACGGTGACGAAGATGGTCGCCAGGACGATCCCCGGCAGGGCGAAGACGATCTGGATGTCGTGGTCCTGCAGCCATGGGCCAAGGAAGCCCTGGGCGCCGAACATCAGCACGTAGACCAGACCGGCGATCACCGGCGAGACCGAGAACGGCAGGTCGATCAGGGTGACCAGCACGCTTTTGCCGCGGAAGTTGTACTTGCTCACGCACCAGGCTGCGCTAACCCCGAACACCAGGTTCAGCGGCACCGAGATGGCCACGGCGATAAGGGTCAGTTTCAGCGCGGACAGGGCGTCGGCTTCGAAGATCGCCTCGAAGAACGTGCCCAGGCCCATTTTCAGGCCCTGGGACACCACGATGACCAGCGGCAACAGCAGGAACAGGGCGAAGACCAGCCAGCCCAGGCCGATCAGGATACGCCGCGCGGAATCGCTGCCACGGCGGGCGGCATTGGCCGAAGCGGCTACGCCAACAGAAGATGCAGACATGCTCAGGCCTCCTTCAAGGGGTTTCGATACGCCGCTGCAGCAAGTTGATCAGCAGCAGCAGGATGAAGGAAACCACCAGCATCAGCACGCCGATGGCAGTGGCGCCGGTGTAGTCGTACTGGTCGAGCTTGACCATGATCAGCAGCGGCAGGATCTCGGTCTTCATCGGCATGTTGCCGGCAATGAAGATCACCGAACCGTACTCGCCGACCCCACGGGCGAAGGCCAGGGCGAAGCCGGTCAGCCACGCCGGCAGCAAGGCCGGCGCCAGCACATAACGGAACACCTGCAGCGGCTTGGCGCCGAGGCAGGCGGCGGCTTCTTCGACTTCACGCGGGATGTCGGCCAGCACCGGCTGCACCGTGCGCACCACGAACGGCAGGGTGACGAAGGTCAGTGCCAGGGTGATGCCGAGCGGGGTGTAGGCGATCTTGAAACCGAGGTCGGTGGCGAACTGGCCAACCCAGCCGGACGGCGCGTACAGCGCGGTGAGGGCGATACCGGCCACGGCGGTGGGCAGAGCGAACGGCAGGTCGATCATCGCGTCGATGATCTTGCGGCCGGGGAAGGTGTAGCGCACCAGCACCCAGGCCAGCAACGTGCCGATCAGGCCGTTGATGATGGCGGCGCAGAGGGCGGTGCCGAAGCTCAGCTTCAGTGCCGCGAGCACCCGCGGTGCACTGACGATGGCCCAGAACTGCTCCCAGGTGAGCTGGGAGGCATGCACGAACATGGCCCCCAGCGGTATGAGCACAATCAAGCTGAGGTACACCAAGGTGTAACCCAGCGTCAGCCCGAAGCCGGGTATGACGGGGGATATACGACGAGACATAAAGGTCCTTGGTTGAACGCATTGAGCCCGGGACTATGCCCGGGCCCATGCTGGCTACGAAACGGCTCCTGCTCTATCGGGCAACAATCACTGCGCCGTGTAGATCTGGTCGAAAACGCCACCGTCATTGAAGAACTTGGGTTGGGCAGTTTTCCAGCCGCCGAAGTCTTTGTCGATAGTCACCAGGTCCAGTTTCGGGAACTGCTTGGCGTATTCAGCGGCCACCTTGGCGTCACGCGGACGGTAGAAGTTGTCGGCGGCGATCTTCTGGCCAGCCGGGCTGTACAGGTGCTTGAGGTATTCCTCGGCGATCTGCTCGTTGCCTTTCTTCTCGGCGTTCTTGTCGACCACGGCCACTGGCGGCTCGGCGAGGATCGACAGGGACGGCACGACGATTTCGAACTTGTCGGCACCGCCGTCTTCTTTCAGCGCCAGGAACGCTTCGTTTTCCCAGGCCAGCAGCACGTCACCCTGACCGTTGTTGACGAAGGTGATGGTCGAACCACGGGCGCCGGTATCCAGCACCGGTACGTGCTTGAACAGTTCTTTCACGTATTCCTGCGCCTTGGCATCGCTGCCACCGGCTTTCAGGCCGTAGGCCCAGGCGGCGAGGAAGTTCCAGCGAGCGCCGCCGGAGGTTTTCGGGTTCGGGGTGATGACCGAAACGTCTTTCTTGATCAGGTCGCCCCAGTCTTTGATGCCTTTCGGGTTGCCCTTGCGGACCAGGAACACGATGGTCGAGGTGTACGGGGTGCTGGCGTCCGGCAGGCGGGTCTGCCAGTTCTCCGGCAGGGTCTTGCCGAGCTTGGCGACTTCGTCGATGTCACCGGCCAGGGCCAGGGTCACCACGTCGGCGCGCAGGCCGTCGATCACGGCACGGGCCTGTTTGCCCGAACCGCCGTGGGACTGCTGGATCTTCACTTTGTCGTCCGGGTGAGCCTGCTGCCAGTGCTTGATGAACTCGGCGTTGTACTGCTGATACAGCTCGCGGGTCGGGTCATAGGACACGTTCAACAGCTCGTAGTCCTTGGCGATGGCGGAACCGGCAAAAACGGCGCTGGCGAGTGCAGCCAGGGCATAACGGCGGATAGACATGGTGAAGCTCCCGATTGGCATTTTTTTCTAATGTGTTGGTGCGGCTGGCAGCGCTTCAGCTTGGTTTGTTGCTGGAGTTCTGCAGGCGGAATTTTTCCTTGCGTTCGATCTGTACAACTTGGGCGTTGTGCACAGTGATTTCCACCGCGCCGAATCGCAGGTCACGCAATGCGCTCTGGATTTCACGCAGGATGGTGGCTTCGTCCTGACCGTCAACGCTACGCAGAGATGCGCTCATGCTCGTGCTCCTGTGAATAAGGGGGCCCGGGAGCAGCGTGTAGGAAGGTGACTGCGCCTGGTGTAGGGGCAATCTTAGAGAGGGCTGAATATTCTTAAAAATACTATTTAAGAATGTTTATATAACTGAAAAATCAACTGCAAGCTTGAAGCGGCAAGCTGCAAGAAAAAGCGGTAGCAACGGCGCGGATCTGCTGTGACTTGCAGCTTGCGGCTTAGAAGCGCAGATCCTGTGGCGGCACCGGCCGCCCGTACCAGTAGCCCTGGCCCATGTCGCACTGGTGCTCCAGCAGGAAGCGCGCCTGCTCGGACTGCTCGATGCCCTCGGCATGGATCTGCATCCCCATGCTGCGCGCCAGGGCGATGATGACCCGGACGATCGCCACGTCATCGTCATCATTGGGCAACCCGGCGACGAAGCCCTGGTCGATCTTCAGCTTCTGCACCGGCAAGCGCTTGAGCCGCAGCAGCGACGAGTAGCCGGTGCCGAAGTCGTCGATGGCCAGGCGCAAGCCCAGTTCACGCAGGCGATGCAGTTGTTCGAGGGCGACTTCGGGGTCTTCCATCACCGCGCTTTCGGTCACTTCGACCTCCAGCCGCGACGGCTCCAGCCCGGTTTCGTCCAGCACCCGGGCGACCTGCTGGTACATGTCGCGGTTGGCGAACAACCGGCTGGAAACGTTCACCGCGACGAACTCCAGCGCCCGCCCTTGCGCCAGCCACTCCACCATCTGCGAACAGGCCTGGCGCATGACCCAGGTGTCGATATCGGCGATCAGCCCGGTGCGCTCGGCAATCGGGATGAACTCCCCCGGCGGCACCAGCCCGCGTTCGGGATGCTGCCAGCGCACCAGCGATTCCAGGCCGATCATCCGGCCGCTGAACAGGTCATGCACCGGCTGGTAGTAGACCCGTAGTTCGCCCTGCTCCAACGCGCGGCGCAGTTCGATGGCGGTTTCGACCCGCTGCTGGGCATGAGCAGTGAGTTCTTCGGTGTACAGGGCATAGCCGGAACGGCCGTTGCTCTTGGCCTTGAACAACGCGGCATCGGCGTTGCGCAGCAACTGCTCGGCGCTTTGCGCATCGCTGGGGAACAGGCTGATGCCAATGCTCGCGCTGCTGAACAGGCGGTGGTTTTCCAGTTCGTAGGGCTCTTTGAGCACATCGACGATCAGTTGCGCGAGGTCCGCAGCCTGGCCGACCTGAGAGCAGTTTTCGCTGAGGATGGCGAATTCATCACCGCCGAGGCGCGCCAAGGTGACGCCGGGGTCGATCACCAGTTTGAGACGATCGGCCACGGCCTTGAGCAACTGGTCGCCGATGTTGTGGCCGAGGCTGTCGTTGATGCTCTGGAAGTGGTCCAGGTCGAGCAGCAGCAAGGCGCAGCCGCGCTTGTTGGCCTGCGCCGTGGCCAGCGCTTGCTGGGCGCGGTCGTTGAACAGCAAGCGGTTGGGCAGGTCGGTCAGGGGGTCGTGGTGGACCAGATAGGCCAGCTCGCGTTCGGTGTGCTTGATCACGCTGATGTCGCTGAACACCGCAACATAGTGGGTCAACATCCCGCCATCGTCGCGGATCGCGCAAATGGTCTGCCACTGCGGGTACACCTCGCCGCTTTTGCGCCGGTTCCAGACCTCGCCGCTCCACTCGCCCTTGTCGTGCAGGGTCTGGTACATCTGCTGGTAGAACTTCTGGTCGTGGCGGCCGGACTTGAACTTGTTCGGTCGCTGACCGATGACTTCGTCCTTCTGGTAGCCGGTGATGCGCATGAAGGCGCGGTTCACATGGACGATGATGCCATCGGCGTTACTGACCAGCACGCCTTCGAGGGTGCTGTCGAACACCGCCGCGGCCATGCGCAGGCGTTCGCGGTCTTCGCGGCGCAAGCGCGCACCAAGGCCGATGAAATTGAGCAAACGCACGCGGGAAACGAAGATCAGCAAGGCGCTGCAGGCGGCCCATGTGTAGGCATTGATAAGCTGCCAGCGCGCCATCTGGGCCGGATCATCGAAAACATTGCTTAATATTTGATCAGAAACCACCAGCCAGAGAATTGACAGCACCAGGTAAAACGCGGCCATTCTCAGGGCGTCTCGTGCAGAAACAGACATAGGGTCACAGATGCCCACATCAAAAGATGGGGCATTATAGGGCAGAATTCCTCGTTGACCTCCTATCAAAAAGGCCGACTGGTTTTATTTAACATGCCAGTGATAATACTCATCGCTGTTTTTCCGCTCTAAGAGGGCATATCCACCTATGTGGTACTACGGTTTACTCGACCTGTCGGCCTGGCAATTGCTGGCGGTCACCCTGCTGATGACCCACGTGACCATCGTTGCGGTCACGGTCTACCTGCACCGCTATTCGGCGCACCGTTCCCTGGAACTGAACGCCGGCCTCAAGCATTTCTTCCGTTTCTGGCTGTGGCTGACCACGGCGCAGAACACCCGCGAGTGGACCGCCATCCACCGCAAGCACCACGCCAAATGCGAAACCGTGGATGACCCGCACAGCCCGGTGATCAAGGGGCTGTCCACGGTGCTGCGCAAGGGCGCCGAGCTGTACCGCGCCGAAGCGCAGAACCCGGAAACCCTGCGCATCTACGGCAAGAACTGCCCCGAAGACTGGATCGAGCGCAACCTCTACTCGCGCTACAAGCTCGGCGGCATCGCGCTGATGGCGGTGATCGACCTGCTGCTGTTCGGCACCATCGGCATCACCATCTGGGCTATCCAGATGATGTGGATTCCGTTCTGGGCTGCCGGCGTGGTCAACGGCCTTGGCCACGCGGTGGGCTACCGCAACTTCGAATGCCGCGACGCCGCGACCAACCTGGTGCCATGGGGCATCGTGATTGGCGGCGAAGAGCTGCACAACAACCATCACACCTACCCCAACTCGGCCAAGCTGTCGGTCAAGCGCTGGGAGTTCGACATGGGTTGGGCCTGGATCAAGCTGTTCACCTGGCTGCGCCTGGCCAAGGTGCAACGCGTCGCGCCGATCGCCCACCGGGTCGAAGGCAAGGGCCAGTTGGACATGGACACCGCCATGGCGATCCTCAACAACCGCTTCCAGATCATGGCCCAGTACCGCAAGTTGGTAATCGGCCCGCTGGTCAAGCAGGAACTGGCCCGGGTCGATGACTCAGTGCGCCATCAGTTCCGCCGCGCCAAGCGCCTGCTGTCGCGCGAGACCAGCCTGCTGGAAGATCGTCATCACCAGCGCATCCAGACCATGCTGGAGCACAGCCAGGCGCTCAAGACCATCTACGAGAAGCGCCTGGCGCTACAGCAGATCTGGGCCCGCACCAGCGCCAACGGCCACGACATGCTCGCCGCGATCAAGGACTGGGTCCACGAGGCCGAGGCCAGCGGTATCCACTCGCTGCGCGAGTTCGCCGCGCAATTGAAAACCTACTCGCTGCGCCCTGCCCTGGCCTGATGGCCACTGATCGGAGCGCCCCGCCAGCGGGCGCTCCGCCTGGAACTTCCCCCCTTCATTTCGCTCTTACCAACATGTCGCCCGCCAGCCTGGCGGGTCGGGTCGTGGCCGCACGTCCCCGCCTTACAAGAAGTACTGCGAACATGGTCAATAGCACCCCACCGTTCAATCCGCCTCCCGAGGCGGCTCAGGTTTTGCTGGCGCTCATGCATGCTCAGGGCGAAGTCGCCCGCCTGAGCGAGCGCGAGCAACTGATCAGCTCCCTGCTCGACAGCGTCAACGCCATTCTCTGGGCCTTCGACTGGGAATCCCGGCAGATGCTCTACGTCAGCCCGGCCTACGAGCGTATCTTCGGCCGTCCCGCGAACCTGCTGCTGGCCGACTACAACCAGTGGCGCGACAGCATCTACCCCGACGACCTGGATTACGCCGAACGCAGCCTCGCCGAGGTGCTGGTCAAGGGCGCGGTAGAAGATCGCGAGTACCGCATCATCGCCGCCGACGGCCAGGTGCGCTGGCTCAGCGACAAATGCTTCATCAACCAGCAGGCCGACGGCCAGCGGCTGATCGTGGTGGGCATGGCCGAGGACATCACCGAGAAGAAACTGCTCGAAGGCGAGCTGCAACGCCTGGCCACCACCGATGTGCTGACCCAGAGCAGCAACCGCCGGCACTTCTTCGACTGCGCCGGCCAGGCCTTCGACAAGGCCCGTCAGGATGGTGCGCCGCTGTCGTTCCTGCTGCTGGACATCGATGACTTCAAGCAGGTAAACGACACCTACGGCCACCCCGAGGGTGATCAAGTCTTGCAGCGCATCGCCGACAGCGGCAAGGCGGCGCTACGCCGGGGCGACCTGTTCGGGCGGATTGGTGGCGAGGAGTTCGCGGCGGTGTTCCCGGGTTGCACGCCAGAGCTGGCGATGCAGGTGGCGCAGCGGCTGCAGCGGGAGATTCAGCGGCTGAGTTTCAGCCATGAAGGGCACACGTACGGCGTGACGGTCAGTCAGGGACTGACCGGCATGATCGAGGACGATGAAGTGCTCGATAACCTGTTTGCCCGGGCGGATGCGGCGATGTATGAGGCCAAGCGCAAGGGCAAGAATCAGATCGTTTTGGGGTGATTTCAATGGCCTCATCGCTGCATGGGGTATCTATCCATCTCGGAATTGTGTGGCGACCACGAGTTGCCTGTCAGAGGATCTGGCCATGGCCACCAAGTGCTACGCGATAGCTCTTCAGCGCTCGATCTCAAGGGCGCTGAAGACATATCGGCTGACACATGGCAGCCACGACTTGACCATGAACTGTGTAGATATCTATACAGCGATAAGGCCCTGAAACCTCACACCTTCCGCAACCGCTCCAACTCCGCCCGCCCCACTTTCAGCAACCGTGCCGTCTTCCCCGCCGCCAGCTCATCCAGCCCTTCTTCCGGCGTCAACCGCGCCATCTGCCCGGCGAGGTTCATCACCAGGTCTTCGCGGGAATACACGCCACCGCCCAATTGGTACACCGCAGCGATCAACTCGCGCAGCTCCAGCGGCAAGCGCCAGCGCGCTCGCAGCGCCGAGCCGTAGCCCGCGCCGGATTGGCTCAGCGACAGTTCGACTTCGTTCTCGTCCAGCTCGCCACCCGCCAAACGCCACTCCTGCAGACAACGCAGCAGCGCCAGGTCGCCCAGGCAATGCAGCAACCCGGCGCAGTAGCAGCGCTCCAGGTCGAGTTCGAGCATTTGTGCCAGAGTCCGGCCGTACTCCGCCGTGCGCAGCGACAGGTTCCAGTACTGCTCGGCATAACGCGCCAGCACCGGGTCGCTGAGACGGGCGCTGCGCTTGAGCGCGAGGCCAAGGATGAGGTTCATGCTCTGGGTGGTCCCCAGCTTGTTCAGCGCCTGCAGCAGGGTCTGCACGGCGCCCTCGCGGTGCAGCGCGGCGCTGTTGGCGGCGGCGATCAGCACGGCGGTGATTTGCGGATCGGAACGCACTTCTTCTTCCAGCACCCGCAGGTCCAGCCCCTGCGGGTTAAGCGCGCGCTTGATCGCCTGCTGCACATCGGCGAACAACGGGCCACCATCGGCGGTAGCGCGGTGTTCTTCGATAAAGCGCGCCAGCGTCAACCCCGCGCGCAGCGGCGGCACTTCGCAGGAGACCGCCTCGCCGAGCTTGAGCAGTTGCTCTTCAAGGCGCTGGCGCAGCGAGTCGAGGTTCAGCGGTTTGCTCAGGTAGGCCGTGGGTGCCAGCGGCAGGGCTTCGCGCACGCTGGCCACGTCGGCACGGCTACTGATGAGGATGAACGGCAGCACCGGCGTCCGCGGTCGCGATCGGACCTTGCGCAGCAGGTCGAGGCCGTCGAGGCCCGGCAGTTCACGCGCAGCGATGATCAGGTCCGGTTGCCCGGTCAGTCCTTCCAGCGCTTCGTTGCCATTGGCGCAGACCTTCACCTTGGCGTCACAGCGCACGCTCAGCAGCATTTGCGTGAGCATGTCGCGCACCCACGGATCACCTTCGGCAATCAACACCTTGGGTGCAGCAGCGGGTGGATCTACAGCAGTCATCAGGTTCTCCTTACAGCCATCACACGCAGTCCGGTGCACCTTCCAAGGTGTCTCCTATGGAAACCTTAGCGCTCAACCTGTTCCCTGGGACGAAAAAAAACCCGCCGAAGCGGGTTTTTTTCTAGCGGATCACAGTTTACGCGAGTTCAGCGAAGCACTCTTCGATGATCGCCAGACCTTTGTCCAGCAGCGCGTCTTCAGCGGTCAGCGGAACCAGGATACGCAGGACGTTACCGTAGGTGCCGCAGGACAGCAGGATCAGACCCTTCTCACGACCCTTGGCCACAACCTGGGCAACGGCGGCAGCGTTCGGGGTGTGAGTGCCTTTCTCGAAGACTTCAACAGCGATCATCGAGCCCAGGGCACGCACGTCACCGATGATCGGGTGCTTGGCCTGGATTTGCTTCAGACCGGCAACCAGACGCTCGCCAACAGCCTGGCTGCGCTCCAGCAGTTTCTCTTCTTCGAACACTTCCAGAACGGCCAGGGCCGCGGCGCACGCAACCGGCGAACCGGCGTAGGTGCCGCCCAGGCCGCCCGGGGCGATGGCGTCCATGTACTCGGCCTTGCCGCACACACCGGCCAGCGGGAAGCCGCCAGCGATGGATTTGGCGAAGGTGGTCAGGTCAGGCGCGACGCCCATCTGTTCCATGGCGAAGAAGGTGCCGGTACGGCCAGCGCCGGTTTGTACTTCGTCGGCGATCAGCAGGATGCCGTGCTGGTCGCACAGGGCGCGCAGACGCTTCATCAGCTCTTTCGGAGCAGGCAGGAAACCGCCTTCGCCCTGAACTGGCTCGATGATGATTGCGGCGATGTCACGTGGCTCGGCGTCGTTCTTGAAGATGCGCTCGATGGAAGCGATCGACTCGTCGATGCTCACGCCGTGCAGCTCGTTCGGGAACTGGGCGCGGAAGATGCCGCCTGGCATCAGGCCCATGCCTGCGGAGTAAGGCACGACTTTACCGGTCAGGCCCAGGGTCATCATGGTGCGACCGTGGTAGCCGCCGGTGAAGGCGATGATGCCAGCGCGGCCAGTGGCAGCACGGGCGATCTTCACGGCGTTTTCAACGGCTTCGGAGCCGGTGGTGACCAGCAGGGTCTTCTTGTCGAAGTCGCCTGGAACGCGGGCGTTGATTTTCTCGCACAGCTCGACGTACGGCTCGTAGGCCAGTACCTGGAAGCAGGTGTGAGTCAGCTTTTTCAGCTGAGCTTCAGCGGCAGCAATGACTTTCGGGTGCAGGTGACCGGTGTTCAGTACCGCGATGCCGCCGGCGAAGTCGATGAACTCGCGGCCTTCAACGTCGGTAACGATGGCGTTCTTCGCGCTTTCAGCGAAGATCGGGTGGATCTGGCCAACACCGCGTGGAACAGCGGCGACACGACGTTGCATCAGGGATTCGTTGGTCTTGCTCATAAAGTCCTCAATTCGCCAGCGTGGTGGCGAGATTCAAGATGGCGCCGGTATTCAACTGCAGTCAGCATTCGTTGATCGACTGCTGCAGGGGCCCGGTGGCCGGATGTATCTATGTAAAAAAGGCCAGCGAGGCGTCGCTCTCGCGCCCCGCTGGCAGAGGTAAAGCCTTAACCGTGGATCAGACGCTGATGCACAGGTATTTGATTTCGAGGTAGTCCTCGATGCCGTACTTGGAACCTTCACGGCCCAGGCCCGACGCCTTGATCCCGCCGAATGGCGCGACTTCGTTGGAGATCAGGCCAGTGTTGATGCCGACCATGCCGTATTCCAGCGCTTCAGCAACACGGAACACACGGCTCATGTCACGGGCGTAGAAGTACGAAGCCAGACCGAATTCGGTGTCGTTGGACATGGCGATGACTTCGGCCTCGTCCTTGAAGCGGAACAGCGGCGCCAGTGGGCCGAAGGTCTCTTCTTTAGCGACAGCAGCGGTCTTCGGCACGTCGATCAGGATGGTCGGCTCGAAGAAGTTGCCTTCGATCAGTTTGCCGCCGGACAGCACCTTGGCACCTTTGGAAACGGCGTCTTCGATGTGTTCCTGAACCTTGGCAACAGCCTTGCCGTCGATCAGCGGGCCGGTGGTGGTGCCTTCTTCCAGACCGTTGCCGATCTTCAGCTTGGCGACCGCGGCTTTCAGCTTCTCGGCGAAGGCCTCGTAGACACCGTCCTGCACGTAAATGCGGTTGGCGCAGACGCAGGTCTGACCGTTGTTGCGGTATTTGGAAATGATCGCGCCTTCGACGGCCTTATCCAGGTCCGCGTCGTCGAACACGATGAACGGCGCGTTGCCGCCCAGTTCCAGGGAAACTTTTTTGATGTCCTTGGCGCATTCCTGCATCAGTTGGCGACCGATTTCGGTCGAGCCAGTGAAGGACAGTTTGCGCACCAGCGAGTTGCCGGTCAGCTCGGAGCCGACTTCGCCAGCGCTGCCGGTGATCACGCTCAGCACGCCAGCCGGGATACCGGCACGGGTAGCCAGCTCGACCAAAGCCAGAGCGGAGTAAGGAGTCTGCGAAGCAGGCTTGAGGACCATGGTGCAGCCAGCGGCCAGGGCCGGGCCGGCTTTACGGGTGATCATCGCTGCCGGGAAGTTCCACGGAGTGATGGCCGCTGTAACACCGATTGGCTGCTTGATAACGATCAGGCGCTTGTCTGGCTGGTGGCCAGGAATGACATCACCGTAGACGCGCTTGGCTTCTTCGGCGAACCACTCGATGAAGGAAGCGGCGTAGGCGATTTCGCCCTTGGCTTCGGCCAGCGGCTTGCCTTGTTCGGTGGTCATCAGACGAGCCAGGTCGTCCTGGTTCTCGATCATCAGTTCGAACCAGCGGCGCAGCTTGCCAGCGCGCTCTTTGGCGGTCAGTGCACGCCAGGCTGGCAGGGCCTTGTCGGCCGCTTCGATGGCGCGACGGGTTTCGGCGGCGCCCATTTTCGGCACGGTACCGATGACTTCACCGGTGGCCGGGTTGGTCACCTTGATGGTCTGGCCGTTGTCCGCATCCAGCCACTCACCGTTGATATAGGCTTGCTGGCGGAACAATTGGGCGTCTTTAAGCTGCATGTCGGCTTCCTTAACAGCACCGTGCTGGCACGGAGCGAATTATTGGATTTGAAAAAGGAGCCCGGAGAGGGCTGCCGTCAGGAATTCACACACCGGGCCGAAGCACGACACAAGCCACAGAGAAAAGCTCGTGTGTATCAGCACCAGACAAGAGCGTTTGAAATCTCGAACGAATCCTAGGAGTAACGAGGAAAAAGGACAATAGGGCGTTCGAAAAAAAGAACAAAATGCGACGAGTCGTGTCGTCCTTATTAAACAGACCGCCAGAGAGAACCTTCATTCCGTGGGAAATACAGCACAGCGGTTCTGGCGATGGACGGCGCCCCGGCAGATGGGTATCATGGCGCCCGCGTTGCACTCGTAGCTCAGCTGGATAGAGTACTGCCCTCCGAAGGCAGGGGTCGTGGGTTCGAATCCCGCCGAGTGCGCCATCTACAGAAAAGGCCCCGTGAGCAATCACGGGGCCTTTTTCATTGCCGTTTTCCGAAGTACTCGACCGCATCACCGCCAGCCTGCCCTGACGCATCAAAGCACAGGCTTGCTCTTCTGCTGCCACACCTCGCCGAACCCCTCGGTGCTGAAGGCCACGGTGTATTTGTCCAGCACCACCGGCACCAGCTTGTGGGTCATGAAGGCGTTGACGATGAATTGCTGGGCCGCCGGCGAGGTCGGCAGGTAAATGGACACCGGGTTGCCTTTTTCGTCGATCCGGCACTCATACAGCGCGCCGATGGGCTGGCTGTTCACTTCGATCACGACGTTATCCACGACCCGCGGCTTGCCGCACGCGGCAAAGCGACTGAACAGCATGCGGGCGCCGCCTTCCGCGCTGTGGACCAAAGCGTTGTGGACCACGGTGTCTTTGTCCATGCCCTCGCTGTTGCTGAGCACCACGGAACTGTACGGCCGAGCCGGGCTGAAGTCGGTGCTGAGCATGTAGCGATGGGCGCTGATCCCCAGTCTTGCCGCGACGTCCTTGCCCGCGCCTTCCTTGAGGTCGATCAGACCGCCCGCCTGGACATTGGCGCAGAAGGTCGCGAGCAGCAGCGCGGCCGGCAGGCCGATGAGTTTTTTCAGGGTCGCTGGGTAAAACACGGGGTGGTCCTTGTGGTTTGAAATCATCTGTGACGTGTCGCGTTGTATTTCACTCGACCCGCTCGCCTTCGATCAGTCGGCCCCGCCGTGCGCCGTGTTGCGCCATGTAGGCGGCGAGCTGCACCAGGCGGGTGTCCAGCGCTTGCAACAGCCGGTTGCGGGTGGTCAGCACTTCTTTCTGGTTGAAGAAGCCCGGCTCCTCCAGGTAGATGCCGAACAACTGGTTGATCTGCGCCGGGTCGTTGATGACGAAGTTTTCTTCAGCGTTGTGGTTGTACAGCGCGACCATCTTGCCGACCTTGCTGTCCACCGGGTGCATGAACACCATGCTGACCTGCTGCCCCTCGCGAAGACGCAGGCGCGTGTTGTGCACTTGGAAGCACGATTCCTTGCCGTCTTCGTCATCACGGACCCAGAATTCATGCTCCTGCACGTTGCTGGAGCTGATATGGAAGGACGACGATCCGCCGCTCATCGAGCCGTAGCCGTTGGCGATGTAGCCGCTGCCGCCACTGTGTGAGTGGCTGGCGTCGAGGTGGGTCTGGTTACGCTTCTGGGTGTCGAGCACCTGGCCGTTGACTATGAAGAAGCTGAACTGGCGATCGAAGTGATTGAACGGCTCTTCGATGAAGTTCACGTCGTCGGGATTCAGGGTGATGTCGTACATGGTGCGGATCATTTCCGCGCGGGCCGCCTTGTCGAGCTTGGCCTGCTCGCGCAGCTCGGCGCGTTTGACCTTGGCATCGTCGATGGCCTTCAGCGCCTGGGCCTTGAGGATCGGCGTCTTTTCCTGGGCGTAGGCCGCGGCTTTGCCGCCGGCTTCCTTGAGGATCGGCGCCGCCTTCTGACCGGCTTCCACCGCCATTTCCTTGGCCTTTTCCAGCGCTTGGGCAGCCTTGGCGGCCAGTTCGGGATTGGCGTCGATGGCCTTCTTCTTCAGGTCGTCCCACAGACTCATGGTTGTTGCTCCTTGCTCGATGTGCCGCGGCACGGGCGATGGCCGGGAAATAATGGCAATTTAACCTGCGATGCGTGCAAGCGCGAAGGGTACGTGGCAAATGCGGTCATGGCCTCGTGACACATGAGCCACGAGGGGCAACATTCCATCACGGCCACCTTCTCAGGCAAAATCTCCTACAACTGATTCGCATTTCGTCTGTCAGTCCTGGAATTTTTGCAAGAAGGATCTCTATGAAGTGGTTCGTTTCACGCCCGGCACAGTGGCTGGGCCTGCTGGTTTGCCTGTTCACCTTGAACCTGGCCCACGCTGCCGAAGACGGCAACGACACCTCGATCACCGTGGAAAAAGACATCCGCACCACCCGCGTAGAAGCCGATGGCAGTTTCGACGTACGCCATGAGCAGGTTTACCTGATCAACGAAGAGCGTGCGATCAAGGCCCGCGCCCAGCAGTCCCTGTCCTACAACCGCACCCTGGAAACGCTCGATGTGGTCGAGGCGTACACCCAGAAGCCCGACGGCCGCAAAGTCGCGGTCAGCGCCGAGCAGATCAAGGAACAACAGGAGCAGGCGTCGGCCGACGCGCCGATGTTCTTCGACAGCCTGGTCAAAGTGGTGATCTTCCCCGAGGTGGCGGTCGGCGACCGGCTGGTGCTGACCTACACGCGCCAGCGCAACACGGCGCTGTTCCCCGATCAGTTCGAGGAACTGGTATTCCCTGAACTGAGCCCGACCCAGCAACTGACCCTGATCTACGACCTCCCCGCCGGGCTCGCGCTGAACGCCGAAGCCAAGGGTTTCAAGGCATCGAGCCCGAAAGCCGAGGCCGGGCGCAAGGTCTACCGCTGGGACTACCAGCCCGCGAAGCAACCGCGCCGGGAGATCGGCTCAGTGGCTTACGCCGACTACGGCCAGTACCTGGCGGTATCGACCTTCAAGGATTACGCCGCCTTCGCCCAAGCCTACGCGGCGCGGGCCAAGGTCGAGGTGACCCCGGCCATCGCCGAGCTGGCAAAATCGCTGACCGCCAACGTCAGCGAGCCACGGGCCAAGGCCCTGGTGCTGAGTGACTGGGTGCGCAAGAACATCCGCTACGTCGCCGTCTATATCGGTGCCGGCGGCGTGGTGCCGCATGCCGCCGATACCGTGCTGAGCAACCGCTATGGCGACTGCAAGGACCATGTCGCGCTGCTGCTGGCCCTGCTGGAGGCGGTGGATATCCACGGCACGCCGGCGCTGGTCAACCTCGGCACCGCCTACGTGTTGCCGAAAGTGCCGACCCTCGGGGTGATCAACCACAGCATTACCTACGTGCCGAGCCTGGACCTGTACCTGGACCCGACGATGAAAGCCATCGCCGCCGGTTTCCTGCCCGTTCCGGTGCTCGACAAACCCACCGTGCTGACCGGTCCGGCCACCCTCGGCCACACCCCAGCGGTGCAGCCAAGCCTGGTGAAAAGCACCACCACCTTCAACATCAGCGACAGCGGCGCGGCGGACTTCAAGCATGACTCGACCATCCAGGGCTGGGCCGCCGAGCTGAACCGCTACGGCCTGCGCAACATGCCGGCGGCCGAGCGGGACATGCTCATGCAGCGCATCCTCAGCGCCTATGGCCAGTCCGGCAGCGGCTCCGTCGAGGGCAAGAAACTGGACAAGCAGGGCTACAACTTCGCGCTGACGATCACCGGCCATACCCGCAACCTGGTCAACCTGCCCGGCCCGATCGGTATGCCGACCCTGAGCAGCTTCACCGGCGGCATCGCGCAGAACGTGTTCGGCTTCGTCACCGAGAAGGAACGGAACCAGGCGTTCACCTGCATTTCCGGGGTGACCGAGGAAGTCGCCCGCTTCGAATTCCCGGCCCAGGTGGAAATCATCGCCACGCCCAAGCCGGTGTCGCTCAAGGCCGAGTACGTCGACTACAGCGCCGACTACCGCCGCGAGGGCAACACCGTGGTGGTCACCCGGCGCCTGGACTTCCATAACCCGGGAGCGGTCTGCTCGCCGGAGATGTTCCGCGCCTTGCAGCCGACGCTGGAAGCGATGATTCATGACCTGGGCAGCCAGGTGATCGTGCAGAAAAGTTGATCCAGCGGGGGTAAGGCGACAAAAAAACCGGCGATGACGCTTTTCAATCGGGTTCATGCCGTTTTCGGCCTTGCCCCCTTGCCCCGCGTGCACGATTCTTGAGGGTATCTGGCGTTCCTACACCCAACCCCCATGCAGAGGGCGCGCAATGAAAACCGTGGCACAGCTATTGAAGTTGAAGTCCCAGCACGTTCAGCAGGTCTACACCATCAAGCCTCACCAGACGGTGCTGGAAGCGCTGCTGGTGATGGCCGAGAAAAACGTCGGTGCGCTGCCGGTGGTCGAGGGCGGCAAGGTGGTGGGAATCGTCAGTGAGCGCGACTATGCGCGCAAGATGGTGCTCAAGGGCCGGTCTTCGGTCGGCACGGCGGTCAGCGAGATCATGAGTTCGCCGGTGATCACCGTGGATTCCCACCAGAATGTCGACACCTGCATGAACATGATGACCGACAGTCACCTGCGGCACCTGCCGGTGGTCGAGAACGGCGAGCTGCTCGGCCTGCTGTCGATCGGCGACCTGGTCAAGGAAGCCATCGCCGAACAGGCTGACCTGATTCGTCAGTTGGAGCAGTACATCCGCGGCGAATGAGCGCCCTTCAGCGGTATTCGCCCTCCAGCTCGTCGAGCTGGTGGTCGAAGCTGCGCAACCGCGCCGACCAGGTGTACACCAGCACTTCCAGGTCGCGGTTGAGCACCGCGCCGCCGCGCCGCTGGCTCTGTTGCGAATCGCACAGGTCGAGCTGGTAGCGCTCGCGGGCCATGGCCGCCGCCACGCTGGACAGCTCGCGGGCATTGTTCAGCCAGTGGCGGTGGTGGTCGTGGATTTCCTGATCGAGTTCCTGGCACTGCGCCTTGAGGGCTTCCAGGCTGCGCTCGAGCGGCGTGCCTTCGAGTTCGCCCATGACTTCCTGGAAGGTCCGCCCAGGTTGCCAGTAACTCCCCCAAAAATAGCGATCGAACACGGTTTCGACCCGACGCAGCGCCACCTTGGTGTTCCAGATAGCGACCATCGTCCGGCCCTGTTCCAACTGGCGTCGGCGCACCTTGAGCAGTTGCCAGCGAATCCAGGCCAACGCGCTCAAGGCGAGGGCCGCAATCAGACCGGCGGATCCGTAGAGGAACTGCCGGGCCTGATCGAGCTGGTGGACTTCCCTGACCCCGTAGAAATAACCGGCGGTCAGCAGGCTCAAGGCTGTCACGGCAGCCCAGAAGCCAACGGCGTAGGGGTCTTTCATTGGCGCTGTCCCCTTGTTGTTTTTTTCTGAGCATAGCAACGCCAACTGGGGACATAGGGTGCCGCTCAGCGTTTATTTCTGAGGGCCTCGTTAAGCTGATCGACCATCACGATCCAATCGGAATCCTCAATGAACTGGTCCTTGAGAAAGGCCCTCTGCGAGGGCGTCCAGAACGGTGCATCCACCAGCTTGATTTCATTTTTGAGCGGCGAATGGCTGGTGATGAATTGATCGATGCCCTTGGGATCGTCGGGCAGGCCAAGCTGTTTGAACAGTTCCGAGAATTTGTGGTTGGTCAATTCCATGGGGCACTCCTTGGGCTGGGGGGTTAAGGGATTGATCGCCTTGGGGAGTGAAAGTTTAGGTCAGGGAATGGTCGGTGCTGTTTTGGGGCTCAGAGGATCTGGTTATGGCCACCAAGTGCTAGGCGATAGTTCTTCAGCGCTTTCAAGATTGAGCGCGGCCGGCGCAGCGCATCGCGAGCAAGCTCGCTCCTACAGAGGTTTGCAACGTACCTATGTCTGTCAGGCCATGGCACGTTGCAATCACTGTAGGAGCGAGCTTGCTCGCGATGCGCGGGCGGCGCTCGATCTCAAGGACCCTGAAGACATGCCAGTCCCGCCAATCACCAAACCCCAATCTTCACCACACTGTCCTCACGCGGTTCGCCATACCTGAACCACTGCCCTCGCCGTTCGATTTCGGCATGGCTGATGGTGGTCCGGCGCTTCAAACCGCGCAGCCACTCCCACAGATACCCCTGATGCTCCTCGCGCACCGCCGCATACGCCGGATCAGCGCCAAGGTCGTTCAATTCTCCCGGGTCATTCTCCAGGTCGAACAACTGCGCCCTGAAACCGTCATACGCCAGGTACTTCCAGCGCTCGCTGCGCACCATGGTCATGCGGCAACGATCGATGGGCTGGCCCAGCCGTTCCCGCGCCGGTGACTGGAAGGCGTAGTCGTACTCGGCAATCGCGTAGCGCCGCCAGCTTTGTGCGCTCCCATGCAGCAGCGGCACCAGCGAACGGCCCTCCAGCCGGTGGTCAGCGGGCGGCAAGCCGAGGGCGTCGAGAAAGGTCGGCACGGCATCGATGGTTTCCACCAGCCGCTCATCCACCGTGCCCCGGGTGATATCCGCCGGCGCACGCGGATCGCGCACGATCAACGGCACACCCACCGCCGGCTCCAGCAGAAACTCCTTTTCCCCCAGCCAGTGGTCACCGAGGAAATCACCGTGGTCGCTGGTGAAGACGATCAGTGTGTCGTCCCAGCGGCCACTGCTCTGCAGTTCGTCGAACAGCCGGCCAAGCTGGTCGTCGATCTGCTTGATCAGGCCCATGTACGTCGGGATCACCTTCAATCGCACGTCGTCGCGGGAGAAATTCACGCTTTCCTGATGCTGGCGAAACGCGGCGTACACCGGGTGGTCACTGAGCTGCGCGCCCTCCGCGCGCACCGCCGGCTGCACCTGCGCGGCGCCATACAGCGCGTGGTACGGCGCCGGGGCGATATAGGGCCAGTGCGGCTTGATGTACGACAGGTGCAGGCACCACGGCTGCTCGGCCTGTTCGCGGATGAAGTCGATGGCGCGGTCGGTGGTGTAGACGGTCTCGGAATGCTGTTCCGGCAGGCGGGTCGGCAAATGGGCGTTGCGCATGTGCCAGCCGCTGAGCACCTCGCCGTGCTCGCCCTCGGCGGCGTTGGCCCAGGTGTGCCAAGGGTTGTCGCCGTCAAAGCCGTGCTCGCGCAGGTAGCGGGTGTAGGGCGCAGTTTCGCGTTTCTCGGCGAACAGCGGGTCGTCGGGGAAGATGCCGTCATGCCGCACATAAGGTTCGAAACCCACTTCGTTGAGCTGCTCGACGGCGGCGCTGGCCGGGTCGAGGTGCAGGTGCTGCTGGGCGTCGAGGTTGGGCGTGGCGTGGGTTTTGCCCACCAGCGCGGTGCGGATGCCGGCCGGACGCAGGTAGTCGCCGAGGGTCAGTTCTTCCAGCGGCAACGGCACGGCGTTCCACGCCACCTGATGGCTGCTGACGTAACGACCGGTGTAGGCCGACATCCGCGACGGCCCGCAAATCGTGCCTTGGGTGTAGGCGCGGCTGAAGCGCACGCCGGCCGCCGCGAGGCGGTCGATGTTCGGCGTGTGCAAGTGCGGATGGCCGTAGCAAGACAGGTAATCGCGACGCAGTTGGTCGCACATGATGTACAGCACGTTGCGCACGGGAGAAGGCTGGGGCATGGCAGTCACCGAATGAAAAGGCAGGCGACTGTTTTCGCCGCCACGGCGCCCGGCGACAAGCGCATTTGCCGAATACCGGCGATGCGTCCGGCGCAACGCCTTACACGGCCAGGCGCTCCAGGGCGGCGGCGTCGAGGTCTTCCTCGTTCTGATCGGTGCGCACGATCTGCTCGATCATCGCCTCGGCCAGTGGCGCCAGGCGTTGGCGCGCGCGGCTGACGATGCCGTAGCGGGTGTAAAGCTCTTCACAGTCGTCGTTCAGCCCGTCGATCTTAAGCCGCACCAGCTCGCCCCGCGTGCTGCGCAGGCTGTCGCTGTAGGCGCCGCAGATGCCGATGGCGTTGGAGTGCAGGACCACGGTGAGCAGGCTGTGGCTGTTTTCGCATTCGACATTGGCCTCCACGTCCGGGTGGCCGCTGAGGTCGGCGATGACCTTGCGCAGGTTTGGCGGGCGCAGGGTCACCGCCAGCGGGTACTGCAGCAATTCCTCGGCGCTGACGCTGGCGCGGGCGGCCAGCGGATGCCCGGCGCGGCAGCAGAAATACCAGCGGCGCGGTTTCAGGCGCAGGGTTTGGTAGGTGGGATCGGCCTCGAAGCTACGGGTGTCGGCGACGAAGAATTCGAAGTCCTCGGCCAGCAGGCGGCGGTTCAGGCTCTGCCAGTCATCAACTTGAAACTGCACCCGCGCCTTCGGGTAGCGCTCGATGAAGCCGGCGATGGCCCGCGGCACCAGTCCCGCCGCGGGCGCCGGGCCACAACCAAAGCGCAGTTCGCCGGCTTCCAGGCCGTTGAACTGGCGGATCTCGTTGCTCAACTGGCACGCGCCACTGACCAGCCGGCGCGCATGTTCCAGCACCACCAGCCCTTGTTTGGTCGGCGGCAATTCCTTGTTCGAGCGATCCACCAACTGACACCCGGCGCTGTGCTCCAGCGCCTGGATGCTGCGGCTGAACGCCGATTGCGAGAGGTTCACCGCGCTCGCCGCGGCGACGAAGCTGCGGTGCTCGGCGAGGGCGATCAGGTGGCGGAGTTGGCGAAGATCGATATGCATTTTTCACATAAAAAGTATCGGGCAAATGCATTTGCTCTGCCTCGGTTGCACTCCTTATAAAGGCAATCTCTTATTCGGTAAACATATGTAAAAACATAAATAAATAACTTCAGGGAATAAGAATTTCCTGAACAGGAGCCGCTCATGAGCCTTTCGTCTTCCGCTGCACCCTTGTCTTCACGGCGGCTCAAGCGCCTGCCCCTGGCCTTGCTGCTGGCGGGCAGCGCGCACTGGCTGCCGGCGCAGGCCGCCGATGCGGGCCGCGCCGAGCCAGCCCCCGCCGCCAAGTCCGACAGCCAGTTGAAGACGGTCACCGTCACCGCCCGCCGCCGCGAAGAAAGCGCCCAGGACGTGCCGACCCCCATGAGCGTGCTCGACGGCCAGGCCCTGGAAAGCCAGCGCATCTACCGCATCCAGGACCTCCAGCAACTGGTGCCCAGCGTCAACGTCGCCTACATGCATGCGCGCCAGTCCAGCGTGTCGATCCGCGGCCTGGGCAACAACCCGGCCAGCGACGGCCTGGAAGGCAGCGTCGGGCTGTACCTCGACAACGTCTACCTCGGGCGCCCGGGCATGGCCGTTTTCGACCTGATGGACATCGAGCAGCTTGAAGTCCTGCGCGGCCCGCAAGGCACCCTGTTCGGCAAGAACACCACCGCCGGGGTCATCAATATCAGCACCCGCGCGCCGAGCTTCACTCCGGAACGCAGCATCGAAACCTCGGTGGGCGAGGACGGCTATTTCCAGACCAAGGGCACGATCTCCGGCCCGCTCAGCGACACCCTCGCCGGACGCTTCTCGGCCTACCGCACCCGCAACGACGGCGACATCAAAAACGAATACGACGGCCACACCCTCAACGGCGGCTCGCGCCAGGGCTTCCGCGGACAACTGCTGTACAAGCCCAACGAGCGCTTCAACCTGCGCTGGATCGGCGACTACAACGAGGAAGATTCCAGCGCCGGCACCCGCGTGCTGTTCAGCACCGGGCCGACCATCAACGGCGTCAACCGCTACGAAACCCGCGCGGCGGCGGCGGGTGCGACGCTGGTCGACGGCAGCAAGCGCAAGGTCAATCTGGACAACGACCAGCACGTCACCGTGTTCCAGGGCGGCACCTCGCTGGAAGCCAACTGGACCCTCGACAATGACTTCACCCTGACCTCGGTCAGCAGCTACCGCTGGTGGGATTTCACCCCGCGCAACGACGACGGCCTCAACGTGCCGGCCGCCTACAACGCCGGCGTCTCGGTGCGCGACAAGCAGTGGTCGCAGGAATTTCGCCTGGCCTCGCCCACGGGCGGCTTCTTCGACTACGTGCTCGGCGCCTACTACTTCGGCTCCGACCTGGATAACCGCTCCTTCAACTACTACGGCCCGCAGGCCGACATCTGGAACGGCACGCCGACCGGCGCCCTGGCCAACGTCACCACTATCGGCAAGGGCCATATCGAAACCGACAGCTTCGCGCTGTTCGCCCAAGGCACCTGGCACCTCAGCGACCGCCTCGATTTCACCGCGGGCGTGCGCGGCACCTATGAAGAGAAGAGCGCCTGGGTCAACCGCAACGCTCCGCTGGGCGGCGCGGCGGTCGCCGGGGCGGCGGCGACCGCGCGGCAGGGCCGGGTCGGCGCCTACGAGTCGGGTGACCTCAACCAGTACAGCGCCAGCCCGTCGGGGCTGCTCAACCTCAGCTATCGCTTCAGCGATGACCTGCTCGGCTACGCCACCCTGTCCCACGGCGAGAAGTCCGGCGGGGTCAACCTGACGGTCGCCACCGCGCCCGTCGCCGGCGCCGATTCGCTGCTGGTCGGCACCGAGCGCGCCAACAACGCCGAGCTGGGCTTCAAGAGCACGCTGTGGGACAAGCGCCTGCAACTCAACGCCAACCTGTTCTGGACCCAGGTCAACGGCTACCAGACCAACGCCTACGACGAAGCCAACCGCGTCCAGTACCTGACCAACGCCGGCTCAGTGCGCTCACGCGGGGTGGAATTCGAAAGCACCCTGGTGCCGGTGCGCGGGCTGACGCTGAACGTCAACGGCTCCTACAACGACGTCCGCTACCTCTCCTACAAAGATGCCCCGTGCCCGCCGGAAGTGTCGTTGCAACCGGGTGCCCCGGCGTCCTGCGACCTCTCCGGGCACCAGGTGGTCGGCGCCTCGAAATGGATCGCCAACGCCAACGGCCAGTACCAGTGGGACCTCGACAACGGCCTGCAACCCTACGTCACCGCCAGCTATGCGTTCCGCTCCAAAGCGGTGGGCGTGGTCGAGGATTCGGACTACGCGCGCATCCCCAGCTACGCCGTGGTCAACCTCTCCACCGGCCTGCGCGGCGACCTCGGTCAAGGCCAGTGGGATGTCTCCCTGTGGGTGAAAAACGCCTTCGACAAGACCTACTACACCACGCTGTGGAGTGCGGCCAACGGTGGCTATGAAGGCCTGCTCGGCACGCCGCGAACCCTGGGCGTGACCGGTCGCTACGACTTCTGAGGCGATTTCCCCATGCCTTTGAGGAATATTTTTCATGCCGCAAAAGCATGGCGAAATGCCCGCATCGCTACAGCCCTTGAAATACGCGGGCTGTAGCGATTCGGCAAAACCTCATATTCGAACAAGTTCTATCCATAACTTTAAAGATTACTTTCAGAGATAAGCGTCTCGCCCCGATCATCCACCGCAAGCGAAGGCGCTTTTCATCCCTGACCGACCGCCTTCGAAGGAAATGCATTGAACCCCCAGGAGTCTATCAATGGGTAATGTCCAGACCGCCGCCAGCGCCCTCGATGTGCTGTGGCGCCCGGCGCCGGGCGAACTGGTCGATCTCGGCCGTCCGCACCGTGTTCCGCTGGCGCAGCAGCGCTTGCAGCGCACGCCGCGCAGCGCCCTGAACCGTCGTGAGAAAGTCCTGCTTGGGGTGTTTGCCCTGGTGTTGCATGGCGCGGCCGCGTACTGGATCAGCCAGGCGCCGACCCCGGTTCTGCCGGTCGTACCGCCAGAAATTCCACCGATGACCATCGAATTCTCCCAGCCGGCGCCGCCGGTGGTAGAACCGCCGCCGCCCGTGGTCCAGCCACCGCCTCCGGTCGAGCCGCCACCACCGGTGGAAGATGAACTGGCCGTGAAGCCGCCGCCGCCCAAGCCTGTGCCCAAGCCAAAACCTGTGCCCAAGCCCGTGCCAAAGCCGGTACCGCAGCCGCCGGTGCAGACACCACCGCCGACCCCGGCTCCACCGGTCGCCGCGCCACAACCGCCGGCACCGCCCGCGCCCGCCCCGGTGACCCCGGCTTCGGCCAACGCGGCGTACCTGAAAAACCCGGCGCCGGAATACCCGTCGCTGGCCCAGCGTCGCGGCTGGGAAGGCACGGTGCTGTTGCGGGTCAAGGTGCTCGCCAACGGCAAGCCGGGCGAGATCCAGATCCAGAAAAGCAGCGGACGTGACCAACTCGATGACGCCGCGCTGGCAGCGGTAAAGCGTTGGAGCTTCGTCCCGGCCAAGCAGGGCGATGTCGCCCAGGAAGGCTGGGTGAGCGTGCCCATCGATTTCAAGATTCGCTAACCCAAATTCGCGTAACCCGAGAGAGAACACATCATGAGCGTATTGGCCTCCCCACTTGAATCCATCGAAAGCGCGGTGATCTGGCTGCTGGTCGGCTTCTCCGTCGTCACCTGGGGCCTGGCCCTGGTCAAGACCGTGCAGTTTGTCCGCCTGAAGAACCAGGACAAACGCTTCCACAAACAATTCTGGGCCGCGTCCAGTCTCGACTCGGCCGCCGACCTGGCGCAGACCCAACCGGGTTCCGCTGCCCGCGTCGCCCAGGCCGGTTATGCCGCCATCGCCGTTGGCGAGCCTGGCCATGCCGCTGACCTGAGCCAGTCGATCAACCACCAGGACCGCCTGGAACGTGCCCTGCGCCAACAGATCGTGCGTGAACGCCGCTCGCTGGAAACCGGCCTGGCCGTGGTCGCCAGTATCGGTAGCACCTCGCCGTTCATCGGTCTGTTCGGTACTGTCTGGGGCATCATGGAAGCCCTGAAAGGCATCAGCGCCGCGGGCTCCGCGAGCTTGGAAACCGTGGCTGGCCCGATTGGTGCGGCACTGGTTGCCACCGGCGTGGGTATCGCCGTCGCCGTCCCGGCGGTGCTGGTTTACAACTACTTCCTGCGTCGCCTGAAACTGACTGCGGCTGACCTCGACGACTTCGCCCACGACTTCTACAGCCTCGCGCAGAAGAGTGCCTTCCGCGTCATCGCCCACCCAACGCTGCACAAGGCCAACACCCAGGCCGGCCAGCCCGTGAAAGAGGCGGTGTGACATGGCTTTTTCGACCCAGGACAGTGATGAAGTACTGAGTGAGATCAACGTCACCCCGTTGGTGGACGTGATGCTGGTACTGCTGGTGGTGTTCATCGTGACCGCGCCGCTGCTGACCAACGCGATCCCGATCAACCTGCCCAAGACCGAGGCCGTGGCCCCGGTGGAACAGAAAGACCCGCTGGTGGTGAGCATCGACGGCGCAGGGAAGGTATTTATCAACAAGGACGAAATCCAGCCGGATCTGCTGGAGATCAACTTGCAGACGGCCAAGGCCAAAGACCCCGATGTGCGGGTGCAACTGCAGGCTGATGACGGTGTGAATTACGGAGAAGTGGCCCGCGCCATGGCTTCCATCGAACGTGCGGGGATTACCAAGCTTTCGGTGATCACCGCCCGCTGAGCAACACGCAACTCAGGCAAACTTGAAGGCCGGTCCTGTGGCAGGGGCTGGCCTTTTTTTGTGACAGGTGTAACGGGGACCCCAGGTTGACGAAGAGGTCAGGCAGCGGTAGATTTGCCCCCATCGATACGGACCGGAACCCGAAAGGGGGTATCGATTTCGGAGGCGAAAGCCTCTCCTAGCCAGTGAGCGGGATAAGCGAAGGCGAAAGAACAGGCCGATATACAGATTCAGCAAAAGCCCCGAGTGCGAAAGCCTCGGGGCTTTTTGCTTTCAGATGGATTTTCCGGCATTACGCACTTCCAGGATGTAACGCACATTGTGTGGTTTTCCACGAGGAAGTGAATGCCGCCCCCACGTCGCGACTTCATAGGCTGAGATGACTCGCAGCTTGAGTAGGTTGGTGGTGTTCGCGGGCTTGCTGATCGAGAAGAAAATTGCGTAATCGTGCAGGTCCAGGCAGTAGTACCGTTGGTTGTTTTCAACAAAATACGGAACCGCCAGACCGTTGTAGAAGCGTCGCTCCATGTAGTCGCGCAGTTGGGTGCTGCAGTGATACCGGTCCTCACAGAAATAACGGCGTTCATGCCTGAAGCACAACGACTCTCCCTTGCCTTTTTCATCAGTGAAGCAGTGAAAGCCAAATTCGAATTTGACCGTGACCTGCTCGTCCGCCACATCAAACATCAAATCGAATGGCTGTAAGTGCGCCATCGATAATGTCTTGCCGCCGATGATCAGATCCTTCCACTTCATGACGTGCCCTCGTCTGGAAAGCGAGGCAGCGTACGGGCGGTGGAATGACGCGACAACAACGCAAGTTTGTTCAAACGCTACAGCGAGGTGGTACCCGTACGAATGGAATCGTGCAGGCCCTCACACCCCGCGCCGTATTCGATGGCTGTCACAGATTTCCAAACACAAACTTGCTGGCCGGGATCTGGAGTTGAGGGTTAGGGTTCGCGTTCTCCAGGCCCGCCCGTTATGGCGGCTGTGTGCGTGAGGCGTAATGGCCTGCCGGGTTTCGCCATTCACTCGGTTTTCCACCGCGCATGCAGCCGCCCCCCTTTGTTGGATATTGGTATTTCGCGGCTGCATGCAGGCTATGAGGTGCATGCCGACAGGTTTTCAGGGTTCTCAAGATCGAGCGCCGCTCGCGCGGCGCATCGCGAGCAAGCTCGCTCCTACAGACAGAGGTTTGCAACGTGCCTATGTCTGCCAGGCCATGGTTGGCAGCCTTGTTTGTACGACGCGGTATCGAGTCGACCTCAACAGCCTCCCCGCGATTCATCGCCAAGCGCCAAGAGCAGGCAACGCCTCTCTGTCAGGCCATGGCACGTTGCAACCAATGTAGGAGCGAGCTTGCTCGCGATGCGCCGCGCGGGCGGCGCTCGATCTTGAGAGCGAAAAATATCTATCGGCATGCGCCTGGTGGCCCTGACGCGACCTCCAGACAGCCCCATTCCAGACACCTGCAAACACAAAGTTTGTGGAACCCAAAACTCCTAGGACGTACCCTACGCGGTCTGTCGGTCCCACCTTCCTTGCCCGGGAAACCCACACCCTCTAGGCTTCTCCGGTCGCTGTCAAAGCGGCGATCGGGCGTGGAAACCCGGGTATTGGAGTTCAGTCGCTATGGCGGCTGTGCGCGGGAGGCCTTCGGGTCTGCCGGGTTCTCCAGTGCCCCGGTTTTCCACCCCGCGTACAGCTGCCACCCTATCCGTGTGGAAACGGTCGGGTATCAGCTCCATATCGCACCGGAGTTCCTGATGAAAAAAATAGTCCCCGACCCACCCCTATCCCCCACCTGCACGCGCCACTTCGGCGAATGCCCCGCCGACCACCCTCCTCTGTTTTCTGTCAACGCCGGCATCGACCCCCACAGCACCCTGGTTCACGCCTCGATGTTCTTGCGCTGCGCTTACTACTCCGCCCAGGAAGCGACCGGACAAGACGCCGGCAGAGCGAACTTCGTCTGGCTGGCGATGCACGGCGTGGAAGCCGCCAAGGCGCTGATCGATGCCCTGATCGACGGCATGGAAAAGGCCGAATGGCAGCAAGCCACCGAGTAACGACAACGGGACCGCCCTGCGGTCCTTCTCTTGTTTTGGTTATTAATAAATAGCTTCTTATTCCTTTACGGATATAACCCCAGCGCTAATACTTGCCGGCATGCACGCAACCGCAGCAGGAGGCAATTCCCCATGCGCAACGAGTCGATCCGTTACCTGATTGTCCCCGGCTGGCAAGGTTCGCCAGACGAGCACTGGCAAAGCCATTGGCACAGCACGCTGCCCAATAGCGCCCGTGTCGAGCAGGCCGACTGGCTGACGCCGAAGCGCGAGGACTGGGTCGCCGCGCTGGAGCAGGCGATTGCCGCCGACGACGCGCCGGTGATTCTGATCGCTCACAGCCTCGGTTGCATCACCGTTTCCCACTGGGCGGCCCAGGCCAGCCCGGCGCTGCTGCGGCGGGTACGCGGGGCGCTGCTGGTTGCGCCGGCAGATGTCGAACGCCCAGCCTGCGCGCCGGCGCTGCGTAACTTCGCACCGATTCCCATGCAACAACTGCCGTTCCCGAGCCAGGTGGTCACGTCGGACAACGACCCGGCCGTCAGCGCCCCACGGGCGATGCAACTGGCCCGTGCCTGGGGCGCCGAAGCCGGCGTGCTCGGCGGCGCCGGACACATCAACGTCAAATCCGGGCATCGCCGCTGGGAGCAGGGTTTCGCCTACCTGTACCGCCTGCAAAGCCGTCTGGAACAAGGCGCCCTTCGCCGCGCCTGATTCCACCGCACTCTTTTTCTTTTTACCGCTTAACGCCCGGGCCAGGAGTGCCCGGGCGGGAGTTTTGCCATGACTGCACAAGACACTTTCGGCCAGCCGCTGCTGACCTTCCCCGAACTCGACAAGAGCCCGCTGAGCATCCGCGCCAAGGCGCTGGTGTTTGTCGATCCGCGTTCGCGCCAGTTGCGCGAGGAACTGGAAATTCTCGCGCCGCTGGCGCTGCCGGTGCTGATCCGCGGCGAATCCGGCACCGGCAAGGAATTGCTGGCACGGCAGATTCACCGCGCCAGTGATCGCGGCGGGCTGTTCGTCTCGGTCAACTGCGGGGCGATCAGCCCGACTTACGCCGATGCCGAGCTGTTCGGCTACGCCGCAGGGGCCCACAGCGGCACGGCCAGCAGCCGCGCCGGCTGGTTCGGCTCGGCCAACGGCGGAACCCTTTATCTCGACGAAATCGCCGACCTGCCGTTGGCGATTCAGGTCAAGCTGCTGGCGGCGCTGGAGAACCGCGAGGTCACTCGCGTCGGCGCGCAGCAGGCGCATTCGGTGGACGTGCGCCTGGTCGCGGCCACCAGCATCGACCTGGCCCAGGCCGTGGCGGCGGGGCGCTTCCACCAGCGCTTGTACGACTACCTCCACGAAGGCCGGCTGGAACTGCCGGCGCTGCGCGAGCGGGTTGGCGACATCCTGCCCTTGGCCGAGTACTTCATCGGGATCTACAGCCCACGGCTGAACCTGCCGGTGCCGCTGCTGAGCGAGGCGGCGCAGCGGGTGCTGGAGTTGCACGACTGGCCGGGCAATACCCGCGAACTGGAGAACGTCATTCACTTCGCCCTGTTGCTGGGCAGCGGTGACGAGATCCTGCCGGAACACCTGAATTTGCCGACGCCACTTTCGGCGCTGGCCGAACGGCTGGAGCACATCAGCAAGCAAGGCGACGCCGCGGAGCGTCGAGCGTTGCAGCGTTTGCTGGAGAAAACCCTGTTGCGTCTCACACAAGCCGCGAGCTAGAGCGTTGCGCGTCCTGCATGGCAGGGTGCGAACAAAAAGGCATAACCAGCTAAGCAAAAGATATTTTTAAGGAATAAAAAATCTCGGTATTGTCCGCCTCACGCCGGGCAATACGGGCCCGGCCAACCAACACTTACCGAGGCCCACAAGGCGCGGATACCAATAAGGACTGCACATGAAAAAGACGTTGTTGATGACCGCCCTGGCCGCCGCGCTGTCGGTTGCCGGTTTTGCCCACGCCGGTGAAAAACTGGTGGTTGCCGCGACTCCGGTTCCCCACGCTGAAATCCTCGAGCTGATCAAGCCGACCCTGGCCAAAGAAGGCGTGGACCTGGAAATCAAAGTCTTCACCGACTACGTGCAGCCGAACGTGCAGGTTGACCAGAAGCGTCTGGACGCCAACTACTTCCAGACCCTGCCGTACCTGAAGAACTTCAACGAAGGCAAAGGCACCAATCTGGTGACCGTGATCGGCGTTCACGTCGAACCGTTCGGTGGCTACTCGAAGAAGGTCAAGAGCCTGAGCGAGCTGAAGGAAGGCGCTACCGTGGCCATCCCGAACGAGGGCAGCAACAGTGGTCGTGCCCTGCTGCTGTTGCAGAAGGCTGGCCTGATCACCCTGAAGGATCCGAAAAACGCCCTGGCGACCCCGAAAGACATCGCCGAGAACCCGAAAAAACTGAAATTCCGCGAGCTGGAATCGGCCATGCTGCCGCGTGTGCTGGACCAGGTCGACCTGGACCTGATCAACACCAACTACGCGCTGGAAGCTGGTCTGAACCCGGCGAAAGACGCGCTGGTGATCGAAGGCAGCGACTCGCCTTACGTGAACTTCCTGGTGGCCCGTCCGGACAACAAGGACAGCGATGCCGTCCAGAAACTGGCCAAGGCCCTGACCTCGCCTGAGGTGAAAACCTTTATCGAGAAGAAGTACAGCGGCGCGGTACTGCCGGCGTTCTGATGGACTGAGGCGCCAGGAAACCGAAGCTGAATCGTAAAAACCGCCGTTGCGGCGTAATGCCAGTCAGTCAGGCCAGTTGTGGCCTTCGCGAGCAAGCTCGCTCCTACAGCAAACGCAAACAAACCCTATGGCCGAGCTT